>JBFMDH010000003.1:0-300000 GCA_040754075.1 Acidobacteriota bacterium
GTCCTTGAGGAGTTGGTCAATCAGGTCAATATTAATAGAAGAAGATTCTTTAGTCATAGTCCCTCCAATCGTAGAATAAAAACTCTACGGGTCTATGACCGTTTACACAAAATTTTTTACACCCTCTCTTTTGTTGTACCTGTAGATGAATCTGTAGATAATAGGATTTAAGGAGTTGGGACTACCGCTAAGTCGTTGAAAATATGGAGCCAGCGAGGGGACTTGAACCCCTGACCTCCGGTTTACGAAACCGATGCTCTACCAACTGAGCTACGCTGGCTTTTCAACTGTCAATGAAGACTTTTCAAAGTACAAGACCCTACGCCTGACTGTCAAGCATTTCGATTTCACTCGTTATGAAATTTTCAATTGCTTTTCAGCAGTGAATTGCTTATCGCCCAAAGGTAAAATTTATCTTCGGATTCGGCGGATAAAGCGCATGGGGCGGATACTTTTGAAAAATCCATGCGCTTCAAGCGAATGATTTATTTCTTGTGCGCTTCGGCTTGCAGGCTTTGTGCAATGCGCTCGACTTCGCCCATTACGCGCAATAAATTTTCGCCCAGCACTTTTTTAATATCGGCATCGGAAAACCCGCGCTTCATCAGTTCCATGGTGATATTCGGCAATTTCGATACATCTTCCATTCCTGTTGGCGAGCCATCCAGCGGAATGCCATCGAAATCCGCGCCGATGCCGACATGGTCGATGCCTGCCACTTTAATCGCGTGAACGAATTGATCCATCAACATGGCAAACGGAGTTGCGCCGATTTCATCAATCTTGTTGGCGTCGCGCCAGGCCTTCAACTCTTCGGCAACGCGCTTGGCGTCGTTTGGGTATTGTTGTTTCAACTCTTCTTCGCGCGCCCGCGATTTCATCGTCCATTCGGCTTTGCGACCATCTACGAACCCATTATAAAAATTGATCATAATCACGCCGCCGTTTTTCGCTAAAGCCTTGAGCATATCGTCGGTCATATTGCGGGTGTGATTAGCCAGCGCACGACACGATGAGTGCGAAGCGATGACCGGCGCTTTCGTGGTTTCAATCACATCGTAAAATGTCTTATCGGCAACGTGTGAAATATCGACCATCATTCCCAGACGATTCATTTCCCGAACCACTTCGCGACCGAACGTATTCAATCCGTCGTGATGTTTGACATTCGGATTATTTAAATCAGCTTCGGAATCCGCCCAGTTGTTGGTGTTGGTATGCGTGAGTGTCATATAGCGCACACCGAGTTTATGAAACATTCTAAGCGTCCCCAGGCTGTCTTCGATGGCGTGTCCGCCTTCGATGCCCATGAGTGCGGCAATCTTATTTTTCCTGGCAATGCGGCGAATGTCGCTTGCCGTGGTTGCCGGTTCCAAAACCTCCGGGTGGCGGTGAATCTGATGGTAAACCACATCAATCATATCAAGCGCGCGACGGGCTGCGCCGCCGCCCTCCGAGGGTTTTTTGTTGACGAATATTTTATCAACATAGATGGCGAAAAACTGTGCGTCGAGTCCGCCTTTTTTCATTCTCAGCAAATCGGTGTGGGTTTTAATTTTGCCGTTGGGGTCGGCACCGTTCATTCCCAAATCGAATCCGTCATCCATAATCGGCGTGGTGACATCGTTGTGGGTATCGATAACCATAGAATCGCGGTGCAAGCGTTCAGCGCGAGCGCGAAGCGCCGCGTCATCAGTTGTATTCGTTTGTTTTGACATAATTCTCTTTGTCGGGCTTTGTGCAATGATGATTGAGGGCAACGCGATTAAAGCAATAGAACAAAACGTCAGTAAAAGTTTAACCTTTGCAGTCATCGGGTGAAATCCTTTTCTGGAAACGATGAAGCCGTTCAGGACGAAGGAGGAATAGAAAAGTTTCCGTGGTTCATCGTTCCTATTTCATACTTCATCGTTCTTTTGATGTGTAATAGCCGCGTCGGGCGCGGACTTGCAAACCCGCGCGTTTGACTTCGACGCGAATCTCGCGAAAGACTTTAGCGCGGCTGTCGTTTTTTGAATAATAGGTCAGCACATATTGGGCGCGAACTTCGGCGGCAATGCGTTTGTAAATTTCCTCCAGATCGCGCACCTCTTTTTTCGGGTCATCATATATCGGCGGAAAAAATGCTTTGCCGCCGGTATCTTCGCACATGGCTTTTAATACGAATTCGCCACCCAAATCCTGTACATTCAGCGAAGGCGCAATTCCAGTCGAATGCACCGAATAAATCACAATGTCCGACATCTGCACATCTTTTAACGCCTGCGCAAGCGTTATGCCCGATGCCGTGTCCGTACCGTCCGAGAGCACGACCATCACGCGACGACCTTCCACCGAACGCAAATATTTTGCGCCTTCGCTCAGTGCATTATAAAGCGCCGTTGCGCCTTGCGGTTTCAGGTTCGCCAAGGAGTGCACCAGTTGTTCCAGGTCGCCGGTAAGCGCCAGTTCCAACCGCACATCGCTTGAGACGCTGATAATCGCTGCCGTATCGCCGGCGCGCATCACGTTGCGGAAAAATTGCGCTGCCGCCCGCTGTTCAAAATCAAAGCGCGAACGAATCGAAGTCGACGTATCGAACAGAAAAACCAGTCGCAAAGGCAACTGCCCTTCGCGATAGACGCCTTCGATGTCCTGCGGTTTATTGTCTTCGTAAACCACGAAATCCTGGCGGGTCAAATCATTGATTTGATTACCGGCATTGTCGGTAACGGAAGTTATCGCGGTGACTAAATCGGCGGATAGTTTAATCGGCGCGTCATCATCTTTCGCGGGTTCATCCGAGTTGACGCGACGCGGGCGGGTTTCGGTTTGCGCGGGCGGAGCCGATGGTTTTTGCGTTGTTGGTTTTGTAGGCTGAGTTTGCCTGCCCGATTGCGAGAACGCCAAAGTCTGCATCAATGACACCAGACAAAACGCCACCAACCAGGCGAATGGAAATCGTTTAAATATTTGCTTCACCGTTTTGCGCTACCTTACTGTCCTAAGCTGGTCGTTGGAGTTTACGTTCCCACTTCAAGCTTTGTTCATTGTGAACCGTTGGATAAATAGCCGCTACGCCACTCATCGAAATCCTTTAATCCGAGTTCAACCTGCACCTGATGACGCTCGCGTTTGCCTTTGGCTTTCTTGCGAAGTTCTGTATCGAGCGGCGGCAGCAGTCCAAACATGATATTCATCGGCTGAAAATTTTTCGCTTCGGCATTCGCGACATAATTCGTGAGGCTGCCCATTGCCGTGCGCCGCGGCGGCTTTTCAATCGCTTTCCCTTGTGCGATGCGCGCTGCATTGACGCCTGCCATAAACCCTGTCGCCATCGCTTCGATATAACCTTCGACGCCGGAAATTTGTCCCGCAAAGAGAATGCGCGGCTGCGCTTTCATTTGCAAGGTTTCATTTAACAGCGCAGGCGAACAGATAAAGGTATTGCGATGCACCTGCCCGAAGCGTATGAATTCGGCATGTTCAAGACCGGGAATCAATTGCAGCACAGCCTTTTGCGCGCCAAATTTCAGATGATTTTGAAAGCCGACGATGTTGTAACTGTCGGCAAGCAGGTTTTCCTGACGGAGTTGCACCACCGCGTAAGGAATTTTTCCGGTGCGCGGATTGACGAGACCTACGGGTTTCATCGGCCCGAAACGCAAAGTATCGATGCCGCGCCGGGCAATCTCTTCAATTGGCAAGCACGCCTCGAAAAACAAGGTCTCTTCAAACTCATGCAAGGCGACGGATTCAGCGGCAAGCAAAGCTTCGTAAAACCTTTGATACGCGGCTTCATCAAACGGGCAATTGAGATAATCGGCACCGCCTTTATCGTAACGCGCCGCCCGCCAGACGATTGTGTAGTTGATGGTTTCGGCATCAACGATGGGTGAAATCGCGTCATAGAAATAGAGATGGGTTGAACCTGTGAGCTGGCTGATTGCCGCAGAAAGCGCCGGCGAGGTGAGCGGCCCGGTGGCAATGATGACCACGCCTTCGGCAGGAATTGCGGTAATCTCTTGGCGAATGATTTCAATATTCGGATGGGCGCTGATGCGGCGCGTCACTTCTTCGGAAAATTTTTCGCGGTCAACCGCAAGGGCTGCGCCTGCCGGAACCGCTGTTTGATGAGCAACCGAAAGCAGCAACGAACCGCCGCGCCTTAACTCCTCTTTTAACATGAAAGGCGCAGTTCCCGGCTCATCCGATTTGAGTGAATTCGAGCAGACGATTTCACCGAGGTTGGCGCTCTGGTGCGCAGGTGTCGGACGCATCGGGCGCATCTCATAGAGGCGAACCTTCGCGCCGCGCTCTGCGGCTTGCCAGGCGGCTTCGCTGCCCGCAAGCCCGCCGCCAATCACTGTAACCTGATTTACACTTGTCATAGAAAATTTCATCTTAACATCAGCGATTGAAAGCTATCAAAGAGTCACATTGCTTGTTTGCGCTTCAAGCAATCGGATAAACTGGCAAGCTAATTCTTTCAGAAGACAATCAGCTATGGATGTAATTTTTAAAATTCCTCAAGAAAGCTCCGCCTATCCTGATTCATCAGCCTATGTCATCGAACAAATTTCTACTATCATCAAAGCAGCCATAGACGCAGGTAGAAACCGAATTTTCATTCATACCAATCTCAAACGTGGATTACCGCTTGAAAATATAAATAAGGTAGCAGGGCCTTTTGTTGAAGCTTGGGCGCTAGAGCAGTTTGAAACGATAGCCGAACTCTCCGGTAATGAATTTGAGTTAATCAATGTTCAGGCGGGAAAACGTTTAGACCCTTTCGACATCGTTTTGCAATTCAAACGCCAGGACAACTCCGTTGAATATCTTTCTGCCAATGTAGATGTAAAAGCGACTGCCGAAGACATCGTAACTTCGGGCAAAAGCCCAAATATCACTTCTTTTGCGCGCATTCGTTCCGAGTACCTTGATGACCCGGATTACATTTTTATCATTCTTTCTCTAAAGCACCGCGTCTATTCGGAGAAAGATATTGTGACGGCAATGACCAATGGAATTATGGAAGTAGTGTCGTTTGCCGCTTATGATTTGAAATACATTTCCACATCAGACATCAGTTACAATCCGGCTCTGGGTACTGGTCAGATACAAATACGAGATATACACTATGTCACAGTTGAACGGCGAACGACTTGGGAATTCTTGCAAATTCTGGATGGTAAATTTATTCGTTCAAGGGGAAAGGATGCTTGGTTAAAAATGGCGAAGAAGTATCAATGGGTTAAGGAGAGTTAAGGATGGAGATTCCACAACTGATTTGCGGAGATGCAATTGAAGAGATGGAGAAAATGCCCGATGACTCCGCTGACCTTATTATTGCAGACCCCCCTTATAATCTCGGCAAAAATTATGGCAACAATCTGGATTTGAAGGCTTGGCACGAATATGAAGCGTTTACACTGAAATGGCTTAATGAAGCAAAGCGTCTGTTGAAACCTTCTGGCTCAATTTATGTCTTTATGGGTGTGCGATTCATCTCCAGATTATTTCTAATGATGGAAGAATCTTTAGGGCTGGTCTTCAACGGTTGGATAACCTGGCATTACACACAAGGGATGGGTCGTAAAAACGGCTTTTCGCCAAGACACGAAGACATTTTGTATTTTACAAAATCGCAAAAATTTACTTTTAACCTCGACGATATCCGAGTTCCGCAAAAATATTATCGAGAAAGAAATAACATGGCAGGCGCAAACCCCGGCGATGTCTGGCAGTTTTCTCACGTCCATTACTGTAGCGAAGAGAGAGAAAACCACCCTACGCAAAAACCTGAGGCGTTGTTGGAGCGAATAATTCGAGCCAGCTCAAATCCAAACGATGTTGTTATCGACCCTTTCGTTGGTAGCGGCACAACCTGTAGAGTTGCACAGGTACTAAAGCGTAAATCCATAGGCATTGACATCAACCCCGAATACATCGCCCTGAGCCAAAGACGAGTGAATTCGATATTCACCAATTTTGATTCCATCGACCCAAGAGTACAACGAACCCCGAAAGATTTGCCGAAAGATGATGCTTCACAGGCTGCCTTGCTTTTTGAAATAGGAAATTCCCAATGAAAATCATTGTTCTGACATCTGTTTTATGTCTACTTCTCCAAAGCTGTTTCGCGCAAAGTTCACAATTCAAATCCAACACTGACCAATCCAATCAAGCAGACAAATTCAAAGGTGTAAATAAAGCGCCGGGTTTTTCCAAGCGCGTGGTCTGCATTGACCCCGGACATCCTTCGGAAACCAGCGCCGGAAGTGTCGTGCAAAACGGCACCACCGAAGTTCACATCGTCTGGGTCGTCGCTTTGAAATTAAAAAAACTGCTCGAAGCCGAAGGCATCAAAGTTGTCATGACCAAGCAGAAAGAGAATCAACAGGTCACCAATAAAGCGCGCGCCGAAACTGCCAATCGCGCCAAAGCCGATTTGATGATTCGCCTGCATTGCGATGCTTCGCAGGATAACGGTTATGCCATTTACAGTCCCGACCGGCAAGGCACTGTGCAAGGGGTCACAGGCCCCGCGCAAACGGTGATTGACCGCAGCCGCATCGCCGCCGATTTCGTTCATCAAGGCATGGCAGGCGTTCTTGAGGGGGTGTTGAAAGATGGCGGGGCGCGCGGCGATTCGCAAACTTTTGTCGGTTCCAAGCAGGGCGCGCTCACCGGTTCGATCTTTTCCCAAGTCCCGGCAGTGCTGGTTGAAATGGTGGTGCTCAGCAATCCATCGGATGCCGAATTCATCAAGACCGAAGATGGACAACTGAAAATGGCGCAGGCTATTGCCGCAGGGATTAAACTATACCTGCAACAAAATCCGTAAAGCATCGCGCTCGCTCAAGTCGCATCTAAGCGCGAGCCTTGAATGTTGAAATGCGAAAGGAAAAGCTTATGCCAAACAGATTGAAGCGAATTTTAAGAGCCGGGTTATTCGCCACCTGCATCATCACTTTGCTTAGCGGTTTCACCTGGCAAAAGTTTGCTAATCTCGACCGCTGGGAAAAATTCGATTTTGCCAAACAAATCATTAAACCCGAACAGATTCAACCGCTCACCTTGAAAGAACTCTCACTGCTTCGCGGAATTGTCTTTGGTAAACACGGACGCATCTTCCGCGAACCCGATATTTCCGACTACCTTTATTCGCGCCAGTGGTACGAACCGACCGATGAATTCAAAAACAGCCTGCTCAATGACACCGAGCGCAAAAATATTGATTTGATACGCGAAACGGAATCGAAAAAACATATGAAGGTTGAACCCGGCGATTTGCGTTTCTATCGCGACCGCATCATCACACGTGAAATGCTCGGCAAACATTCGCTTGCCGAACTGCATGTCATGCGCGCCGAAATCGAAGCGATTCATGGCAAACGCTTCGATGATGAACCGACCTTGCAAACCTATTTTGAGGAACGTTACTGGTACACCTCCGCAGAAAAATACGACCCGAAAACGCTTTCGGAAATCGAACGCCGGAATATGGCATTGATTGCTGCGGCAACCAAAGAGCAACGCAATTTAAAACTCTCGCCCGGCGACATGGCATATTTTCAAAATCAAGCGTTGACCGAAGATTTACTGAAAGGTTTGAGCTTGTATGAACTGAGAATTCTCAGAAATGAAATTTATGCGCGACGTGGCAGACAGTTTCGTACCTTCTGGATTGCCGATTATTTCTATTCACAGGATTGGTACAAGCCGATGGATGATTTCGGCGAGCCGGAACTGTCGGCAATCGAAAAACAGAACATCGCCACCATCGTCGCTTATGAAAATCGCATTCACCAGGAGTTGGGCAACAAAGTCATCACCAGAGATTTGCTTGAAGGCATGTTTTTGGAAGATGCCAGTAAATTGCGCAATGAAATTTATGCGCGACGCGGCAAGGTATTCAAAGACAAATGGCTGAATAAATATTACGCGAGCTTTTCGTGGTATAAAGCCAACCCGCGTTTTTCTGAAGCGATGCTCACGCCAACCGAAAAGACCAATATCGCCACCATTCGCGCATATGAAAAACAGGCGACCAGTTTGATGGATATGGTCGAGGGCTGATAAGGCAACCGCAAAGTCCCGCGTGTCGGGACCTCAACCAAATCAGTCAACAGAAAATGGATGCCGGAGCGAGCAGTTACCGCTTACCCCGGCAGCTTAAATTTTTTTCGGAAACATCAGATTTTTTCTCGTCGTTCGTCTCTCTGTCCGCCTTTTCAACTGCTACAATAGCCAAAGAGGTTTTGGGAATGAAAAAAATTTTATTAATCGCCCTGTTGATTTTGTCTCTAACAGGTTCTATTAAGGCGCAGACCCCGACTGCGCAACCGGCAACCGCCATTGCCCACACTACCGACAGCAAAAGCACAGCGGAAATTCGCAAAGAGACTTTCGAGGTCGTCTGGCGCACGGTCAAAGATAAACATTTCGACCCGACGCTGGGCGGCGTTGACTGGTTCAAAGTGCGCGATAAATACGAGCCGCGCCTGGCAAGCATCAATGATAACAATGCGCTTTATGTCCTGTTGCAAGAGATGCTCGGCGAATTGCATCAATCGCATTTCAACATCATTCCACCCGAAGCCATCGTGCCCGATGATGTCAAAGAACCGCCCAACGGCGGCATCGGCATCGATGTGCGAATGCTCGACGGTAAAGCCGTCATCACCCGCGTTGAACCTGAGTCGAAAGCCGAACAAGCCGGTATTCGCTCAGGTTTTGTGATTAAAAAAATCGAAAACACCACGGTCGAAGAGTTGTTTGAACGCGCCAAAAAACGCAAAGAGCCAATCGCCTGGACAAATTTGCGAACCATGCGCGCGGTGCTTGCGCGTCTGAACGGCAAGCCCGGTGAAAGCGTCCGTTTCACTTATCAGAACGACCGCAACAAGGAGCGCGAAATCGCTCTTGAGCGCGAACGCCTGAAAGGCGAAATGTCGAAACCGCTCGGCAATTTCCCGCCACAATACACAGAGATTGAAACCAAACGCCTGGCTGGCAACATCGGCTACATTCGCTTCAATACCTTCGCCTTGAATTTGACCGACCGCATTAAAGCGGCGGTGCGTTCGATGACCGATACCGAAGGCGTAATTTTTGATTTGCGCGGCAATCCGGGCGGCGTCGGCGGCATGGCTTCAACGATTGCCAGCGTGTTATCGAATCAATCGGGTTCGCTTGGCACCATGCGCATGCGAACCAGTGAAGTGCGGTTTGTGATCTTTCCGCAACGCGAAGTGAATCTGAAACCCGTGGTGATTTTAATTGACGGGGCGAGCGCTTCGACTTCGGAAATTTTTGCCGGCGGCATGCAGGAACTTGGACGGGCGGTAATTGTCGGCGAACGCAGCCTGGGCGCGGCATTGCCTTCTACTTTTCAAAAATTGCCGACCGGCGCGTTGTTGCAATTTGCCATTGCCGATTTCAAAACCCCGAAAGGCGTATTGCTCGAAGGTCGTGGCGTGATTCCCAACGTCGAAGTGAAATTAACCCGCGCCAGTTTATTGCAGGGACGCGATATGCAACTTGAAAAAGCTATCGAACAAATACAGAAACGGGCAAAGAGTGTCTCGGCACTCAGCCGTTAGCTTCAGTTTTTGGATAGTCAACTTGAGCGATGCCGCATCCTGCGCTCGTTCAATAATTATTCGGTTCAATTCATAGAGGAGAATTATGAAAAAAGTATTAGTGAGCCTTTTTTTAGTTTTAGCGGCAATCGCTCCGGCGTTTGGTCAGGATAAAGCGCCAACGATTGACCAGATTCTTGACAAATATGTGCAAGCCATCGGCGGCAAAGCGGCGGTGGAAAAACTGAACAGTCGTGTCGGCAAAGGCAATTTCGAGGTTCCGGCATTTGGCGCAAACGGTTCCCTGGATGCTTATGCGAAAGCGCCGAACAAAACGCTTATGATCATCAACATTGATGGTTTTGGGGTTGTCCAACAGGGCTTCACGGGAACCGCCGGTTGGTCATCCGACCCGCAAAGCGGTATGCGCGATTTAAGCGGTTCGGAGTTAGCCGCCGCCAAACTCGATGCCGAGTTTCATCGCGACATCAAACTCAAAGAGTTGTTTCCCAAGATGGAACTCAAAGGCAAAGAAAAACTCGCCACCGGCGAAGCTTATGTCATCGTTGCCACCCCTGCGAGCGGAACTGCGGAAACTTTTTATTTCGACGCTCAGTCGGGACTCTTGGTACGGCAAGACGCGACCCGCGAATCCCCACAGGGCACCATGAATGTTCAGGTTTTGTTTGAAGATTACAAAGAAATCGATGGCGTGAAAATTCCCTTTACCATCAAACAAAATTCCGATGCCATCAGCTTTGTCATCAAGTTCACGGAAATCAAACACAACGTCGCCATTGACGAAGCGAAATTCAACAAACCCGCCGGACAATAGAGGTGATGGAGCCGTCCGGTAAGTTACATCCAAACCGCCGATAGCGAATGACCATCGGCGGTTTTCGGTTTATTCACAGCGTCTTAATCCCTGCAAAAAAAGGATATATTTTCGAGCGTTGCCAATAAGTTTTGAAATGCTTATGGGGTTTGATACAATCGCCATCCACTCATAGCGCCGGCGCATTGTTTGAGCAGGAAGCTACAGCATATTGCGTCGCGCCTTGTGACCGAACACCAAATATAGTTTGCGTTCGGGTAATGGAAATCTTTTGAATGGGGCACCCTGATGGCTTCAACTACACCGGTCAATACCGATGTTTTACTTGCTGTCGAAACTGAAAGCACACTCTCACTCAAAACCATCGTTAAAGACACCACTATCGAAATCATCACGCAATACAAAGCCGATGACCGACCATGGATTGTTGGCTTCAGCGGCGGCAAAGATTCAACCACGCTTTTACAGATGGTCTTTAATGCGTTGAAATCGCTTTCCAAATCTGAATTGCGTAAAGAAATTCATGTCCTTTGCAACGATACGCTGGTTGAAAACCCTGCGGTGGTTCGCTTCATTGACGACACCCTCGATAAAATTCGCCGGGCAGGAGAGAAATTAAAATTGCCGATAACCGTCGCCAAAGTCACGCCGACTTTGGCAGACTCGTTTTGGGTCAACCTGATCGGCAAAGGCTATCCGTCGCCCAATCGCTTCTTTCGCTGGTGTACGGAACGCATGAAGATCAACCCGACCAGCGAGTACATCAAAAAGGTGACAAGCGATGGTGAGGCAATCATTCTGCTTGGCACGCGCAAAGCCGAGAGTTCCAACCGTGCGCAATCAATGAAGAGTTACGAACGCAAAGGGCATCGCCTGCGCCGCCATACGTTGCCCGGCGTCTTTGTTTATGCGCCGATTGCCAACCTTTCCGACCGGGACATCTGGAATTATCTTTTGAACGTGCCATCGCCGTGGGGCGCAAGCAACAGCAAACTCTACACGCTTTATCGCAATGCTTCGGGCGGTGAATGCCCGCTGGTGATTGACACCAGCACGCCGAGTTGCGGCAATTCGCGTTTCGGTTGCTGGGTCTGTACCGTCGTTGACGTAGACAAATCAATGGAGGGTTTGATTGACGCAGGCGAAACGTGGATGGAACCGATGCTTGATATGCGCGACTGGTTGCGCGAGATTCGCAATGATTTGACGATGCGGCAAACCTGGCGGCGTGATTTGAGTGATGGAACCGGCCCGTTTACAAAAGCAGCCCGTGAAGCGATTTTGCGAAGATTACTTACAGTTCAGCAAGAGACCGGGTTAAATTTAATTTCCGAAGAAGAGTTGTCTGCTATCCAGTGGATATGGCATCACGATTTTCACGACGCGCCGGTAGTCGCGGAAATTTATAAAGAAGTTTTCGGCAAAGAGGTATTGGTCGTGAGAGATGAAATCGTCAAACGACGCAAAGAGGAGCGTGAACTTCTGGAACAGATTTGCGCCGAAGAAGGCGTTCCCCCTGAATTGATCGAACAACTCGCGCAGATCGAAAAAGACAAAAGCGGTCTGATGCGCCGACACGGATTGTTTCAAGATATTGATAGAGCGTTGAGAATGTATTTGAAAAGAACCGAAGATGCGTCTCCTTTAACTCATGCCTGATATTTTAACCTATTACCTCAATAAAATTCAGAAGCTACGTATAGACCGCGCACATGGAAAACCTGCCTTACATAAACCGATATTGCTTTTAGCGGTTCTGGATTTGATTGAACAAGGAGCTATTACTGAAAACAAAATCAGTCCTTCACCGCAACTCGTTGACGCTTATATGAGGTATGCCTCTCGAATCGGTCTAATACCACCGAGACCGTTTCTGCCGTTTAATCATTTGAAATCATCCGGCTTTTGGCATCTTCATGCAAAGAAGGATCAAGAAACTGTTTTCGCCGCTATCAATCAATATAAAAGTATGCCGCAACTTGCTCAGGTCGTCGCTTATGCAAGTTTGGATGAAGACCTTTTCATCTTATATCTAAAGCCTGAAACGCGAGAAATCATTCGACAGACGCTCATAAAAACTTACTTCGGCAATCAAAGCGAATTGGTTCAAGCAGTAGTGAGTGAAAATCGTCAAATAAACAATTTGGAAGAAATGTTGATTAAACAGGCTGAACAAAAAATGCTCATCAGGCAAAAAGAAATTCCTGAAACGCCGCTTCGTAGTGCAGCATTTCGCAGCGTGATTATGAAACTTTATGACTATACTTGCGCTGCTTGCTGTTTGAGAATCATCACCCTCAACGGAACATCCGCAGTTGATGCCGCGCACATCATTCCCTTTTCCGAATCGCATGACGACGGCATTGGCAATGGTCTGGCTTTGTGCAAATTGCATCACTGGGCTTTTGATATTGGAATCATCGCGCTTGATGATCGCTATAAAATCATGGTTTCTTCGGCATTCGAGGAAAGTGGCTCTAAAGAAATGGTAATCAAATCGCTCCGAGGAAAAGAAATCATCTTGCCGCCTCAAAAACCGTTTTTTCCTTCACTTCATTCAATACATTGGCATCGCAGCCATAAATTTCAAAACTAATTTCCCCAAGCGTTTGAGATGTGTGCGTCATCTATGTACCGATTAAGGTATTGAGAGTAGAATCCTAATCACGATGGCAACGGTTAGAGAAATAACTTTGCAAATATCCGAAGAAGCGTTTTCAGCTTTACGACGTTCGCCCGAAGAGTTTGCCCGTGAGATGCGACTTGCGGCGGCGATTCATTGGTATGAGCGCGGCGAAATTTCTCAAGAAAAAGCTGCCGAAATTGCCGGTCTTGACCGCACAGGGTTTTTATTAGAACTGGCGCGGCAACACGAAGAGGTTTTCGTCGTAGATATGAATGATTTGAAAAGAGAATTGAAGTGGCAAAGCCGTTTTGCCCACGATACAAGCCAAAGTTGAAACGAATTTCGAGTATGCCGAAAATCGCATAGTCATTCGATTGAAGGAAAAGTCATGGCAGCAAATTTACTGGACGAGTTAATCAAACAATCCGAAAAACTTTCACCCGACGAGCAGTTGAAACTGATTGCCCATCTCGCGGACAGAGCGCGGCGCAGCTATCCATCATCTAAGCCGCGCCGTCAATGGAAAGAGATTTGTGGCGTTGCGCCCTATCCGTTGGTCGGCGAAGATGCACAAGACTGGGTATCGCGCAGCCGCCGCGAAAGCGATGAAAATCGGTAGAGACAGCTTTTATGAACATCACCGACGCTCTACAAAATACTACACAGGTATTTCTTGATACGGCACCCGTCATTTACTACGTCGAAAAAAATCCATCTTATATTGATCTGGTCAAAACTGTTTTTGACCAGATAGATTCAGGATTGCTCACCGCTGTAACTTCCCCTGTGACCTTGGCGGAATGTTTAGTTGAACCCTATCGTTCAGGGGCGATTCAATTACAAGTGGATTTCTCAGACCTCATTGTTTATGGGAACAATACGATTTTCACACCGATTGATCAGGAAAGCGCAAGGCGGGCTGCCGAATTGCGGGCGCGTTACAATTTAACGCTCACAGATGCCCTGCAAGTTTCGATTGCCTTGATTACGGGTTGCCAAGCATTGCTGACCAATGACAACACACTCAAACGGGTCTCTGAAATCAACATTCTATTATTAAACGAATTGTCGCTGTAACATGGCGCGAGGTTATGACAAATCCTCTCAAGCTAAAAAATTGTCTTTCACTTTTATTGAACAGGAAACATTATGCCGGATATACGACCCTCGCAATCATCCTGGGAAGTGGTTGATACGCTCAAGCGCGTGTGGGATGTGCGCGTCAACTATGTGCCGATTCGCATTGCTATCGGGCGTTCGCTGCTTTCAGGTGATACGCCTAATCCATCGGCAGCAAACACCGACGGGCGGGCAATTGATATGCAACAAATCCTCAGCGCCGGGGAGTCAGATTATGCGCCGCTGTTTCGCGCCCTCATCACCCAACGCCACAAACAGGTTTTAAGCGATGACGAGTTTTTACAACTCCTGAAAGCTCACATTGACCACGGCTTCGATTTGATTCGTGAAGACAGTAAAACTTTCAAAAACTCGGATGACTGGGTTGATTATCTGATTGAACTCACGCAGACCGGACTCGACCAACGTAAACAGGAAGCCTTGCCTCAGCCTGAAATCGTCGCTTCGTTTTCAGGATTGCTGACGCTAACGCTTGGCGAAGACGCCAAGACCGGCGAACCTGTCACTGTCGAATTCAATCGCCGCACCAATAATTACCTGGCGGTCGCGGGTAAACCCGGAAGCGGCAAAACCCAATTCGTTAAAGACCTGCTTGTGCAATTGCGGCGACAATCCGATTACCAAGTCAACTTTATCTTTTTCGACTACTCAAAAGGCGATGTTGCCGACGATGACAAATTCATTAAGGCGACGCGCGCTGAGGTTATCAAATTGCCTGATGCGAGTCTGCCTATCAACCCATTCAGCCGCGTCAATGTCGGCAGCGAAATGGCAATCAAAATGGCGGCTCAAGAGTTTTCCGACACCGTGCGCGACATCGAACGAAATATGGGCGCAGTGCAAGGGCAATTCCTTTATGACGCCATCCTCACGGCTTTTGACGTAGCGCGTGGCGAAACCCTGCCTTACCCGGATTTTCACGAAGTGAGAAAAGAAGTTGATTACGCTTATTTCAACAACAACCGCAAACCCGACACCCTGAGCGAAGTGATACGGCAAATCACCGATTTTCAAATCTTCGGGAAGGCAAAAAATAAAGAGTTGTGGAAAACCCTGACCGATAAAACCGTCGTGGTGGATTTGCATGGACTGACGGTTTTACGCGAACTAACGGTGTGTCTGGTGCTGGACGCGATTCATCGGGAACTGATGGCGATGCCTGATTCAGAAGTCATCAACGGCGCACGAGCAATGCGGACAATCATCGTCATTGACGAAGCCCACCATTATTTGAAGGACAAAAAACGCAATCGCATTTTGCAAAGATTGATTCGTGAAATTCGCAGCAAAGGGGCATCGGTTTTTCTGCTGTCGCAATCGCCCGACGATTACGACCAGAATGAATTCAATTTTGCCGAGATGTTGGAATTTATTTTCGTTCTGCAATCCAGCGCCAACGCCAGTAAATTTTTGCAAAGCGCGCTTGGCATCACGGCGCAACGCGCAAAGCCATTGCTTGCCGAAGTCGCCAATTTAAAATCGGGCGATGCCATTACCAAATCATTTGATGAAACCAAACGCGAAGGGTTCAGCCACTTAAAATTGCGGCAATTCTGGCGCGACTTCAAGAAATAACCACAAGGCTTGCTTATTGCTTGTCACCTTAAACGGGCTGTGATAAGTTCTGGCTTCCGAAAAACCTTGTTGGAGAGTGGTTATGAATATTTCAGAAAGAGTTGTGGAGGGCGTCAGCGTCCTTGATTTATCAGGCAAAATCGTGCTCGGCGAAGGCGACATTCAAATTAAAGACCGGATTAAAGATTTGCTTGCCGACGGGCAACGCCGCATTTTACTCAATCTCGGCGATGTCAGCTACATCGATTCGGCAGGGCTGGGCGCGTTGATTAGCTGTTATGCGACGACCAAACGCGAAGGCGGCAGTTTGAAACTCATGAACCTGACGAAACGGGTGCAGGATTTATTGACGATTACCAAACTCATCACCGTTTTCGATTGTTACGACAGCGAAAGAGAAGCGATTGACTCTTACGGTAAATAAAAATTGCCATAACGGGTTTAGACATTTCGACAGCTTATCGGGCGCGGCTTTGACCTCCGCGCCTGTTTGCGTTTATTCGCTATGAGTCCGGTTACTCACCTGCTACTCGGTTGGCTGGTCGCCAATACCACTGAACAAAACAATCGCCGCGAACGCACTCTCATTGCTATTGCAGGGGTCATTCCAGACATCGACGGACTCGGTATTATTGCAGATGTCATCACCCGCCAGACCGCAAGCCCTACCAACTGGTTTTCCGATTATCATCACATCTTTGGTCACAATCTTGGATTTGCCATCTTCGTTAGCCTGAGCGGGTTTTTACTTGCGCGACGCAAATGGCTCGTCGCATCACTGATGGTTGTGAGCTTTCATATGCATTTGCTTGGCGACCTTGCAGGGTCGCGCAGTCCCGACGGGTATCAATGGGCGATTCCATATTTATTGCCGTTTTCCAATGCCTGGCAACTCACCTGGCAGGGGCAATGGCAATTAAATGCCTGGCAAAATTTCGTCATCACCGGCGTGGCGCTGGCGCTCACGTTTACCTTTGCCATCAAGCGCGGCTATTCACCGGTTGAAATTTTTTCGCCTCGCGCTGATAAACTTTTCATCGCCACCTTGCGAAAACGTTTTCAAAAATCGCAAGGATAAAATTTTATGGTTGTTGCGCCAGGGCTTTAACGCGCTCGATGCTTTGTTTAATCGTCGGGTCGTTGGTCACGGAATAGGCTTTCTCGTAAATTCGCAAAGCCTGTTGATACTGTTTATCGCTTTCGTAGATGTAGGCGAGTTCAGACATTGCCGCCACCGAATCGGGAATTAATTGAATAGTGATTTCCAGCGCTTCCATCGCTTTGCGCGTCTTGCCGCTACGCGAAAGGGCGATGCCATAATAGAGCCATGCCTGCCCGTTATCGGTGTTTTCTTTCGCGAGTTTTTCGAGCGGGACAATCGCTTTCTCGAAATTTTTTGCGCCAAGATAGGCGCGCCCTAAAATGTTGGCGGTCTTTAGGTCATCACGCGCCGCCTGCAATTGTTCTGCGACGCTTGCCGCTTCATTCCACAAGGCATTTGCGGCACTCACGTTTGCGCCGAGCTTACGGGCTTTTCGCATTAAACTTTCGGCAAGCAATTCAAGCGCGTTGGCGTCTTCCGCATTCGCCTTTATCGCTTCACGAAAAGCCGGAATGGCGCGGTCATCATCCTCTCTCTTGAAATACATCAAGCCAAGCAAGTAGGCATTGGTTCCCGCGTCTTTGGCATTTTCATTTTTAGTTGCCGCAAGCAAAGGCAAGGCTTCGTCGTAACGTTCAAGATAATAATAAGCGCGACCGAGAGCCGCGCGCGCGCTCGGGTCAACCTCGCGTTTGGCTTTGGTATTTAAATCAATGTAGCGTTTGAGCGGCTCAAGGGCTTTATCGTATTCGGCGAGCAGATAATGCGATAGCCCTATGGTGTAGAATGCACCGGCAATATCCGGGCTTTGCGGCGATTGCACTTCGAGGAGTTCGATGGCGCGCGCAAGCGGCATGCCGACTCGTTTGTAACGTTTTAAATTGAATTCGCAAAGCCCGATGTAGTACCAGGCGCCGGCAAGGTCTGGGCGCTCTAAAACGAGGTCTTGAAATTCACTGAGCGCGGCGCGATAGTCGCCTTTTTTATAGTAGGCGACGCCTCTGTCCCAATCGGCTGCAAGCGTGGAATTGACCAGGAGTAGCGTCAGTAAAATGACCGCTGAAAAACTTTTCACGAAGGATTGCATCAGGCAAAGATTATGGCACGATGCGAATGTCGCGGCAAAGACCATTGTTCGTCATTTTCGTCGCTTAGTTGCTCAAATATTTTTTGAACCAGTTTGACACTCGTTGGTCTCTTTCAATTCGATTATTCGATAAGATGTGATTATCGCCCGCATAGATCATTAACTCATACGGCTTACCCAGTTTCTGTAATTGTTCAGCCATCAAAAGCGATTGCAGCGGACTCACCAGAGAATCCGCGCCGCCGTGCATGATTAAAACCGGAGTGTCGATTTTATCCGCCCAACGAATTGCCGAACGTTGATAAAAAATTTCCGGTTTCTTCTGCTCGAAATCCGGCCAGATTTGTTTTGCGACGGCGCTCGAATTAGGCGAGGCGGTGAGAAAGGCTTCCATATCGGTGAATGCGCCAAAGACCGCTGCCGCCTTTAGCGGAAAGCGATTGCGAAGGGCTTGATAGGTCATCATGCCGCCGCGCGATTCACCATACATAAATAGGTTCTCCGTATCGACAAAGTTGAGTTGCTTTGCCAGTTGAGCCGTATTCATCAAATCATTCATATCCGCGCCGCCCATTTCATCCTTGCCTTCGCCGCCATCACTTTGCCGGTAAAGCGGGGCGATGATGGCGAACCCTTCGCGTGCCAGCCGATGAAAAGAGACGATCAATTCGGCAGCAATATCCCGGCGAATGAAACTGCCGCGATTAAAAATGATGGTTGGCAATTTTTGCTCGGTTAGCTTTTGTGGTCGGTAGACATAGGCGGTGATTTTCAAGCGATCGCTTAGGTATTTGATTTTTTGAAACTCAAATCGCCGGTCGCGAACCGCCGTTTCATATTCACTTTTGGTGCAATATCTTGCAACATCGGAGGTTTTTTCCGCTTCCTCATAAGTCGGGAAGGTGTAATTCACACGTTCGATGATTTCTCCATCCGCTGAACGTGGTTGACGGCTCGAACTGTTTGAGAATGTCGTAGCGTCAAAAAAAATAAGTGCGATGAGGCAGAAAAATAAAAATCGCTGGTGGTGCATCTTTCCCTCACATAGCCTTTCCGGTTACTTGCTGGATGCTCAATTAAAACCGTTTATAAAATGAGGTTTTTCGATTTTGAAAAACTTGAATCAAGATATTCGGCGGGGTTAAAACCGGCATGCAGTATAAAAGATAATCCCTCGGTCGCTCAAACGAACAGGCAGATTTCTCATTCAGCTATTGCAGTGCTGTCGATTCCTTCTTGTGCAAAACTGATAACTACAAAGCGATTGATTGAAGATAAAAGAGCTGAAATTCAGCTAATGGCTGCCAAATTCATCTGCTCAAGAGTACGCTTTAACCGGTCAATCTCTATTTCCAATTGCTCAAATAATTCTGCTGCTTGTTCGCTTTCACCTCTGGCACCGATTTCTTCCAAACGTCGCGCCGCTTCATAAGCGCGTGGGGCGTAAAGCTCGGCAAGCGAACCTTTCAATTTATGCGTCTTTTCAGCGATTTTTTTACTATCGGCGGCTATTACACCGACGCGGATTTCCTGCAAAACAGGCTCATACCCTTGCAGAAATATATCAATGATTTCTCCGAGAAAATCTTCATCGCCCGCCAAGTTATCGAGCAGCGCTTCGAGATTGAATATCTGGTCGCAAGCAATCACTTCGGTTGGCTGAGAAACGCTTCCATTAACGGCAGCAGGTATGGGGCGTTCGGAATGGGAAATTACTTCATTCATGGTCTTCTCCAATCCACTGAATACAACGGCGTGCTTGACACACTAATGCCCGGTTCACTCACCGGTTTTAAATTTTGTGCGGAAGGAGAAGTTGACAGTAATTTTTCTGAGCAAGGAAGAAGTTTGTAAAACACCTCTAATCTAATTAATCAACTCTTCGGGGTCAATACTTTTACCTGACTCATTTGGTTTGTGTAGGAAGCTCATTGACAGTCCTGCCGGTTAATGAAAAACCAACGGCTACAAACCGCTTCCCGCTGCTGTTACTGCGATACCCAGCCTTCGATTTTTCTCACCACAGGCAACATCTGCGGTGGGTCATAATTGGTCATTATAATCACCGTATAACCGCTTTCAGGAAACATGCTGAGACTTGAAGCAATGCCCGGTGCGCCGCCGTTATGTCCGAAGGCGCGTTTGCCATTGACCCGCATATCGCCAAATCCATAAGCGTATCTGGCATCGCCCCCGCCCATTGCAACTTTTCCGGTTGTAAACAGCTCTGTCAGTTTCGCGCTCAACAGTTTATTGGCGGTGAGCGCACTGGCGAATTTCAACAAATCTTCCGGCGTTGAATAACCACCGCCCGCAGGTCCCCCGCGATTTGGACGCGAATCGCTATTCGCTTTGCGCATGGTCAGGCGTTCGCCTTCGTTGTCGCTCATAAGCGTGTAGCCCATCGCCATATTCGGGGTATTGGCGGTCATTGCAAAACAATCGCTACCTGTCATCCCAGCAGGTTTATAAATATGCTCACGCACATAATCGAAATAATTTTGTCCCGATACTTTTTCGATAATTGCGCCTAACACGATAAAGCCCGAATTGCTGTACGCGAAACGCGCGCCGGGTTCAAACCGCAACGGTTCATCGGCAAAGAGCGCCAGATAATCCGCTACGGTTTTAATCTGCGCGCGCCGCTCATCGAATTTTTTATTCCAGTAAGAGCCAAGCCCCGATGTATGGGTGAGCAAATGATGAATCGTCACTTTGTCGCGCACATCAGGGTTGGGATAATCGGGCAGATATTTTCCGACCTTATCATCAAGCGCGAGTTTTCCGGCTTCAACGAGTTGTCCAATGGATACAGCGGTAAACATTTTATTCATCGAACCGAGATTGAATTTGGTATCCACGCGATTGGGCGTACTGGTAGATTTCACCGCCATTCCGTAAGCTTTTTTGAAAATCGCTTTGCCGTCTTTGGCAATCAACGCGACGCCGGAAAATTTATCGGCGGCAGCCTGCGCATCGAGAAACTTTTCAATCTCTGCGAGCATTTCGGACTGAGTCAATTTTTTTGCAGGGGTCGCGGGACGATCAGGTTTACCCGTCGCCGTTTCGTTGCCGTCGCTCTCAGTTGCCGGTTGCACCTGAATCATATCAACGGCGTGCGGCGGCGTTGGTTGCACCTGTAGGGTGAGGTTGAGTAGTCGTCGGTCTTTTTGGGTTTGAATCTGTGCAGTGATTTCCAAATCCGAAGAACTCACGACGCGATGAACTTTCACGCCACCGCTCTGGTTATAAAAATCCATATCTTTTTCGGCGATTTCTATACCATCGCCGCGTTCGCGATGAAACTGTTCCATAGTTTTCAAATCGCCCGAATTGAGGGCTTTTACAAACGCCGCAAAAGTTTTTCCCGCAGGTGTATCGGGCAACTTCACTTCATCGTTTGAGGCATTCGATTGAGCCGTTGCGCCGACGTTTGCCGGAGTTGAAGCCGGGCGGGCGCGAATATCCATAATCTGATGCGGCGGGTTGGGCGCAACTTCAATGGCAAAAGTTATCCAGTTGTTATCCTTCTTTTTCTGCGCCAGCACTTCGATACCGGTCGCTGAAGAACTGACTACTTTTGCGATTTTCAAGCCGCCATTTGCGGCAAAAAAGCCCATGTCTTCCTGCGCGTTGTCCGGGTTGCCGCCATTTGCCTGATGAAATTTTTTCAACTCATCGAGGCTTCCGGTATTGAAAGCTTTTAAGAATGCGGCAAGCGTTTTTCCGGCAGGGGTGTCCGGCAATTTCACTTCATCACTTTGTGCGTTGACTTGATTGACTGGTGAAGATGTCGCAGTTTGCGGCGCATCAAGTTCGCGTTGCAATGAAGCCGCGAGTCCGTTGAGTTGCTGTTTTCTCTGGTTATCATTGGTTTTTGCCGCGATATTTTTGAGCGCCGCGACCTGCGCGACCTTCAACGCCTGCTCGGCTGGCACTTCAACATCGGGTTTAACGCCAGTGCCTTCCCAGTTGGTTTTGGTGATGGGATTGATGGCGCGGCCTGCGGGAACGCCGATGCCGAAATGTTCATTGATGCGACGAAAATCTACAGGGTGCGCGCCGCCGCCAGTGGTTTCACCGACGATGGTGGCGCGTTTCAGATTTTTCAAATTGTAGGTGAACTCTTCGGCTGCCGAAAAGGTGCGGCGACTGGTCAACACATAAACCTCGCGCTTTTCGCCATAGCGTTTGCCGCCGAGTTGTTCACGTGTCCAATGTTCAGTGGTTTTATCGGTTGGTCGCCAGTAAATATCATTGAGGTGAGTGCGTTTATCGAATAAATAGCTGCAAATCAAGGCGACCATTTGCGGCTGCCCGCCGCCGTTTTGCCGCACATCGAAAATCAATGCCTCGGTGTTGGCTAAAAAATTCATCGCCGCAGCTAAGGTTTCCGCGCCCCACTCGGCTTCAACAAACCCGCGAAAGTCGATGTAGCCGATGTTGCCTTCCAATCGTTCGACCTTTTGAAATCCGAAATTGTTAAAGGCGACCTGGGCGCGCTCCTGTTCAATGTCTGCTTTGCTCGGCTCTTTCAAATCGCGAAACGCTACTGGGCGAAAGACGACTCTCAGGTGTTTATCGTGACTGACTTCCTGCAAATGATTGGTCAGCGTCACTGCCAGCGCCGCAGGGTTGGTGATGGCATCGTATTCTTTGCGCTGCATACGTTCACGAATCGCCGCTTCCATTTTTTTTGCGACTTCGGGAAAAACATAGGCGGCGTTTAACTGCTTCAATGCGCCTTCGATAACCTGCACTCGCGCGGCGGCGTCAAGTTGCGGCGCAGTCTGCTGCGCAATCGTGTTTGTGACTAAAGCATTGAATAAAACCGCCGCGATAGTCATTGCACTGATATTGATTCGCAGAATATTTAAAAGTTGTTTCAGGGGTTTCATTATTGATTTACCTCTCAAATGGCTGATGCGCCTTCGCGAAATTCATTAGAAGGCGCGCGAGTCAAAAAATGATTGGCTGGGGGAAACTAATGTTTAATCAACTTAGCATACTTACTGAGCCGGTTGCGCCTGAATGCTCATAATACCGTGTGGCGCATTGCTGTCGACTTCGATGGCGAAATTCAACCGCCGTGCATCGCTTTTTGCTTCGACCAAAACTTCCAATGCATAGTCCGAAGATTTGTTGACTTTGATAACTTTCAACCCTCCGGTCTGTTTATACGCGCCCCAATCCTGTTCGGCATTATCGGGATTGCCTTTGCGTTCCTGATGAAATTTGCGCATCACATTGATGTCACCGGAATTGAATGCCTGCAAAAATGCCGCGAAGGTTTTACCCGCAGGCGTATCCGGCAACTTCACCTCATCGGTGGCTGGCGCAGCTGTTTTCGCATCACCTGATGAGGCTTGCGCGAAATCGGTGTTAATGAACATCACCGCGAAAATCGCCATAAGTAGCAAGGTTGAAATTATCTTCATAAAAAATGGACTCCTCAAAGGTTGAATATTAAAAACTGAATCGGATGCCGCTTTCGATTCTGCGTCCGGGCAGAGCGGCTGTTGCCTGCCCGTAAAAAGGCGATGTCTGAACGCCTGTAAAATTGATGCGATTGGGGTGATTGAAAATGTTGTAAGCCTGAACGTAGAGTTCACCGCGCCAGCGTTTGTTGATGCCGCCGGTGCCACCCATACCGCCAAGGATGTCGCTATCATTTGAGCGAATGATTTTTACCTGGGGACCGCCTGCGGCTTCTTTCGGTTTGCCGAATCCGAATCCCCAACCAAGGCGCATGCCCATATCGAAACGCGCCGCGCCACGGGCGCTGTTGCGACCGACGCTCGCAGGACGGTCGTTGCTTACGCTGTCGCCGTTATTATCAAAGCCTGTGGTGATGTTGTAAGGCGCAGCGGAACTTGCCTGCAAAATCGTGCCGATGCGAATCGCGCCGGGAAATTGATAATTGAACATCGCGAACAGATGATGCCTTGTATCATAAGCCGCCGGTCCGCGTTCGGCGCGCAAATCCGCATTGTTTGCCGGGAGGCTGAACGGGCTATCGGTTTCGTTTATCGCTTTCATATAAAAATAACCGAAAGTGGCAAACAAATATCTTTGCGGCGGGCGCGTGAAATTCATGTTGACGTTGACGCCAAATTGTTGCCGCGAAGCGTACGCCGTTGATTCGACCTGCGTGATGTTGCCAAATTGCGCGTCGGGGCGAACGCCATTCACGGGCGCATTGAGATTATGTCCGCGCAAAGTGTGAACGCCGCGTTGATAGGAATAATTGGCGTTGAGGTTGATGGTTGGCGCAAGCTGTCTTTGTAAGCCAACCGAAAACTGCTCAAGGTAAGGCAGATTCATTTCCGGGTCAGCAACAATTTTACTTGCCGGTAAAATGATTTGCGCGCCGCCGGTCAACGGATTTGGGAAGCCCGGATTTTGCACAATCAAATCGCGTTGCCGTGTACCATCGACGCGCAGAATCTGTTCGGTGATTTCCGAACCGACCCAGCCGTAAAAAATTCCCGCCCCGGCGCGAAACGTGGTCTTGCCGTCTTTGAATGGCGACCACGCGATACCGAGGCGCGGCGCGAAATTGTTTTTATCCCGGACGTTGTTCTGCCATTCGTAGCGCAAGCCCAGACTGAGTGACAGGCTTTTATGCAATTTAAAATCGTCCTGTAAATAAGCGCCAAACTGATGCTGCGAAAATTCCACACGCGGGTCGCCCGAACGCTTGGAAAAGGTCGTCGGTCGCCCGGCGCGAAAATCATCAAGGCTTGCAAAGATGAATGTGCCATTGGCATTGACGCGCTCATTGCTCTGATAATTGCCGAATTCATAGAGCACGCCGGTGCGCATGGTGTGTTTGCCGATGACGAAATCGATGTTGTCGGCGACTTCCCACTCGAAGACCTCGCGCGTCCCGGAAATCTGCGCGCCGCCGCTACCAAAGGCATTCAACACCTGAATGGTCGGCGCTTGTGAAGCCGACGATTTATCAATCGCTTGCCAGCGCGCCTGAAAGAGAATTTCATTGACCAGTTTTTTACCAACCGCGCCGGTGTCTGCAAATCTGAACAGATGTTCGACGGTGTCATTGGTGTAGGCGCGTTCCGGCAAATCGAAATCGCCGACGCCGAGGTTATCAAGTCGTGAAGCGTTGCGCTGATATTCGGTTCTCAAAGTATGGGTTTTATTGAGCGCGTGTTCGATTCTTGCGGAAAAATTCAAAGTCTTTGACGGGCGACGCGCGACATCGTTGAACGCGCCGTCGGGTAAAGCGGCAACAATGGTTTTCGATTCATAAGCGTTATTGCCATCGGCATTCAAAAACAGCGACGTGCGATTTTTCCAGAGCGGTCCGTCGAGTGAAAACCCGAAGCGGCGAAATTGTTCGGGGGCGCGAAACGGCGCAAAGGCGTTGCGCGCATTTAACGACTCATCGCGAAATCCGAAATTCATAGAGCCGTGCCAGTTGTTGACGCCGGGTTTGGTAAGGATGTCAACGGTGATGAAATCTGCTTCATGATTGTCCGCCGAATAAGGATTCATGCGAAAGCGGATTTCGCGGATTTGCGATTTGGGCGGTAATTTCCCGCCGCGAAAGCCGTTGACTTTAAAACTCGCGCCCGGTCCTGCCATATTGCGTATAGCCTGCTCGAATTCTTCGGGGTCGTCCGGCAGTTGCGAAATTTGCTCTGCGGTTAAAACATTGGTGAAAGCGTTTTTGCCATTATCGAGACCTTTTTCCTGGGCGCTCTGGGCGATGGTGACATTTTCTTTTACACCTTCGATTTCCATTTGCACTTCAATTTTATTGTTACCTGATTTCAAAGATTTATCTTTGATTTCCCGGGTGATGAAACCGGCGACCGACACGCGCAATTGAAAGCCAGCGGTGGCAAGGCGCAGGAAAGTGGCTTCGCCGCGCTCGTTGGTTTGCGCGGTGTGCTCTTTGCCATCGCTGGTTTGCAATTGCAATGTCGCGGCGACAATCGCTGCGCCTGTCGGGTCAACCACGGTGATACGCAAGCTGGCATCGTTTTTTGATTGCGCGGGCGCATTCAAAATGGCAATGGCGAATATGAGAAGCAGACTGATGATTTGCGCAAAGCGTTTTGTTTTTAGCATCGAAATACCTCTGAGCAGATAGCGAACGATGAATGATGAATTTAAGATAAAATCCAGCCGATTTTTGCTTCATCACTCATCGTTCAAACTCAAATCTCTGGACACCGGACACCGGACTCATGACTTGGGTTACTTTTTGAATTTTTCAGCTTTCAGTGGCGGATTGATTTTGAACTTGGCGATTTCAGTCTCTTCGCTGACCGCGCCATTGGTGGCGCGGGTAATTTTGTGCGGCAACCAGATGCCATCAACCGCGCGATAATCGGTGTAGAAAATCTGTATCTCGATTTCGTTGGGTTTTTCCGGGGTGGCTTTAGCGGCGTCGGCTTGTTTTTCAATCTCTTTGGCTCGTTTATGCGCTTCTTCCTGACTGCCGGCTTGGAAGGATTCGGTTCGCACCATGATTTTTGGAGCGAAACCGCGATAACTGAGCATCAACGGTTGATGGGTTTTCTGGTCTAGAAACAGTCGCGCTGCAAAGCCATCCGCGCCGCGGGCTTCGATGACATCGGCTTTGCCTTCGGGGGCTTCGGCTTCGCCCGCGTAGGTGAATTCGATTTGGTAAGCATCGGGAACCGTAAGCAACCAGGCTAAAAGATTTCGCGCATAATCATTTTTCATGACGCGCAGTCGCTGCGCTTTAGCTTTTTCATCATCACTACCAGGGCGACGCATGACGACCACGCCGCTACCCGAAGAACTCTGGTCTTCCAGCAGTTCGTTGCCATTAAATCCGCCGATGCGGGTGATGTGTGCTGCGCCGCCCATCATCGTCAGGTTTTCGGTGAGTTTGAATTTATCCGGGAACAAAAATTCCATTTCAAACTCGCCTTCCATTTCCGGGGCATTGGGCGCGAGAATGCGCCGGAATTTCCCGGTGCAGGAAAGGCTTTGGACGGCTTTCAATTTGGCTTCCCCGCCGAGCGCCTGCCGCGCCTGGGTGAGCAATTCCTGAGCGCGCGCTTTATCGCCGTCACTGGCGAGCAAAATCGGATTGGACGCGCCGGTAATCGCAAAAATAACAATAAGAATCAATTCAATCATCTTGTGCATAACTCCATTTCTCCTTCAACTGGTTTGGTCAGAACGCGCTGCCGCGACATCCCTATTAACGCACAAAATCGAAAAGAAGTGGTTAAGGATAGGCAAAGAGATTGTTAAGGATGTAAAAAGATGACCGCCTTCACTCAGCTAAGGCAAATGGGTTGATTGAAGGTGAAGCGTAGAACAAACGCCGTGAAGCATTCAGCCCGATCAGGTATGGTCTGGCTTTTTCTTTCTCACTTTGCCGACCGGTTAGCTTAGGCTGATGCTGACGCTACTTTCTGCAAACAGGTCCCTGAATTTTCGCATTCGCGTTCTGCTCCAGAGTCAGGGCATTTTTTTATCATTTTGCATCGCTTTTATTCCGCTTTGCGTCAGTGGCTATAGGCTTAAATTTCCGTGCCTGCCCCACTTATTTGAGTGGGGCTTTTTTTATTGCAAAATCTTTTGGTTCAAACTCTCAATAACGTTGACCTATTACCTCCAAGACCGGCGGTCTAAATGATGACTTAAACCAGATTTGATTGTTCAATTATTCAGTGCCATTTTGCATCGTCAGTTTCAGGTTTCCCGTCTACTAATCGCGTAAACCGATTTTGAAAGGAGCAGGCATTATGGCGAACTTTACGAAATCTGTTATCAGCGTTCCGGTGTTTGGAAAAACCACGATCACCATGCTTGGCGGCGGCCCGCCTCCGGCGAATCTGGCGCTTGATATTAGACCGGATAATCCCGGTTTGGTTTCTGCAACCCGGACAGCCACCCGATTGGGGCCCGAATATGATTGGGAGATTACCGGTAAATTTCCCGGAAAGACCCTGCTGCAAGCCCTCATTCCCGGAACCGCGAGTACCTATTCCGCTCCCCTTGAAGTAGTGGTAACCGGGCGCATCACGATTAAATTTTCAGCCAATGGCGAAGGAACCATGACCTGTGTGGGCTTAGGAAATTTCAAGGTGTTAGGTCAACCGGGAAGACAATACCCCAAAGATATAACCGTTGATCCGAATGCCGACCCCACCGTCAAAAAGACGCTTCATCATAGTAAAGAATTTAATGTCGATATGCCCTTTGCAATACGAATCTGGGGACAGATGGGAATTTTTATTCACGAATTTCCTGATAACCTGAGCGAAAATGGCGGGCCCTCTGCCGGGTGTATTCACGTTGGCAAACCCAATTCAAAGCGCGTCTTCGACTATATCGTTACCCGAACGCGCATTACCATCGAATACCCTTGGTGAATCGTAGAAGGAATGAACGGTTGTGAGACTATCCGTTGCTTGAGATAGCCAAACATCTGCCTATGTTGGCAGCACAATCGCCGGACTCAAGGAAAGCGCCGAGGGAAAAGTTCAGCCCTTGATGAAAACAAATCTGTCTTTGAGCAGCAAAACGGCAAAGGGCTGATTCCCGATAAATGAGGTTGAAAAGTTGCAATATGGGCAGCAAGCCGGGCGGCGCAATTTACGACTCAAACGCTAAAACCGAACCTCCTCCAATGGTAAATAATATTGAGGAACCGGGTAGTGATTAGGGTTCTCAATGATTATCCGTATTGCCCGGTTTTCTCTACCTCGGTCTATCTTGACGCCGCCAGTGTCGCAATGGAGTTGCAGGCGCAGGCTTCGACGCCGTAGTTAAACCCATTTCTGAAAGCCGCTGTGCGTTTTTGCGAAGTGCCGTGGGCGTTTTTTGCATAGATGCTGATGGCGGTGTGGTCACCGGCTTCGATGAGTGAACTGATGGCTTTCGGAATATCATTTGTCTCAAGACGTGGCGTGCGACTTTCGCTTCGGGCAAAGGCTCCGGCAAAACAATCGGCTTTCAACTCTTTTTCAATGTCGTAACGATTCGCAGAGATGCGCCCTTGTCTTTCAAGCAGGGTTTGCACCGCGTGTCCCCATTCGTGGGCGAGAATCGTCACTACCGCAAAATCGCCATGCTTTGCCATCTGAGCGTAAAAGAAATTGTAGTCATAATAAATCGCATGGGCTGACGGAATGTACAGGGCGTTGCGCAACGGTTGGCTGGCGCGATAGACCGTGGGCGCAGTGTAACGCAAACCGTTGGCGGCGAAAACCTCGCGCCAGTAAGCGTTGATGTAAAAGCCGGCGGTTCTCACCAGTTCATCAACTTCCCAGTTGGTCGGCGCAGCCATTTCGGTTGTGAAATTGAAATCGGCAGACGAAAAAGCGTAAACCGCAACCGGCTCAATCGGTCTGGTTGAAAATGGCGCACCGGTTGACGCAAGACTGAACAGGGCGAATAAACCAACCAACGCATAAAGCACAACATTTCGTTTCACTCGTTTAATCATTCGTTTCTCCTTTAAGCGATTTTTCTGTCAATTGGGAGCGGCGCAAAACGCCTGTCGATATTCCCTCAGAATAAAATTGTGTGAGTCGTTTAACCGACCAGCATGCGAAAGAAACCTTTCAGTAGATTAATCGCGCCGGTAATAAACAAACCGATGGTGACAATATAAATGCCGCCGTTTTTTGCCGCTGAATAAGAAGCCGCGGTAATCACCACGCCTAAAACCAACAGCGCAAGACCTGCGAAAAAGGCTTTGGCTCCGGCTTTGCGAAAAGCCGCTTTCTTGGCGCGTTGCGCTTCGCCGACGATTTGCCCGGCATCTTCCTGTGAAAACCCTTTGCCAATGAGTTCGACAATAACTTCGTGTTGTCGTTTGCCGTTGATGAGCGCCGACAGCGCTTCAATGTAGGATTGTTCAAAAATCTGGTGTAAGTTGTTGGTCATCTTCTTCTCCTTGAGTTTTCGTTTTCACCAGGCAAGGTCGCTGAAAACCGCGCGATATTGCCTGGTTGAAAAAATTTTTTACTGAGCGTAAAAAATCAGCCGCGCCTTTTGCATCAACTCAAAGGACGCGGCTGACGCGCAGCGCGGGTTAAAAAAGTTCAGGCGCGAATTTCAAAGGAATTTAAAAAGCGCGAGGCTTCGGATGGCACATTAGCGTTTTTAGGCATGACAAACATCACCTGATAGAGTCTGCGCCCGACAATCACCACTTGAGATACACCGATGAAATCATTACCTTCGATGCGCACGACGCGCCCGCTATAACCGCTGATGGAAACATTTTCCTGACGCATAATGCGTCCGCGCATGCCATCTGCCTGACCTTGACAGGCGCGATTCAACGCCTCGCCATCCAGCGCATAAGGGTAATCATTGTAGGCGACAAAATAAGCATATCTGCCGTCGGGGCTTTCAACGGAATAGACGTGTTGGGTGACCCAATGACCGGATACAGTTTTTATTGGTCTGGTGGTGTATTGCGGATTGGCGGGCATCATTACCGAAAATCCACCAAGGTTCGATGACACCGGAACCATGCTGCCGGATTGTCTGGCATATGCCGATTGCCCGGCATAGGCTGACAGCGCGCAACCGGTTATCAACATCGGCAACATCGCAACGAACAACATAAAAAACGGTTTAATCAGGTAGCTTCTCTCAAACATTTTTTTCCTCTCCTTTTCTCAATCGGTTTTCTAAATTTTCAATAGAGCCTTCAGGCTCACTTGCTGAGTTATTGACGGGCGGCGCAACATGGCAGCCGATATTTGCCGCCGCTGAATTTAAAATCGCAGCGAGCCGATGTATAAAAGCGTGCCGATACTTGCCATCAATAAACCTGCCTTGATACATCCGGCGGCAATTGCCAGAAAGATAATGCTGATTTTTTCGTTCATCGTTTCTTCCCTCCGCTCGTGGACGGCGCGAAAAATCCGGGGATATTCCTGAACTCAAAAATTTTTTCAGCAATCAAAAAGGGGTGTGGATGAAGCGCCGGTCATCCCGTATAATCTGCCTGATTTTATTGGGTATTCCGGTTAATCTGGATAGAACGAGCGCGTTTAATCGCGACTCTGAGCGGGTAGCGGAGGCTTCACCTTGGCTGAACAACGAAAATCCGTCGAAGCGCTTCTTGAAGATGCAAAAGAAACCATCGAAGGCATCATCAGAAAAAAATTCCGCGTTTCGCTTTCGCCATCGGATGGTCGTTATGAAAATCAAAATGCCCTGGAACTCTGCCAGGAAGTTTATACTCTGCTGTTTGAACGGTTGGTCGAACAGGAGCACAATCCCACCGCCGAACCGATTCGCAGCATTCGCGATTATGCAGCGGTTCTCACCTATCATCGTTGCGCCGAGTTGCGGCGCGCGCAGAATAAACAGTGGCACAGTTTAAAAAATAAAGTTCGTTATTTTCTCGGCAAACGCCCTGAATATGCGGTGTGGAGTAATGACACCGGCGAATGGTTGTGCGGTTTCGTCTCGCAAAAAAATCGTCCGCCGAGTCGCGAACTCGCTGTAAAACTTGAAGCCTTGAATCAGCATACGCCAACCATTTTGCCTGCCCATTTAATCAGCAAAGATTTGCGCAATCTCAAAGACGCCGACTGGCAGGAATTAATCGAAACCATTTTCAAACACCTCGACAGCGCCGTTGAAGTCGATGATATCGTCAGCGCCATCGCCGACATTTTCGGTGTGCAGGATGACCTGCCGCTTAGCGAAAGCGCTTTCGATAATGAAGAACCAGGGCGTCCGCCCATTGACCCGAAAGATGAAGGGTTGACGCCCGAAGAGACCCTCAGTCAACGCCAGTTTCTTGAAAAACTCTGGCAGCAGATTGTTGAACTGCGCCCCAATCAACGCATCGCTTATCTGTTGAACTTTCGCGATGCGGATGGCGATATTCAATTATTTACCTGGAACGGAATCGTCAGCCTTGAACAGATTGGCGCGCTGCTTAATTTGACCGACGAACAGTTTGAACGGGCATGGCAGGCGTTGCCGCTGGATGAAGCGACGCGGGCATTGCTTCGCACAACCACAGAGTATCACACGAAATTTGCGGCGCTTTTTGCGCATATTCCGCTCGAAGATTTATTGATTGCCAGGATGCTTGGCGGCGAACGCCAGCAGGTCATCAATTTGCGCAAGTGCGCGCGTGAACGGTTGGCGAAATATCTGCGGTCATTTCAATAATTTTTTACAGGAAAATTTATGAGCAAAAATATTTTTAGCGTTGGTAATATGCGAACCCTTTGGGCGACTTTAATAGCTGGAATAGACGGTTTTGCCGGTCACGGGCAGAGGTGAAAGGTTGGCACAATAATGTTGGAGCACCTTACAAGTGAACAGATCGAGCAGTATCGCGCGCGGCGTTTAAAGCCCGAAGAGTTTTTACAGGCAGACCGGCATCTGTTTTCCTGTGCTGTGTGTCGCGCCCAGTTGCCGCCCGGTGAACTGCAAAGCGCGTTCAGTAAACTGAAGCGCAATCTGCAAACCGCATCCGACCGGGACAGTCACCTTGATTATCAATTGCTCGAAGCTTTCGTCGATAATCGCGCCAATGAATTGGATAGAGAAATTGTCGAAAGCCACATTGAAATGTGCAGCGATTGTGCTGCCGAATTAAAAGAGCTTCAGGCATTTGCCGCCATGTTGAAAAGCTCAGCCGAGGCGGATAAACCTACGGTTGTCGCGCCTTCGCTGTGGCAAAAATTTCTCGCAGGCATTGGGCTATCAACTGCCGGCGCGTCCTTTTCCGTCTGGCGTCTTGCAGCCGTAGCCGCGATGTTGCTCTTAATTGCCGCTGTCTCGACTTTGGTGATTTTTCAACTGCGTAATTTCAAATCGCAACAAATGGCTCAAAGCGACAACCACCAAGCAACACCTGAAAACCTCAACGCCAATCAGAACAAGCCGGCAAATCCGGTCATCGCAACCGAGGGCAATCAAAATCAACAAACGAGTAATAAAAACATCGCGCCGCCCGCGCCGCCCCGACCCACTTCCGTATTCGCCTTTCTGGTGCCGCTGGAAATCGGTAAAGGAGGCGGCGATGAAAGCACATTAAAAATTGCCCCCGATGTCGGTTTTGTGGATTTAAAGGTCGCAATCAAAAACGCCGAAGGAAAAACATTCACCGCGCGATTGAAAAAACAAGGTGGCGGTGCGCGAAACTTCAAAATGATTAAAACTCAAGATGGCTTTGTCGCCCTCAGAATCCGCGCCAATGAATTGAGCGATGGCTTTTATTACCTGACGATTAGGCGCGCGCCCGCCGAAGCCGATGATTCGCCCATCGAAACTGGTTTTACGGTCGTGAAATTAAAAAATTGAAAGTCCAAAAACGACAATAATGACCGGCATTTTTAGGCTATTGAGGCAGGCTGTGCCTGTCTTTTCAATCCACCACCTAACTTCCGGTTGAAACTTTTTACCCATTGCGAGTTCGCTGCTTACATGCCTGTGGCGGGTTCACCGAACCCATTTTCTTTTGCCAGAAAGCTGTGGATTTTCAGTAACAAGCGTTGAAAATCGACAGGCTTGGTATCGTACTCATCACAGCCCGCGGCGAGCGCTTTTTCTCTGTCAGTCGAAAGCGCATGCGCGGTGAGCGCAATAATCGGTATGTGCCTGGTGGTAGCATCGGATTTCAGTCGTCGTGTGGCTTCCCAGCCGTCGATTTCGGGAAGACTCAAATCCATTAAAATCAAATCGGGAAAACCCTTATGCGCTTCGGCGATTCCCTGTAATCCGTCACTGGCAACCGTCACTTCGTAACCTTTGCGCATCAGCCTTCGCGATAGCATATCACTGTTCATTTCATTGTCATCAACCAGAAGAATTTTAGACATAAGCTTCCCTTTGAGAATTCGTTTGCGTGACCTGAACGTTAAGCGAATTTCGCACCTCGCTGATCATCTCTTCACGGTTGTACTTGCCTTTGGTTAAAACCTTTGAGACTTGTCCTTGAGCGTAAGAAAATTCTTTGACATCGACATCTTTGGCGGTAATCGCGATGATCGGTATGGATTGCCAAAGAGGATTGCGGCGCAATTCGATGACGAATTCAAAGCCATCCATTTCAGGCATCATTAAATCGAGCAAAATCACTTGCGGCGGACTGACCGCCACCTCCTGCAAGGCGACGCGACCATTTTCCGCCTGTCTGATTTGCCAGCCCTCTTTTTCCAGGGTGCGATAAATCAGCTCGCGGGTGGGCGCATCATCTTCAACAATCAGCACCTCGCCGCCGGGATTAGCGGTTTTGTATTGATTCAAGGTTTGAATCAACCGCAGGCGTTCAATCGGTTTCACCAGATAAGCCGAAGCGCCGAGCGCATACCCTAAATTTTCATCTTCAAGAAAGGTCAGTAAAATTACCGGAATGTGCGATACCGCAGGGTTGGCTTTCAAAGCCGCAAGCACTGCCCAACCATCCATACTCGGCATCAGGACATCCAGAGTAATGGCTACCAGATTGACCTCGCTGGCAAGTTTCAAGCCGGTTTCGCCATCAGCCGCACAAATGACATGAAAACCTTCTCTGGTTAAATAATGGCGCATCAATTGGTGAACCGAAGGGTCGTCATCTATCACCAGAACCGTATTGGCGGCGCGTTCAGGTTGTGAACCGGACGGTATGCGCTGAGTCGGAAAATTCGCTTCGTCGGTTTTGCGGTGCGTCAAATCACTTGCAATTTCAGCAGGCATGAACACGGTAAATGCGGAACCTTTGCCAGGTTCGCTTTGCACCGTGATCGTGCCGCCGAGTTGCTGACAGAAGTGTTTGGTAATCGCCAGACCGAGTCCTGAGCCACCGTATTTGCGTGTCGTTGACGAATCGGCTTGCGAAAATTCTTTGAACAATTTCTGCACTTGTTCGGGCGACATGCCGATGCCTGTGTCGCTCACGCAAAAACGAATCCAATCCTTATCGTTTATCATCTGGCGCGAGACCTGCAAATTGACTACGCCGTTTTGCGTGAATTTGCAGGCATTGCCTAGCAAATTAAACAACACCTGCCGCACTTTGGTTAAATCGGATTTCATGAAACCCAGTTGCTGGTCACAAAACACCTTTAGTTGATTGGCGTTTTTGTCAACCAGCGGGTGCGACGTGGTGATGACGCTTTCAACCAAACTTTGCAGGTCAAAATTTTCAATATGCAATTCCATTTTGCCCGCTTCGATTTTTGACAGATCAAGAATGTCATTGATGAGACTGAGCAGATGTTTCCCGGCGAGATTGATTTTTTGCAGGTCGGGCACAAAATCTTCATAACCGGAATCGGTGGCTTCTTCCTCGAGCATTTCGCTATAACCGATGATGGCATTTAAAGGCGTGCGCAATTCGTGGCTCATATTGGTTAAAAACTCACTCTTGGCGCGGCTCGCTTCTTCGGCTTTATCTCTGGCGGCAATCAACGCTGCATTGGTAGTGCGCAAATCGGCGGTGCGTTGCGCGACTTCCTCTTCGAGATGGTCGCCATGTTTTTTTAATGCTTCATCGCGCTTTTCGATTTGTGCGAGCATTTCATTGAAGGTATTAATCAGCAGACCGATTTCGTCACGTCCGTATTGGACGGCGCGAATAGAATAGTTCTTTTCTTCCGACACCGTATTGGCGACGTGCGCCAGGTCAAGCAGCGGTTGAGTGATAATTTTCTGTAGTTGCGAGGAAATTAAAATAGCGATGAGCAAAGCCCCTAACACCACCCCGCCAACAATCACCGCATACCGATGCCAACGCGCGTGGATTTGCTCAAGGTCGGATTCAATAAACAGCGTTCCAATGGTTTCACCGTCGAGCACTATTTCACGATATAAAATCAACCGCTCATCGGTGAATTCCGTCAGGTTCCGGTGAAGCGGCGGCGGGGTGATTTTCAATCCATTGGGATTACGAACGTAGCTTGCGAAAAGCGAATCGTCTTCAGCAAGAATAGTTGCTGAAACAATACCGGGTTCGGCTTTCAAAGCCGCAAGCACCTCTTCGGCAGTCTCTCGATCTTGAAAAGCAATGGCTGCCGTGCAGTTGGTCTTGATAATTTCTGCCTGCGCCGACAAGCGGTTTGCCATCTCGCGTTTGAAGGAGAGCAGGTCATAGGCGAGAAACGCTATGCAAGCGACCAACAGCGCGACGCTACTGGTAATCATAATGATTAAATTGAGCTTTCGTTTGATCGATAAATTTCTAAATGTGAACATGCAAACTCCCAACCGGGGACCCCTCACCTGACCACTTTGGCAAGCGACAACAGTTTTGAACTGATGCGTAAACGCGAACGCTCGGCTAAATCCGTGTTAATTACCATGCCAACTTTATTGGCTTCTCTGGTTAATTGAATGACGCCGCCAAATTGTATAAAGCTTTCCATATCGCCGACCGTGAGGACACTTGCGCCACGCACCGCGCCGTTGATTTGCGCCATCCGACCACTTTCCGAACTCGCTATAAACAGGATGTGGCAACTCTTCAAGCCAGCGCCAACCGATAATCTTTTGACCACCAGAGGTCTGCCATTTGCCGATTTCCCACTGAGCAGTCGGTCAATGGCAGAGCCAAACGGGTCATTGCCGACAATGCCGACAACCAGCGGCGCGCCCGCATCCGTGAAACTTTCTGCCGGCCAGTCAACGAATTTGGCGAAGTTGTAAAGAAAGGCGGCTTTGATTTCATACTCACCGGCGCTTTGCGCGAATTGATTGGCAGGCATCCACAGCAGAAGTGATAGGCAAAGTATAATGCGGCAAACCGAACGCCGGGTCTTCACCAACCGCGAATGTCGCGGATTGCCCTGAGCAAATTTTTTGTTCGTTGGTTTAAGCATCACCCTTCGCTAACCCGCTGCAACCTACTGTCCACTCGATTTTCAATTCGTCTCCAACCTATTGATGCTTATTTTTTCTTGCCAAATCCGTAACTGAGTTTGACGCGAAACCGGCGACCATCCTGGGTGATGGTATTTTGCCTAAGTTCTTCGCCGACCGGATCGCTGTATTTCTGGTCAAACAAATTGTAGAGGCTGAATGATAATTCCCAACCGTGCCCAAGCCTTTGTTTAAGCAGCGTCAGGTTGGTCATCCAATATCCATCAGCCGGGATGCCGAGAGCGGTTTTTCTTTCACCGGTAAAACGAACATCCAGACTGGAATATAAAGTTTCTTTCCAAAGCGGCAGGCTGAGATTGAAATAAGCCTGTTGGCGCGGCGAATTGACCAGGTCATCGCCCAACCGCTCATCCTCGGTTTTTTGATAAACGAAACTGGCTTTGCTTTCCAGACGCTTCATTTTCGCTTCAATTTCAAGTTCGATGCCGCGCGCTTTGATGTGGTCGGCATTTCTGAAAACAATCAGATTGTCCAAAGGATCGATCTGCTGAGAGATAAGGCTATGGATATGATAAAAATAGCCGGATGCCGACAGACGAACATGGTTGCCGAGATATTGTTCAAAAACCGCTTCGGTGGTTTTAATAGTTTCCGGTTTAAGGTTGAGCGCAGGTTTTTGAATTGCGCTATCGCCATAAAACAGTTCAAAGACATTGGGCGCGCGAAACGCCTGACCATAGAGCATTTTGAACCAGGTTTTCTTAAACGGATTAACTATCAAAGCGAGTCGCGGATTGACGGTCGAACCGAAGGTGCTGTAACGGTCAAAACGCAGACCGACATTGAGCAGCAGTTTTTTGGAGATGGCAAATTCATCCTGCGCATAAAGCGCGTGAATATGTGAAGCGCGTCGACCGGCAAGATAAATTTCTCCCGTATCTTCGGCAAAATTATCCTGATCTTGTTGGAAATTGTGGCGAAATTCTGTGCCGAAGGTGAGTTTGTGTTTTTGCGCCAGGTTTTTGGCAAGCGTGAATTCGCTTCCCCATTGCCTGCCGGTGGCTGCGTCTTTGGCGATGTAAGTTGTCGGCGCTTCATCCGCTGAGCGTTGGTAAACTAAATCGCCGCTGTAGATATATTGGTCATAGTAAGCGCGTCCCGTGAGATGAAAGCCGGACGACAGATTGCGCTCATAGCGCAAGTCTGCATAGCCGAAACTATCGCGTGTGTTGTTGCGCCGGTCATTGAAACGGGTTTCAAATGCGGCGGTCGGAATGCCTTTTTCTCTTGCCGAATAAACCCCTGCAACGGTGAAATTGCCGAACGACAAATTGCCGAAAAAATTATGAAACCGGTCATAGTCCGCGTCTTCGGCAATGCCATTGTTGGTTTCGGGCATGTCAAATTCTTTGTAGTAAAGACGACGATTGCCTTTGCTGTCATAAAAGGTGCCGGAAAGTAGCAATCCCAAGCCGTTGGCAAATTGGTCGCCATAACTGATGCGCCCTCTGTAGGTCTGCAAACTTCCGGCATCCGTTGAAACTTCCAATCCGTGAAACGCTTCGCCTTTTTTGGTGATGATGTTAATCACCCCGAAAAAGGCATTGGTTCCGTAAAGCGAAGAACTCGGACCCCGGATGATTTCGATTTGTTCAATGAGGTCGATGTCCACCGGGAAAGCGGTTTCATAATAGACACTGTCATAAATATTTTCATTGACGCGATGACCGTTAATCATCAATAGCAATCGGCTGTTGTAATCCTCCGGGCGACTGAATCCGCGTACCCCCACATAAGCATAATTTCGGTCATAGCTCACATAAAAGCCTTTGACGCTGGCTAATACGTCGGTCAGGGTGCGATACCCGAAACGGCGAATTTCTTCAGCCGTAATGACGGTTATCGATGCCGGCGCATCAGTCACTTTCTGGGCGAATTTTGATGCCCCGGTGACAATTTCAACCTCCATCAACTCTTCGATATCGAGTCCGGTCAAATCGGCTTTCTGCTTTTCATTCTGCGCCAAAGCGTTGGGCAAGCTGCCAGCCTGCGCCAGTGCAAGAGACAGTATCGCAATTCGTAAATGGATAAGCGTTCGCTTATAACACCACTTTGACAAGACAGTTCTGCAAAGAGCAAATATTCGATGGAATAGATGCATAATCGCCTCCTGGACATCAGCGTTTCTAAGATCAGGGATGGTACGGGGTAAGGAAGTTTTTATTTGCTGACCATAAAGCTGGCATATCGCGCGGGAGGGAAGATTGCAGGTAGTTTGGGAGCAGACGAGGCGAATTTAACAATCAACGGCGCGGAAATCAATACTTTTATCTGGCGCGCATATTGAACTTTAATCGAAAAAGCAAGTTGCCTGGCGTCGCCCGTAAACGATAAACAAAAGCGCCATAGAGGACGCCTGAGTTTGGCGTCCTCTTAAACCGCGCCGCGCTTAACCGCCAATGTGCACAGCGGGGCGACGATTGGGGTCAGGTTCGGCGAGTCTTAATACCTCGCGGGTCACAGGCGCGGTATCGCCTTCGCCGAAAAAGATGAATTGCAAAACATATTTGAGCGGATTGCCTTCGCTCCAACCGAAATAGGCATGCGGAGTTTTGCCGGTTTCATCGCGCAGGTGCAGCAAGAATGCCGCAATCGCATTGGGAATCGCAGGGCTTTTGGTTCTGAGAATTTTATAAGGTCCAAGCGCAACGCCGCGCACTTTCAAGACGCCGGAAAATTCGGAAGCATCGCCGGGTCGCACTTCAAAGAAAACCACCGGGTCATCTTCAGGGATATGATTGTCTTCGCGCGCCTCTTTCTCTTTATAAAGATATTCGCGCTCGTTGCCGCGGTCGCGTTTATTGGGAACAATGCGAATCTCATGACCTTTTGATAACTCGGCGATAAATTCCAGAGCTTTTTTGTCGAGTTCGACACGTTCGATACGCAATTCGGTTGAGCGCAAGGCGCGCGAAATCAGTGAAGTGGTCACAATTGCCAGAATAAAGAACGAAGCGATTTTCACGCCATCGGTTCGCTCAACGATATTGGTTATCGTTGTATAAGTGAAAACCAAAGTGATAGCGGCAAAGATATATTTCATATTGCCGTTTCTCCATGCCGCCATGGTCACAGCGATTGCCGCAGAGGTCATCAGTACCAAAACGCCGGTTGCATAAGCGCCGCCCTGCGCATCGACATTAGCCTGAAAAATGATGGTTACAGCAAACGCGATGCCCGTGAATACCAGCACCAGCGGGCGCGTGGCTTTCGCCCATTCGGGTGCCATGCCGTAACGCGGCAGATAACGCGGCACAATGTTGAGTAACCCAGCCATTGCCGAGGCTCCGGCAAACCATAAAATCAAAATCGTGCTGATGTCATAAGTGGTGCCAAACAGGTCGCCAAGATATTCATGCGCCAAGTAAGAGAGCGCCCGACCATTGGCTTCTCCACCTTTTTCAAATTTTTCAGCGGGAATCAAAATCGTCGTCGCCAAACTGCTGGCAATTAAAAAAATGCTCATGATGAAAGCTGCCGCGCGCAGCAATTTGCGGGTGTTGCGAATGCGCCCTTGCGGATGCGCTGCGGTGTCTGTGGCGTCGCCTTTCACCAAAGGCATGACCGCAACCCCGGTTTCAAATCCTGAAAGTCCGAGCGCCAGTTTCGGAAAGACCAGAATTGCCGCGCCAATCATCCCCGCCGGATTGCTGTGCGCCGTAAATAGTTTGCTTTTCCAATCGGGAATCAATTCGGCGTGTTGAATGAGTTCATAAACCCCGACGCCAATCACCACCGCATTGAGTCCCAGGTAAATAATCACTAAAAAAACCGCCAGTCCGATGGCTTCTTTGAAACCTTTAAGAAAAACTGCGCCGAGTGTGGCAATGAGCGCCAGGGTAAGCCAGACTTCGTGATGCAGAAAATGATAGTTGTGAACGAAAGGATTTTCGATTACATGGGCTGTGGCATCGGCTGCCGAAAGCGTAATGGTGATGATGAAATCGGTTGCCGCAAAACCAAGCAGAATGAGCACCAGGGTTTTGCTTTTCCAGCGCGATAACAACCCTTCGAGCATGGAAATCGAACCTTCACCATTGGGGCTTGCGGCAGCGACTTTGCTGTAAATCGGCAACGCGCCGAAAAGCGTCAGCAAAACCAGAATCAACGTCGCAATCGGCGACAACGCGCCCGCCGCTAAAAATGCAATGCCCGGTTGATAGCCGAGGGTTGAAAAATAATCAACCCCGGTCAAACACATGACCTTGTACCAGGGGTGCGTGTGATGGAGAGTTTCTTGATGTGGTTTTTTACTCGGAAGGTAGCCTTCGAGTAACCACTGTTTGAATGCGCCAGGGGTTTTCTTTTTCGATTTCGATGAATCTGCCATGTCGTCCTCAGCTTTTCGTCAGATAGTCATTACTACGTCGTTTGCGCCAATTCGATTAAGGAATGAAATAATTTGTTTTGTGAAAACGATGAATAGTTTTACTGCAAATTCGGCTGGCTTAAAAGGTCAATATAAGCCACCGCGATTAAATCCTCTTGGTTAATCGCGAGTTTCTCCATCAACGCTTGAGTTGTGCGTTCGCCTTCGACCATCGTTTGGTCGTCGCGCATTACAAATTCAAGCTCAACAAAATGTCCGAGATTTTCGACTTCGTCAAGGTGTATGCGGGTTTGTCCGGCAAGATAAAGCCAACGGCATTTACGCACCACGCCGCGCACAGGGAGAACCGTTGAAAGAATGGTTTTCAGCGTCTCAGGCTCACTGGTGCGAGCGATTAAATAGGTGGAGGTTTTTGCCGTTGGCGTATCGGCGCGTGAATACAAAATCAACTCGCCGCGCGTAGCGTCAAAGACGCGCAATTTCAAACGCCCCTGTGCGGTTTCAAAAAAGGTGTCTTCCTGAATGAGCAACTCGACGGGCGTATCGGAAATTTGTTCGGCTAAATTTTTGAGCGCCGCGAAATCGTTGACGCGGGCTTTGATTTCAATATTTTTCGGCATGATGTAGTCAAGAAGTGAAACAAGCTATCTTCAAAATATTTTCTGAACCGCCAAGCCGCCAACTTCGCCCAACAAATTATTAAAAAATCCCGGCGGTTTTTTGGTTTGCAATCTATTCAATCAACGCTTCAATGACCCGAATCTTTTCGGCAAGCGTGCCCGCATTTGGAATCGGCACCAGTGGCAGCGTCGCGCCGTATTGCAAAACTTCATCGAGTTGAGCGCGGCAAAATTCCATCGTTCCGCAAATCGCCACGGCATCAACCATTGCATCGCTCACCGCGTTAATCGCTTCTTTGCGCCGACCCATTTGCCAGAGGGTTTGAATTTGCCCGGCAACATCGGCAAACCCCAGACGCGCAAGCGATTCTTTATAAAAATCGCCCATTCCGCCGACATAATAGGCAAGCGGCAAGCGCGCCGCTTTTCTTGCGCTCGCCGCATCATCGGAAACCATAGTGTTAATGAAAGGCGCGATGTCGATTTGCTTGACGTCACGACCTGCTGCTTCACAACCTTTTTGAATTTCGACAATGCCTTCGTTGAACTGCGTGCGCGCCCAGTGCGTGGGCAACCAACCGTCGGCGATTTCGCCGATTTGACGAAGGCTTTTCGGCGTCAGCGCAGCAATGTATATCGGCAAATCTGCCCTTACGGGTTTAAATCCAAGCTTGAATCGTTGCAACTGAAAACACTCACCCTCGAAATCCGTCACTTCACCTGCGAGCAACAAACGAATGATTTGAATGGTTTCTTTGAGGCGCGTGAGTGGTTTTTGGAATGGCACGCCGTGAAAATCTTCGATGACGCGCGCCCCGCTGGTTCCAAGTCCCAGGCGAAATCGCCCGCCGGAAATTTCATCAAGGGTTGCGGCGCTCATCGCCAGCACCGCAGGGGTTCGCGAAAACACATTGACGATGCCTGTGCATAAATGGATTTGTTTGGTATGAACCGCGAGTTCCGTGAGTGTCGTAAAGGCATCGCGTTCCCAGGCTTCGGGAATCCAGATGCAGTCGTATCCGCAACCATCTGCGGCTTTCACACATTCAATGAGTTCGCGACGGTCGAAGCCGCTTTTATCAAAACCAGGCAAGCGTCCAAGATAGAGTCCAAGTCTTCGCGTCATCGTTTGCACATTAAACCGAAAACCCGCGATGCGGTAAAGTCGTGATGAAGGCGTGGCAGATTCGCGCCTTGTTTTAAAAATATTTTTCATTTCGTTTTGCTGATTTCATTAGCAGTTACCTGCAACCAAAGAAAAATTGAATGAAGTATAAAAATAACTTTCTTGACTCTGATAAAACCGGAATGCTATACCATAAGCGTTTGATAAACAGTCAAAGGCTTATGAAAAAAACCATGTGTTCAATGTGTTGTTGTTGTTGCATGTGTCGCGGACGAGCGCGCGAAGCCTTTGATGGAGGTGCATCATAAATTAAGTTCTACTAAATTCTGAGTAAACTCAGAAGGAATTTAAGAAAACCCACCACAGGCTTCAAAACCTGCGGTGGGTTTTTCGTTTTTGGGCAAATTATTTTAGCGGGTAACAGGCACACAACAATGAGCAACAGGCAGGCACACACCGGCAAAGTCTATTTAATCGGCGCAGGTCCGGGCGATGCGAAACTCCTGACCATCAAAGCCGCCGAGAGTATCGCCGTAAGCGAGGTTATCGTTTACGACTATCTGGTTAATCCCGAAATCCTGGCGCACTCGCGACGCGGCGCAGAATTGATTTACGTCGGCAAACGCGCCGGTGAACCTTCCATCTCGCAAACTCAAATTAATCAAATCCTCATCGCACACGCCCGCGCCGGAAAAATCGTTTCGCGTCTCAAAGGCGGCGACCCGTTCATCTTCGGACGCGGCGGCGAAGAGGCTGAAGCCCTGGTTGAAGCCGGTATCGCCTGGGAAGTTGTGCCGGGAATTTCGTCGGGCGTTGCCGCTGCGGCTTACGCAGGGATACCACTAACGCATCGCAACTATGCTTCAAGCGTTGCTTTCATCACCGGGCACGACAGCCGCAAAAATCGCCCTGCTGTCGACTGGCAAGCCGCTGCGAATTTAGCCGACACCCTGGTGATTTTTATGTGCGCCGAAACCATTAAACAGATTGCCCGCGCGCTCGTTGCCGGCGGGCGCGCGCCGTCAACGCCGATTGCCATCATTCGCTGGGGAACTTACGCGCATCAGGAAGTCTATGCGGGAAAGCTCGCAGATTTGGCGAATGATGACGGCGAATTTTTAGACATCAAGCCACCGGCGATTGCCATTGTTGGCGAGGTGGTCGCGCTCAAAGAAAAATTGAACTGGTTCCATCATCAGGTCTTTGAATTTGGACTAGCCGAGGTTGCAGGTTTTTGAAAGGAGAACGTCATGGCGCAAGCGAAAAATCAACTCATCAACTTGACTCCAAATCACACCATGCTTACGCGCATCAGAAATGCCGCGGCGCTTTTTGAAAATGCCGCGCCAACGGAAATTTTAGAATGGGCATTCAAACAATACGGCGACAAACTGACGATTGCCACAGGATTCGGTGTCGAAGGCATGGCGCTCATCGACATCGCCGTAAAAATCAATCCGCAATTAAATGTGTTTTTTCTCGACACCGATTTTCTTTTTCCCGAAACTTACGCGCTGCGCGAAATCATCGAGGAACGCTATCAAATAAAAATTCAAGCTTACAAAACTGAACTGACGCCCGAAACTCAGGAAGAAATTTATGGCGCAAAGCTCTGGGCGCGTGACCCGGATTTATGTTGCCGACTAAGAAAACTTGAACCGCTCAAACAAGCCCTGCGCGATAAACTTGCCTGGGTCACTGCCATTCGCCGCGACCAGACGGCGACGCGCGCCAGTGCCCGCGTTGTCGAATGGGACGCGCGCTGGCAGTTGGTCAAAATCAATCCGCTGGCGCGCTGGACGAAGCGCGATGTGTGGAGCTATGTCGTTAGAAACCATGTCCCCTATAACCCTCTCCATAACGAAGGCTTCACCAGCATCGGCTGTACCCATTGCACGCGCTTCGTCCGCGTCGGCGAAGAGGAACGCGCCGGTCGCTGGGCAGGACACGCGAAAACCGAATGCGGATTGCACGCCTAAAAATCAACCACAACCAAATAAAGAAGAGGAGATTAAATAAATGAGTTCACAAGGCAATGTCATCTGGCTTACCGGGCTTTCGGGCGCGGGGAAAACCACGCTCACACAGGTTCTCAGCAAACGCTTGCGCGCCGCAGGCAAACGAGTAGAAATACTCGATGGCGATGAGGTGCGCGAAAATCTCAGTCGCGGTCTCGGGTTTTCAAAAGCTGACCGCGATACCAACATTCATCGCATCGGTTTCGTTGCGCGTCTGCTGGCGCGAAACGGCGTGACGGTCATTGTCCCGGCAATCTCGCCTTACCGGGAGACGCGCAGCGATGTGCGCGAGTTGATTGAAAGTGATGATGTCCGATTCGTTGAAATTTTTGTGCGCTGTGATTTACCGACCTTGATTGAACGCGACGTCAAAGGTCTCTACAAAAAAGCGCTTGCCGGTGAGGTGAAAAATTTTACAGGCATCAGCGACCCCTATGAAGAACCGCTCACCCCGGACATTTTAGTTGATACGGCGCGGCAAACCCTTGAACAAAGTGAAGTAATTATTATTGCGAGGCTTGGTGAACTCGGTTTGTTCAACGATTATGCCGCGTCCCTGAACCAGTTTGCTTTGACTGAAACGACAGCAGTTCAAGGCTAAGGAAAAGTTCAAAGCGTTGCTTTCAGATTAAACTTTACACCACGATTCATTTTTCTCTGACGCAACGCTTTGAACCCGTTTTTCAAACGGCGCTTCACGCGCCTTATAGCAGGCAGTTTATGAGCAATATCGAAGAGATTAAAAAACGCAAAGACGGGTTAGATGTGCTCGCGGATATTTACCGTTACGCGGCGACCCAGGAGACGATTTCGCCCGATGATGAAGCGTTGTTTCGCTGGTATGGCATCTACACCCAACGACCCGCCGAAGATGGATTCTTTATGGTTCGCACACGCATACCGGGCGGCGATTTGACGCCAACGCAGTTGCGCGTATTAGCGGAACTTGCCGAACATCATGGTCGCGGGCTTGCCGATATTACGGTGCGTCAGAATATTCAATATCACTGGGTGCGGGTTGAGAGTTTGCCGATAATTCTTGATCGGTTGCGCGAAGTCGGGTTATCAACCACAGAAGCTTGCGGCGATTGTGTTCGCAATATTTTGAACTGTCCGGTGTCGGGCGTCGATAGCGAAGAACTCTATGACACCACGCCGCTCATCAAAGCGGTGAATGAATTTTTCATCGACAATAAAGATTTCTCAAACCTGCCGCGCAAATTCAAAATCGCCATCACCGGCTGCGCCTACGCTTGCGTCTATCCCGAAATCAATGACATCGGCATTTTCGCAGTTCGTGATGAACAAGGCGAAGTCGCATTTCGCGCCCGCGTTGGCGGCGGGTTGTCAACCACGCCGCGATTCTCGAAAGATTTGGGTGTGCTGGTCGCGCCCGATGAAGTGGTCGATTTATGCGCGGCGGTGGCGACGGTTTTTCGCGACGAAGGCAATCGCAAAAATCGCAAACGGGCGCGCTTGAAATTTTTAGTTGAAGAGTGGCAAATCCCGCGCTTTCGCGAAGCCGTTGAACGGGTGATGGGGCGAAAACTCCGTCGCGCCGCAACGCCTGAAGCCGAACCCATTCAAGAGCGCGACCGCTCGCATCTCGGCATCCACCGGCAACGCGAAAACGGCTTGTATTATGTGGGGATTTCGATACTCGGCGGCAGAACCAATGCTTGTGAACTCAGGCGGCTTGCCGATTTAGCTGAACAGTTTGGCAGCGGCAGAATCCGCACCACCAACACGCAAAATATTTTGCTGCTCGACATTCCCGAAAAAAATATATTGGCGCTCACACAGCAACTCGACCTCAGCGGTTTCGATTATCAACCGAACTGGGCGCGCAAAGGCATGATTGCCTGCACCGGCATTCAGTTTTGCAAACTGGCAATTGCCGAAACCAAAAATCGCGCGAAGCAATTGGATGAATACCTTTCCGAACATGTCGAACTCACGGACAGCGTGCGCATCAGCGTGACGGGTTGTCCGAACTCTTGCGGGCAACATCATATTTGCGATGTTGGACTCGAAGGCTCGCTCGTGCAAATCGGCGGCGTGAAGAAAGAAGCTTTTCAAATCTTTTTAGGCGGCGGCGTCGGCAGACATGAATCCTTCGGCAGACGCATAGGGGTTCGCGTGCTTGCCGATGATTTGGGCGAATCGCTTGGACGGCTCTTTGCGCGTTATAACGATGAGCGCGTCGGGCAAGAAACCTTTCAGGAATTCTGTCTGCGTCACAGCGATGAAAAATTGACGGAATTTCTAGCGGCTTCACCCCCAACGATTAATCCATCGTGCGCCGCGATTGAATCCCAGCCTGCACCGGTTTGAAAGTCTGAGGACAGGTATTTCTATAAAGCTGCCATCGCGGTTTACCCGCTTGGGTTTGGTAGATGGGGGCACCAGAAACTTGCCAGTCGCTGATGGTTTAATGCGGACTTTCGCACAGCCGCCTTAACTTTTTGGGTAACATTTCCCAACTGAGGATGAAATTGTGAAGCGATGACGCGGCTTACCTGGTTTCAAGAGGTTGCTGATAACCCGGCGGGCTTTTTGTAAACTGCGGGTTGATGGTGAAGCGACTGCGGACATCGGCATTCTCGATAAATTCAATGACCGGGGGATTCGATTAACCTACCGATTTTTTTTGATTTTCTCCGGCTTTCTTCATTGCAAAACCAACTTGCCCGGTTATTTGTCGCCCGCTGGCGCGCAAAAAAGACTGCGCTTATTGACCATCCGTTATCAAAATCCACGATAGTTTGCAGGGTTTTCCGGCAGGCAAATTTAAATTTTTGGCGGCATATCACTTGCTTAAATTTTTAGGCACGTTTTCAACACCTCTCAAACAATCCATCGTCTGTGAGTCAAGCGGGGCAATCACTCATGAAACGACTGTTGACCTGGCGATGAGACTAAGGAGAATCCGCAAATGCAAGCGCAACCGTCAATTCTCACTTGCCCGAATGGACATCGCAATCCACCGATTGAAGGCGGGGTGTTTTGTCCGACCTGCGGAGGTCAACTGGTAGCGGTTGCGCCGCCAGACGCTACTGCTCGACCACAGCCGCCTTTCAATACTCCCCCGCAATTTTATAACCGGACGCCGAATTTTCCGCCGCCAATGAATTATCAACCGCCGCAATGGTATGCGCCGAATATGGCGGGACAGAATTTTGCTCAAGGGTTTTGTCAGTTTTGTGGCGGCAATGGCGCAAGACTCGCTCCCCATCTGATGGTCTGTCCCGATTGTCATTGGTTGCGCCCGCTCGTTCCCGGATATGCTTTGGATTGTTCGGTATTTCAATGGGCACAGGATGGTGCGGCAATGGCGAAGCTGCGCTCACTCAGCCCGCTCAACGCCGCCGCCCGCACGGTTTCCGATAAAGTCGGGCGGCGTTGGATAGAGACAACTTTCAATGCCATTCAATTGAGCGATAAACAATTGCCGGCGGTTTATCAGCAAGCGGTGCTGGCGGCGCGGATTCTCGCACTCCCGTTTATGCCGGAAGTTTACGTTTCCGGCGACCGGATGTGGGATGCTGCAACCTATGGCAGCGACACCAGCGCCTTCGTAATCATCGGCACAGCTCTGGTCACCAATTTTCAAGGAAAAGATTTATTGTTTATGCTGGCGCGCGAAATGGGACATTGCCGCGCCGGTCACGCGCTCTGGAAAACTGTCATCCGATTTTTACTCGGTGAACAAAGTCCCAGACGCGGCATGATGGCTGGCGGCTTGCTGGCGAATTTGAATCTTTCCCATCTGGTCGAAGGAGCCGTCGAATTGCCGTTACTGGCTTGGGCGCGACAATCCGAAATTACTGCCGACCGCGCCGGATTGCTTGCAGTTATGGACGAAGAAATTGCCCGCCGCGTGCTGTTGACCTGGTATCTCAAATCGGCTCAGTTGATTCGCCAAATCAATATGGAGGCGTGGCTGGAACAGGAAGCCGATAGCGATGACCAGATGACGAAATTGTCCGAGATGACTTCATCATCTACGCCATACATTACGCGCCGCCTCAAACTGTTGACCCAATTTGCTCGCAGCCCCGAAATGGAAAACTGGCGCGCAAGAATGCGTGGCATCATTGCGCCGCCGCCTGTGCCGCGTGCACAGCGTCCGCCGTTAATTGCGCAAGGCAACCAACCTGCGCCTGCAAGTCCGGCAGTTGCGCCGCCACAAACCAAACCCGCAGATGATGCGCTTCGCATCATCTGTTCAGCCTGTCGCACACCGATGCGCATTCCGCGCAGCGCGCTTGCAGGCAAAGCCGCTTTGAATGTGCGTTGTCCGAACGCTCAATGCGCCAAAATCGTTACCTTGAAAAAGCAACCTGCGCCGCCTCAACCTGTGGCGACTCCAAATAAGGAAGCCGAATCGGAAGTTGATTCATAAGGCTTTGCAGAAAAGGAGAATTTACCATGAACTCTGATGAAACCATCGTCGTTACAGAAATCCCTGTAACGGATGCCAATCCGGCGGTCATTGAAATCATCACCGCTAAGCCCGACACTCAGGCAACAGTAACCAACGAAACTGACACACCGGCGATTGTCGAGGCGATTCAGGATGTGATTGAAGCGATTACCGGTGATGATGCCAACCCGGATATAGCCGGTTATGTCATCGTTGATGCGGAGAGCGCCGAACCGGCGATTGCCGCTTTGTCAGTCGAAGAAGCGGAAAGTGAAAATCTGACCGCCGAAGAGGCTGGCGAAGTGGCGGAAATCTCTGTTGATAGCGCCGCAGAGGTCGCGCCTGTCATTGACCAGGCGTCAACGATGGATGCCGGACTTTACGTTGCCGGTGAAGCGACCGATACCATAGAACCAATAAATACCGATGAAGTGATTGCACAACCTGAATCGGTCAACGAAAGCGCCACGGAACCGACGGAAGCAGACCTTGAAACTGCTGAAGCCCAGGCTCATGCGCAAGCGGCTGACGAAGCCCAAGCCCGCGCCGATGCAGACATCGAAGCAGGCGATTATCGCGCCGCGGCAGAAGAACGCGAGATTGCCGAAAACGAAGCGTGGGCGGCGGTCGATAGCGATATGTTGCATGGCGAAAGTTCCTATCGTCTGGAAAGCGCCGCAGACGAACAAGCCGAAGGTAAGTATTGGGAGCAGGAGGAAGCCAAACACGCTGAGGCGGGCGATTATGAAGCCGCCCGCGAGGATGCTTCACGCGCCGCAGATGCCATCGGCTGGGCGGATTATTACGCCGGCGGTGATGACCACAGTGGACAGGCGCGCGCCGAGTACGAAAAAGAAGACTGGGCAGTTTGGGAACAAAATCAGGCGGATGCTGATCGACAGGAAGCGGTCAATTACGCCGAGAGCGGCAATTTTGAAAACGCCGCGCAATATGCAGAATATGCCGCAGAGCATCAGGAACAGGCAGATACCTATGGACAAGAGGGCGAACATGACGCCGTCGGTGCAGTGTATGATCCGTCTTCGGATGTCGCAGAAGATACGCCCGTCGATGCGCCCGATACTTCTTATGACACCTATGATACGACGACCACCGATTACGCAAGCGATACGTCTTATGATGCGGGCGAATCCGATTATTGATTCAACCCGAAAAGCTGCGTAGACGAGAAAATGATTGGCAACGCGAATCGTTGACGATTGCTTTTACTCAGCGCCCGTTGAGCAAGCGGTCTTTTCAACGACGCGGTCATAGACCGCTGGTTCAACCTCAGTCAATGATTTTGGCAAGCGGCTCTAAAAAACCTTGAGTTGTTGGAAAACCTCAAGGTTTTAAAAGTGCAGACCTGATATTGAAGTGTTGAGAGGCGCGCAAACTTCTGCCATCGGGGTGCGAAGTACCTTGCAAACAGCTTTCATCGGTTAAGCATCGATGCGCCGCAAATCTTCGATGATTTTTTTATTAGCTTTGGGAAACGCATAATTTTCGAGGTCGGCGAATTTGACCCAGCGAATTTTTTGACTGGTCTTGGGACGGGCTTTGCCGCTCACATACCGACAATGAAAAGCATGCAGGGTGATGCGAAAGTGAGTGAATGAATGTTGCACCACCGAAAAGCGTTCGCCGACTTCGACGACAATGCCGGTCTCTTCCAGCATCTCGCGGGCGCAACAAGCTTCGAGCCGTTCTTCGGGTTTGAGTTTACCGCCGGGAAATTCCCAGAGATTGCCAAGCAAGCCTTCCGACGGGCGCAAAGCGATCAGGACTTTGCCATCTTTATGTACGACACCGATGACGATTTGATGATGCGGGATGGCGGCTTTCTTTGATTTGCGCGGAAATTCAGCGAGACGATTTTCATGATAGGCGCGACAATACGGACGAATCGGGCAACCTTCACACGCCGGATTTTTCGGGCGGCAAATCAATGCGCCGAGTTCCATCATCGCTTCATTAAACTTTCCGGCGCGACCCATCGGAACCAGGGAATCGGCGATGCGCTGAAATTCGCGTTTGGCGGCGGGTTTGCGAATGTCCGATTCGATGACCAGCACTCTTGAGAGCACGCGCATCACATTGCCATCAACCGCCGCATAGTCTTGGTTGAATGCGAGACTCGCGACGCTTGCGGCGGTGTACACGCCAAACCCTTTCAACTCTAAAAGCGCCTCGCGTGAAGCGGGCAACTCACTGTGATGTTTTTCGACAATCACGCGCGCCGCGTCGCGCAGGTTGCGGGCGCGCGCATAGTAACCAAGCCCTTCCCAGGCTTTCATCAACACCGTGTCTTTAGCTCGCGCCAAAGACTTAACATCAGGAAAAGTTTTTAAGAAGCGTTCGTAAAACGGGATGACGGTGGCGACTTGCGTTTGTTGCAACATCACTTCGGCAATCCATATTTGGTAGGGGTCGCGTGTCTGTCGCCACGGCAAATCGCGTTTATGTTTTTCAAACCACGCGAGCAACGCTTCGATGAATTTTTTCTTGTTGAATTTTTTCGGTGGCGGCAGCGTCGTGCTCATTTTCCTTTTCACTTCTTAGGATGTGATGAAACTGGAGTTTAGCGAACCCGCGCCGGGCAAACAAATGTGTCCGTATCGCCGGTGGCAGCAGGCAGGTTTATTGGCAAACAAACCCACCCGCTACCGCAAGCTATATGAACATTGTAGTATCTTCCTATGCCTGAACTTCCTGAAGTTGAAACCGTGCGCCGCTCTTTGGAGTTGTTGTTGCCTGCAAGAACCATTGTTGAGATTTCGGTGCGTGAGCCGCGATTGCGCGTGACGGTTGACGAAGACCGATTGAATGAATTGATTTTGCAACGCCAGGTCGAACGCCTCACGCGGCGCGCAAAATATCTCATCGTGCATTTCACCGAGGGCAGTTGTTTGATTTTGCATTTAGGGATGACCGGACAACTGCTTATCCTTTCGGCGCACGAGCCGCTCGATAAACATGACCATGTCATTTTAACTCTCGATAATGGATTGCATCTGCGCTTTCGCGACCCGCGCCGATTCGGTTGTGTCATCGCCATTGAACAGAGCCAACTTGATGAACACGCGACGCTCAGACAACTCGGCGTCGAGCCGCTTTTGGAAAATTTCACTCCTGAATATTTATTCCGCCGTTCGCGTAAATCGAAAAAGCCGGTGAAGAATTTCATTATGGATCAGCAAATCGTTGTCGGAGTGGGCAACATTTACGCCAGCGAAGCGCTGTTTCTGGCGGGCATTCATCCATTGCGCGAGGCCGGACGCATCACGCTCAAGCGTTATGAAAAACTGCACGCGGCAATTATTCAAGTTTTACAGGAAGCCATCGCGCTTGGCGGCACGACGATAGATGATTTTCGCAACAGCGACGGAACGAGCGGTTACTTTCAACAAAAACTGCGCGTTTATGGGCGCAAAGGCGAACCTTGTCCCAGTTGTCAAACCCCGATTCGCTCGCAAGTGCTTGCCGGTCGTTCGACCTTCTTTTGCCCTAAGTGTCAGCGGTGAGTATTTCTATTTTCGCACCGTTGAAATGCGAATAAGGCTGCAAAATTCTGTTTGAAACATTCAGCCACCCTTGCTTGTTTCATAATGCTTTGTGGTTGCTCGGCATTAGACCGCAGAGATAGTAATGCCAGGATAAGTTATTGAGAGAAAAACGCTTCAAGCGAATCGCTTATCACTTGATAAAAACAATCTATTTGCCCGCTCAATAAAACAGTGTTATTCATTCAACGACCAAAACTTCCGGGCAGGCTGTGTCAATCCTTTCACAAACGGTGAATGAATGGCTGAGAGAATAAAAGTATTCGATACGACGCTACGTGATGGTGAACAATCGCCGGGTTGCAGTATGAATCTCGAAGAAAAGCTGCGTCTTGCACACCAACTCGACACCCTTGGCGTGGATGTTATCGAAGCCGGATTCCCAATTGCCTCAGACGATGATTTTGCGGCAGTTCGCGAAATTGCGCGACAGGTTCGCCGTCCGATTATTGCAGCCCTGGCGCGCGCCACTCGCGAAGACATCGAACGCGCCTGGGAAGCTTTACAGGAAGCCGCCCGCCCACGCATTCACACATTCCTTGCCACTTCCGATATTCATCTGACCGCTAAATTAAAAATCACCCGCGAAGAATGTCTGGCGCGCATTGCCGAATCGGTCGCCTTAGCCAAAAGTTTTACCGATGACGTCGAATTCTCAACCGAAGATGCAACCCGCACCGACCTCGACTTTTTAGTTGAAGCCGTCAGCGCCGCCGTCAAAGCCGGTGCCACAACCGTGAATATCCCGGACACCGTTGGGTACACCATTCCACGCGAATACGCGCATATCATCAAGACGCTTCGCGAACGTGTCGAAGGCATCGAAAAAGTCACCATCTCTGTGCATTGTCATAATGATTTGGGAATGGCAGTTGCCAATTCGCTCGCGGCTATCGAAGCCGGAGCCAGACAAATCGAATGCACCATCAATGGCATAGGTGAACGCGCCGGTAACGCTTCACTGGAAGAATTAGCGATGGCGCTCAATGTTCGCAAAGATTTGCTCGCCTATGAGACCGGCATTAACACGACGGAAATTTATCGCAGCAGTCAGATGTTATCGAACATCACGGGTATTCCGGTGCAACCCAATAAAGCCATTGTCGGACGCAATGCTTTTGCGCACGAAGCCGGAATTCATCAACACGGGGTCATCGCCGATAAGTTGACTTATGAAATCATGAAGCCTGAAACCGTTGGCGTAAAACAAAGCGTCCTGGTGTTAGGCAAACATTCCGGGCGTCACGCTTTGCAAAAACGTTATGAAGAGATGGGCTATGTGTTGACCCGAATTGAACTCGATAAAGCCTACAAACTCTTCACTATGCTTGCCGACCAGAAGAAAGATATTTACGACGAAGACCTGGTCGTCATTCTGCAAGATGGTCTGCGCGAAATTCCCGAAACCTTTAAACTGCGAAATGTTGAAGCGCTCGCCGGAACCACCAAAGATTCGTGGGCAACTGTGACCCTCGAACGCGATGAACAGGCGATGTCACGCAGCGCACACGCCGGAGGTCCGGTGGCTGCGGCTTACGCGGCAATTGATTTTCTTACGGGAACAAATCCCACACTGATTGATTACGAAGTGCGCTCAGTAACCGGCGGAGCCGATGCCGTGGGCGAAGTTTTTACGCACATTGAAATTGATGAAAAAACCTTCACGGGTCGCGCTGCTTCCACAGATGTTGTTGAAGCCAGCGCCCGCGCTTATTTGCATGCCATCAACAAAGCTCTGCACGCGCGCAGTTTGAATGCGCCTAAGAAAAAGAGCTTTGCAGGAGCAGCGGATTAAAAGAAATGCAATACTCGGCAAATCGAAAACCGAATAGTTTTGCCAAAGCCGTCGTCAAAGAAACCGACGATATTCTTGCGCTTTCCGTCATTACTCTGCTTATTCCGGTAATTATTGTAGTCGTAGTACTGCTTATTAAAAGCGGATGACGGTAACTTGCAAAAGAAAGCAAAAGCAAAAGCCGTCATCAAGAAAAAAAGATGACGGCTTTTGAATTTTACGGCGCAGCATCAACGAAATTGATTGCCATATCAAAAAGGAAATCGCATGGGAGCCATAGCACGAGAACTCATTAAACGGGCAGCACAGCACGAACCCACGCCGCAAGTGATGAGCGGCGCACGCATCGTTTGTGAAGCGTTGATGCGCGAAGGCGTTGACACAATCTTCGGTTATCCGGGTGGGGTGGTGTTGCCGATTTACGATGAATTGCTTAACTACAAAGGCAAAATCCGTCACATCCTGGTGCGTCACGAACAGGGCGCAATGCACATGGCTGAAGGTTACGCGAAAGCCACAGGCAAAGTCGGATGTGTGTTGGTCACCTCAGGTCCAGGCGCAACCAATACAGTCACCGGCATTGCCAATGCTTTTTTGGATTCAACGCCGCTGGTGGTCATCACCGGTCAAGTGCCGACGAAACTCATCGGCAACGATGCCTTTCAGGAAGTCGATACCGTGGGCATCACGCGCGCCTGCACCAAGTACAACTATCTGGTAAGCGATGCGCGCGATTTGCCGCACATCATCAAAGAAGCCTTTTTCATTGCCCAAACCGGGCGTCCGGGTCCCGTGTTGATTGATATTCCCAAAGACGTTTGCACCCAAACCGCGCCCTTCGTTTATGCCGATAACATCAACGTTGCGGGCTATGCGCCCCACCTGTTTGGTGAATCGGAATCCATCAAACGCGCCGCGCAAAAAATCGCGTCTGCCGAAAGACCGATTCTCTACATCGGTGGCGGCGTCATTCACGCCAATGCCTTCGATGAAATCGTCGAACTTGCTGAGCGGCTTTCTTTGCCGGTCACGCCAACTTTGATGGGACTTGGTGGATTTCCGTCGGGGCATCCGCTCAATTTGGGAATGCTTGGCATGCATGGAATGTACTGGGCAAATATGGCGGTTTCCGAAGCCGATTTGCTGATTGCCGTCGGCGCGCGATTTGATGACCGGGTGACCGGCGCGCTCAATAAATTCGCGCCCCATGCCGAAATCATTCACGTCGATATTGACCCCGGTTCAATCAGCAAAAATGTTCGCGCCACCATAGGCATCGTCGGCGACGCGAAAACCGTGGCGCAACAATTGATTGATGCGCTCAGCGAAGCAGAATGCGCGACGAGTCGCGAACGCCTCAACAGTTGGTGGCAACAGATAAACGAATGGAAAACTTATGCGCCGCTCACTTTTGATGATACGGATGAGGTGATTATGCCGCAGCGGTTGATTCGCGAATTGCACCGTTTAACCCAGGGCGACGCGATTATCGCAACCGATGTCGGACAGCATCAGATGTGGCTTGCGCAATATTATCCGTTCAATTCGCCGCGCCAGAATTTGACGTCGGGGGGACTCGGCACAATGGGTTATGGATTCCCTGCGGCGCTCGGCGCGCAACTGGCTTTTCCGAATCGTCAGGTGATTGCTTTTGTCGGCGACGGCGGATTTCAAATGACCGCGCAGGAACTGGCGACCGCTGTGAAGTGCCGCGCCAATGTCAAAGTCATTGTCATGAACAACGCGACGTTGGGAATGGTGCGCCAACTGCAAGATTTGTTCTATGACGGTAATTGCACGAATGTTGATTTAAGCGGCAATCCCGATTTCGTCAAACTCGCGGAAGCTTACGGGGCAACCGGACTGAGAGCCACACGCCCCGAAGAGTTGAGCGAAGTGTTAGAACGCGGCTTGAATACGCCCGGCGTGGTGGTGATGGATATTGCGGTTGCCGATAACCTGAATGTCTATCCGATGGTTCCCGCAGGCGCAGGGCTGACGGAGATGATTTTGAATTGAAGAAGTCTGGAGTCTGGAGTCGAGAGTCTGGAGTCTCAAATTTGTAGGGGTGAGAGTAGCTTCAAAAATAGAGAGGCAAAATCAACGTTCAAATTTGAAACTGCGGACTCCAGACTCCAGACTCTCGACTCCAGACAGTCTTATGAAACATACAATTTCAGTAATTCTTGAAGACCGCTTCGGAGATTTGCAACGCATCGTTGGCATGTTCAGCGCCAAGTGTTTGCCGATTGAATCCCTGAGCGTTTCACCGACCATGAATGGCACGCTCTCTTCGGCAACTATCGTCACCAGTGGCGAAGCAAAAGCCATCGAACAGATTGTCAAATTGCTCAATCGTCAGGTGCGCGTATTGAGCGCGGCGGATGTGACGAATCTCGATTGTATCGAGCGCGAAATGGCATTTGTGAAAGTCAAAGCGGAAAACGGCGAAGCGCGACAAAAGGCTTTGAATCTGGTGTCGCTTTTCCATGCCAAAATCGTAGATGCGACCAACGAAGGTTTCATTGTCGAAGTCATTGGTGACAGCAATACGGTTCGCGGTCTGGTGCATTCGCTGCAACCGTTCGGCGTGCACGAGGTCGTGCGCACCGGAACCGTAGCCATCGAGCGATTGAACGAAGCGGGTGAGCAAGCGGCTGCTAATTGCCAGGTCGCGGCAGATTGATTTTTGTTGAGCAAACGGTCTTTGACCGCGATGAGTATTACTCATTGAGCAAACGGTCTTTGACCGCAAATAAGAAGATTTGATGTCCGTTGAGTGAGCGGTCTAAAGACCGCGAGCGAAATTTAAACCAGGAAGATATTTTTAATTCAGAGGATTTTATGAAAATTTTTTATGACAAAGATGCTGACCTTGACTATCTACGAGGTAAAAAAATCGCCATCATCGGGTATGGTTCACAAGGTCATGCGCATGCGAATAATTTAAAAGATTCGGGTTGCGATGTAATTGTCGGACTCAAAGCCGGGAGCCTTTCGCGCGCCAAAGCCGAAGCCGCCGGTCTCACGGTTCAAGACACTGCCGAAGCTGCCTTCAACGCCGACATCATCATGATGCTGGTGCCCGATGAAGTCGCGCCGAAAATTTATGCGCAGGATATTGCGCCAAATCTGTTGCCCGGCAACTCCCTGGTGTTCGCGCATGGCTTTTCGATTCATTTCAAAAAAATCGTGCCGCCGGAAAACGTCAATGTTTTTATGGTTGCGCCCAAAGGTCCCGGTCATCTGGTGCGCCACGAATACACCGAAGGACGCGGTGTTCCGTGTTTGCTGGCAATTCATCAGGACGCCAGCGGCAACACCCAACAAACAGGACTCGCTTATGCGTCGGCGATTGGCGGCGGTCGCGCGGCAATTTTGGAAACCACGTTTCGCGAAGAGACCGAGACCGACCTTTTCGGTGAACAAGCGGTCTTGTGCGGCGGTCTCGCCTCGCTCATTCAAGCCGGTTTCGATACCTTGGTTGAAGCGGGCTATTCACGCGAGATGGCTTATTTTGAATGCCTCCACGAAGTCAAACTCATCGTTGATTTAATTTATGAAGGCGGCATTTCCAACATGCGTTATTCGGTATCGAACACCGCCGAATATGGCGATCTATCGCGCGGCGGGCGCGTCATTAATGACGGCGTGCGGCAAGAGATGAAACAACTTTTAAAAGAAATTCAGTCGGGCGAATTCGCCGACGAATGGATGGCTGAAAATGAAGCCGGTAAACCGCGTTTCAAAGCTATGGAAGCCGCAGGACTGGCGCATCCGATTGAAGAGGTCGGCAGAGAGTTGCGCGGCATGATGCCCTGGCTTCAGCAAAATAAATTGGTCAACAAAGCGAAAAATTAGCGAGAAGTGACGGGTGATGAAAGGGGCTGTTTCAAAGTGCTGAGAAGCAAATCGCATGGAAGACTCCTTAGAAATTCGCCCGCTAGTCACTCGCCACTTGTCGCTAAATTAAAGAGAGGTAGTTATGGGTTTTTACGATTGGGACAAAATGCGAGCCGAAGATATTTCGGAACTCTATAAACGGAAAATGGCGATTGGCGAAAATCTCACGGTCGCGCGCGTCGAAGTGCAACAGGGCGCAACCACCCAGACGCATTCACACGAGAGCGAAGAAGTCATCATGGTTTTAAAAGGCGCGTGGCGATTTTATCTGCCACACGGCGAAATCACCCTGCGCGCCAATCAAATGCTGTCGATTCCACCGGGCGTCGAACATTCATCGGAAGTTCTGGAAGACACGGTTGCCATAGACATCTGCACACCGATGCGCTTTGATTGGATTACCGGCGAAGACCGTTTTTTGCATCAAGACCCGGATCAATTGCTCTGGGCAGTATAACTGGTGGTCGGTAGCCGGTCGTCGGCAGTCGGTTTTTAGCAATCAGTAGTTTGGTAAAACATTTGCTCTAGTTGTTGAGTTGAAATTCAATTACTAAACCAAATCCGTGCGAGCAACTGAATACGAAGAACCGATAACCGGCTACCGGCTACCGACTACTGACTACCAACTATGAGAAGTAATTTAATCAAACTCGGCGCAGAACGTGCACCGCATCGCAGCTTGCTCAAAGCTTGTGGTGTGACCGATGGCGATATGCCGAAACCGTTTATCGGCGTTTGCAATTCTTACATTGACATCATTCCCGGTCATCGCCATTTGCAGGAACTCGGCAAACTCGCAAAAGAAGCGGTGCGCGAAGCCGGTGGCATTCCATTTGAATTCAATACCATCGGCGTTGATGATGGCATTGCGATGGGACACATCGGCATGAAGTACAGTTTGCCGTCGCGTGAAATCATCGCCGATTCGGTTGAAACGGTCATCGAAGCGCACCGGCTCGATGGCATGGTCTGCATTCCGAATTGCGACAAAATCGTGCCGGGAATGTTGATGGCGGCGATGCGCGTCAATGTGCCGGTGATTTTTGTAAGCGGCGGCGCGATGCGCGCGGGCAAGCTCTCAACCGGAAAAAGCGTCGATTTGATGCACGTCTTTGAAGGCGTCGGCGCAGTGCAAGCGGGAAAACTTTCTGCCGCAGAGCTTCAGGAAATCGAAGATGTCGCGTGTCCGACCTGCGGTTCATGTTCGGGAATGTTCACCGCCAATTCGATGAACTGTTTGATGGAGGCGCTGGGGGTCGCGCTTCCCGGCAACGGTACGTTTTTAGCAGATTCAGTTGATCGCCGTGAACTGGTGAAACAAGCGGCAGCGCAGATTATCGAACTGGTGAAAGCCGATTTCAAACCGAGCGATTACATCACGCTCGCGTCGTTTGATAATGCCTTTGCGCTCGATGTGGCGATGGGCGGTTCAACCAACACCGTGTTGCACACGCTGGCGATTGCCCGTGAAGCGGGAATCGAATATCCGCTTGAACGTTTGAATGAAATCTCTCAGCGTGTGCCGACGATTTGCAAAGTCAGCCCGGCGCGTCCCGATGTGCACATCGAAGATGTTGAGAGAGTCGGCGGCATCAGCGCCATTTTGAAAGAACTCGCAAAACGCCAAGGGGCGCTGGAGTTAAATCAAAAGACCGTGACTATGCAAACGCTTGGCGAAAATATTCGCGAAGCCGCCGCGCCTGATGGCGATGTGATTCGCACCCTTGAAGAACCTTTTTCGGAAACCGGCGCGCTGGCAACTTTATTCGGTAACCTCGCGCCCGAAGGCGCAGTCATCAAACGCGCCGCCGCCGATCTGGATTATTTTACCGGCACGGCGATGGTTTTCGATTCGATGGAAGAAGCCTGTTCTGCTATTTTAAGTGGACTCGTAAAAAAAGGTTCCGTGGTGGTGATTCGTTACGAAGGACCACGCGGCGGTCCCGGTATGCAGGAGATGCTTGCGCCGACGGCAAACATCGTTGGCATGGGACTCGGGCGCGACGTGGCGCTGATCACCGATGGGCGGTTTTCGGGCGCGACCCGCGGCATCTGCATCGGGCATGTTTCACCGGAAGCCGCAGCCGGCGGGACGATTGCCGCGCTTAAAGACGGTGATGTGATTACCATCGATTTGAAGAACAATCGTCTGGAAGTTGATTTGGATGCAAGCGAAATCGCCGCGCGCCTTGCCGCCTTGCCGCCATTTCAAACGCGCGTCAAGAGTTCGTATTTGCGGCGCTATGCATCGCTTGTGACATCGGCGAACACCGGAGCGGTTCTCAGAAAAGTTTGAAGAGTGCAGGGGTGAAAAGGTGAAGAGGTGAATGCGAAATTTAAATCGCTTTAAGCTCTGAATCCTGAGTCCTGAATCCTGAATCCTGACTATGAAACTGGATATAGCCACATTACCGGGTGATGGAATCGGCAGAGAAGTCGTTGCCGAGGGCGTGAAGGTGGTTTGCGCCATTGCCCAGCGGTTCAATCACGAAGTCGATATTCGTGAGTATGCCATCGGTGGCTCGGCGCTTGATGAATTTGATTCACCGTTTCCCGAAGCGACTGCAAAGGGTTGTCTGGCGAGCAAAGCCGTTTTATTAGGTGCGGTCGGTGGTCCAAAGTATGATGCGAATCCGCGAGGCAAAAAACCCGAAGACGGACTTTTGGCGCTCAGAAAAACTTTGAAGGCGTATGCCAATCTGCGCCCGATTGTGGTTTACCAGGAGTTAATTGAGGCTTCGCCGCTGCGACCTGATATTGTCGAAGGTTGCGATATGTTGATCGTGCGCGAACTGCTCGGCGGATTGTATTTTGGCGAGCCGCGCGGCATCAAAGAAGACCAGGCGTTTAACACGATGGCTTATTCGATTCCTGAAATCGAACGCATCGCCCACGTGGCGTTCAAAGCCGCTGAAAAACGACGGGGCTTAGTGGCATCGGTTGATAAAGCGAATGTTTTGGAAACCTCGCAACTCTGGCGCGAAACCGTGAGCCGCGTGGCGCAAGCTTATCCAACCGTCAAACTCGAACACATCTTGGTTGATAATTGCGCCATGCAAATTGTTCGCGACCCGCGCCGCTTTGATGTGATTTTAACCGAAAATATGTTCGGGGATATTTTGTCAGATGAGGCAGCCGTGATTGCCGGTTCCATCGGTATGCTGGCATCTGCAAGCCTTGGCGGCGAGGTGGGACTGTATGAACCGGTTCATGGTTCTGCGCCTGATATTGCAGGTCAAGGCAAAGCCAACCCGCTTGGCACTATTGCATCGGTTGCGATGATGTTGCGTTATTCATTCGACCTTGAAGAAGAGGCGCGTGCCGTTGAAAGCGCCATCAAAACCGCTCTGGCAAACGGTCTGCGCACGGCAGATTTAGTCACTGGAAGCTCAGCGGTTCCGACAGCTGTAATGGGCGATGCCATAAAATCGCTGCTCCTTAGTATTTAGTCCTTGGCTCACATCCTCAGTTGAGCAAATCAATCACCTTAAACAAGCGATTGCGAGTTGTTCAAAAAAAGATACAGCTAAGGTCTAGGTTTAAAAATAACAAGAAAAACTCGGTGGAAGACTATGAAAGACGATGTCCCTTTTAGGTTGCTCTATGATTCTCAATTTGAACACGACGCTTGCGGTGTAGGGTTTGTCGCGGATATTGCAGGAAATCCGAGTCATGCGCTGTTGGAAATTGCATTGCAGGCGCTCAATCATCTCGTGCATCGCGGCGCGATTGATGCCGATGGCAAAACCGGCGATGGCGCAGGTGTGCTCACCCAACTGCCGAAAAAATTCTTTCAGAAAAAGATTGAAAAATTATGCGGCGCGCGACTTCAAGCGGAAGATATTGCCGTCGGCATGTTTTTTCTGCCGCAGGATGAAACCATTCGTGTCCGCTCGAAAAGCGCCATCAAACGCGCGCTCAAACAATACAACCTGGAATTTTTAGCCTGGCGCAATGTGCCCGTAGATAAAAACGCGCTGGGCACAAAAGCTGCTGAAACTTTGCCGCGCATCGAACAGGCTTTGATTGCGCGCGGCGACTGTCCGCTTACGGAATTTGAGTCAACCCTCTACCTGGTGCGCAAAGAGATTGAACGCCAGACCGCCAACCTCAAAGGCTTTTACACCGTTTCACTGTCAAATCAAACCATCGTCTATAAAGGTTTGTTGGTTGCCTCGCAACTCAAAGCCTTTTACAAAGATTTAAGCGACGGGGATTTCGCTTCGGCAATCGTCGTCTTTCATCAACGCTATTCAACCAACACGTTTCCCAACTGGTCGCTCGCTCAACCGTTTCGCATGATTGCTCACAACGGCGAAATCAATACCATTGCCGGAAATCGCAACTGGATGCGAGCGCGTGAAGCCACCTTGAATTCACCTTTCTGGCAAGAACGCATCGAAAAACTCAAACCGGTCATCTGGTCTGCGGGGTCGGATTCGGCAAGTTTAGATAACACCGCCGAGTTATTGATTAAGAGCGGGCGCGATGTGCTGCAGTCGATGTTGATGTTGATGCCTGAAGCCTTTGAAAACGCTCAGGGGATGAATGCCGATTTGCGCGGTTTTTATGATTATTCGGCGTGTTTGATGGAACCCTGGGACGGTCCGGCGGCGGTCGCCTTCAGCGATGGCAAAATCGTCGGCGCGCGATTAGACCGCAATGGACTGAGACCTGCGCGTTACGCCGTCACCAGTGATGGCTTGATGATTCTGACTTCCGAAGCCGGAGCTATTGAACTCGCGCCGGAAACCATCGTCGAAAAAGGCAGACTTGCGCCCGGCGAAATGATTGCCGTGGATACGACGCGCGGCGTGGTCTTGGGCGATGAAGAAATCAAACGCGGGTGCGCGGCGCGCAAGCCCTATGCCGATTGGGTCAGAGACGGCTTTGTCGCCTGTCCCAGCATTGCCGATAACAACTGCACCGATGATTTCAATGACCTCAGTTTAACCGAGCGCATGAAGGCTTATGGTTACACCCTTGAAGATGTGCAGCGCATCATCGACCCGATGTTTGAAGAAGGCAAAGAGCCTGTGGGTTCGATGGGCGACGATACGCCGCTTGCGGTTTTATCTGCGAAACCGCGAGTGCTTTATAACTATTTCAAACAGCGGTTCGCGCAGGTTACCAATCCGGCGATTGACCCGATTCGCGAACGCGGCGTGATGTCTTTGGAAACCCTGCTTGGCGCAAGAGGCAGTTTGCTTGAAGAGCGCGCGGAGTTTGCCAAACTGGTTAAATTGCATAGCCCGGTGATTACCAACAACGAGCTTGAATGGTTAAAAAACCTCGATAAACAGGGCTTTTCGGCGATAACTTTGAAAACGCTTTTTGAAGTAAAAAATGATCATGCCTGTTCAGAGATGGTTTCAGACCGCCAGGCAAGCGGTCAAAGATCGCTTCTCAACTCTAAGCCTGAGTTATCCGGTTCTTGCCTGGAAAACGCGCTTGATGAGTTATGCGCACAGGCAAGCGAAGCCGCCGACAAAGGCTACGCGATTTTAATTTTAAGCGATAAAGGCATAGATGAATCACACGCGCCGATACCGATGTTGCTTGCCGTGTCGGCTGTGCATCATCACTTGATTCGCGAAGGCAAACGCCTGCGTGTCAGTCTGATTGCCGAAACTGCGGACGCCCGCGAAGACCATCACTTCGCCTGTTTGATGGGTTACGGAGCCAGCGCGGTGAATCCTTATCTGGCATTTGAAATCGTTGCCAACGAAGTTCAGCATCGCGGCATGAGCACACCGGCGGCGCTCAAAAATTACAAGACCGCGGTTGAAAACGGCTTGTTGAAAATCTTGGCGAAAATGGGCATCGCGACGATTGCCAGTTACAGCGGCGCGCAGATTTTTGAAGCCATCGGCGTCGGCGACCGGTTGATTGAAAAATATTTTACCGGCACACCTTCACGCATCGGCGGCATCACGCTTCGCGAAATCGCCGGAGACGGGTTGCAATTTCACGCCTCGGCATTTGCCGTAAAAGATAAACAGCAACTCGATGATGCAGGCTATTATCGCTATCGCGCGGGCGGCGAATTTCACACCTTCAATCCGCAGGTCTTTCGATTGTTGCATAAATTCGCGAGAGCCGGTGATGAAGAAGCCTTCAAAAAATTCGCTGCCCAAATCGATACGCGCGCGCCGGCGGCGCTTCGCGACTTGCTGGAATTTCGCAAAGGCGAAAGCATCGCGCTCGATGAAATCGAAGCCGCAGAAAATATCGTGCGGCGGTTTTCGATTTCCGCCATGTCGCTTGGCGCATTATCGCCCGAAGCCCATGAAACTTTAGCGATTGCCATGAATCGCCTTGGCGCAAAGAGCAACAGCGGCGAAGGCGGCGAATCGCCCGCGCGTTATCGTCCGCGCGAAGATGGCGACTCGGCAAACAGCCGCATCAAGCAAGTGGCTTCGGCAAGGTTTGGCGTGACGCCCGAATATCTGGTGAGCGCCGATGAACTCGAAATTAAAATCGCGCAGGGCGCAAAACCCGGCGAAGGCGGACAATTGCCCGGTCATAAAGTGACTGCCGAAATTGCCGCCATTCGCCATTCAGTGCCGGGCGTGACTTTGATTTCGCCGCCGCCGCATCACGACATTTATTCCATCGAAGACCTCGCGCAACTGATTTACGATTTGCGTCGCATCAATCCGCGCGCCCGCATCGCTGTGAAGTTGGTTTCGGAAGCAGGCATCGGCACGATTGCCGCAGGTGTGACGAAAGCTTTTGCTGATGTCATTCACATTGCCGGGCACGATGGCGGCACGGGCGCGTCGCCTCTCAGTTCGATTAAAAACGCCGGTTCGCCCTGGGAACTCGGACTTGCGGAAACCCAGCAGACGCTGGTGCTCAATGATTTGCGTTCGCGTGTGCGCCTGAGAGTTGATGGCGGCTTCAAATCGGCGCGTGACGTAGTGATGGCGGCGATGTTTGGCGCAGAAGAATTCGGCTTTGCGACCTCGGCGCTTGTGGCGCTTGGTTGCGTGATGGCGCGGCAATGTCATTTGAATACCTGTCCGGTTGGCATCGCAACCCAGGAACAAAACTTGCGCGAACGTTACGCAGGCAAACCCGAAATGGTGATTAATTATTTCCTTTCGCTTGCCGAAGACGTGCGCGTTTTGCTTGCCGAACTCGGATTTCGTTCGCTTGATGACATCGTCGGGCGCGCCGATTTGCTGGTTGAAAAAACCGATGTCAGGCTGCCGAAAGGGGTGAAATTGGATTTGCGCGCGCTGGTTGCTAATGCCGATGAATCCAATACGCGCCCGCGCCGATTCATTGCGGCGCACAAACGTCACGAAGAGGATTCATTGGAAGAGCGCATGATGTTACAGGCATCGCGCGCCATCTTTACAGGCAAACCGATTCAACTGTCTTACAAAATTAAAAACACTGACCGCGCCGTGGGCGCGCGCCTCGCAGGAGAGATTGCCGGAATTTACGGCAATGCCGGCATGCAGGATGCGACCGTTGATATTATTTTGCGCGGCAGCGCCGGTCAGAGTTTCGGGGCGTTTTGTGCGTCGGGCATGAAACTGACAGTCATCGGCGAAGCCAATGATTATGTCGCCAAAGGTATGGGCGGCGGCGAAATCATCATTCGCCCACCGGCTGAAGCCTCTTTCGATTCATCGAAAAATGCCATCATCGGCAATACCGTGTTATATGGCGCAACCGGCGGAACCCTGTTCGTTGCGGGTCGCGCCGGTGAACGTTTCTGTGTTCGCAACAGTGGCGCAGATGCGGTGGTCGAAGGCGTTGGCGACCACGCTTGCGAATATATGACTGCCGGAACCGTCGTGGTGCTTGGCGAAGTGGGGCGCAATTTTGCAGCCGGGATGACCGGCGGCGTGGCGTATGTTCTGGACACGGATGAAACCTTTGAGCGGCGTTGCAATCAAGAGATGGTGACGCTCGAAGCGTTAAAGAGCGAAAGCGATGCGCAAGTGGTGCGCGCCCTCATTCAACGACATTTTGAACTCACCGGCAGTTTGAAATCTCGCGAAGTGTTGTGGAACTGGAAAAATTATCGCCGTCAATTTTGGAAAGTCATCACCCAGGGCGCAAAGTTAATCGAAGCGCAGAAAAAAACCGAGAGCAAAGGCGCCGCGGTTCAGGGCAGTCGCAGAGTTTTTGCTGCCGCCGAACGCTGGGTAAAAACCAGGCTTTTCCAAATTATCTGAATGCGAGAAAATAAACTGTCCGAATTCGTATTAAATTCGCGAATTGAACAGCAATGATAGAAAAGCGATTGAAGACGGTTTTCACATCATCAATCACATCATTCAGGAAAATCAGGCAATCAACGATTAATTCGGGTAAATAATCAAAATTAAGAATAATCACGAATCTAGGGGTTAGCTATGGATTTAATGCAACTTGAAATGTTTGTTGCGATGGTCGAAGAACAGAATTTTCATAAAGCCGCTGAGCGTGTCTTTCGCACCCAACCGGCGCTCAGCATGGCGCTTAGAAAACTCGAACAGGAACTCAGCGCGCCGCTGTTTGACCGCTCAGACCGCAACAACTATTCGCTTACCGATAGCGGCGAAGTGCTCTATGAATACGCCAAACGCCTGCTCAATCTGCGCGATGAAGCGATAACCACTTTGCAACGCCTGCACACCTTGCAAAGCGGACGCATTCGCATCGGCGCTAATGAAAGCACCAGTCTTTACCTGTTGCCGCAACTCATTCTGGCGTTTCGCGAACAATTTCCGAAAATCAAAATCGAAGTCTTTCGCCAACTCTCGACGAAATTGCCGACCGAACTAAGGCAGCGCAATTTGGATGTCGCTATCTTAGCCTATTTGCCGGAAGGCTCTGACCTTGAATCAACCTTGATTGTGCGCGATGAACTGGTATTGATTGCCAGTCCCGAAAACCCGCTGGCGCATGAACAGCGCGTTCATATACGCGATTTGGGCGGCGAATCGTTTATTGCCCACAATGCTCATTCACCGGCGCGGCAAAAAGTTATTGATACGTTTCGCAAATATCAAACGCCTTTAAATATCACCACCGAAATCGCCACGATGGAGACGATCAAAAAATTCGTTTCCATGAATATCGGTCTTGGGTTTGTGCCGCTCATGTGCGTAACCGAAGCGGTCGAGCGCGGCGAACTGGTTGTCGTACCGCTTGAAGGCTTTCATTATGAACGCAATTTGTGGGCGGTGCGGCGGCGAACGGAAGCCCATTCACACGCGGCGCAGGCGTTTATGAAAGTCATTCAGACGATGTTGGAAGAGAATTTGCAGAAAGCCGCTATTCCATCCATCAATCGCGATGGGGATGAAACGGCACAGATAAATTAAATTTTGCGAGCAACGCCGAGTGTTGGGCTTGCCGTCAGAATAAGCGTCTGCGTAAAATTCGCATCTGACAAATCATCATCACATTTGAGGAGAAAGAAATTGAAGAAAGCCAGATTATTCATTGTTGTACTTTTCATAGCCGGACTCGTTCCGATCTTTACCAGCAGTTCAATGGCTTATCCGCCATTTGTCGCCAAATCCAAAAAGTTCGGAGCCAAAGATTGCAAGTTCTGTCATGTGAAAGCCGAAGGCGGTCCCCCCTTCAACGCGCGTGGCAAGTGGTTAATCAGCGAAAAGACCAAGCGCAACGCCGATGCCGTTGACCCGGAATGGCTCGCGGATTACAAACCTGCGAAAAAGAAATAACCCCGCGATTAACAACATAAAAGGCTAAAGTGAGCAGTCGGCGCTTTAGCCTTTTGTATTTTGTGAAGCTGATTTTTTGCGGGATTATCATTGAAACTGATTGAACAAATCACCGAAGCCTCGATGGGGCACGATTCAATACCTTGAAACGCCGTTGGTTTTATTAATCATTCGTCTGTTTCAAAGCTTTTCGGTCAATCTTGCCGCGATCATTTTTCGGAAGGTCGGCGACAAATTCAATCCAGCGCGGGTATTTGTAAGGCGCCAGGCGACTCTTCACCATATCTTTTAAATCCGTTTCCAACTCTGCGTTTGCCGCGTGACCTTCGGCGACCACAATAAAGGCTTTCGGTTTGATTAAGCCTTGTTCATCCATCGCGCCGATAACCGCAACTTCGGCGACTGCCGGGTGTTCGAGCAGACAATTTTCAATCTCTGTGGGCGAAGCAAACATGCCGCTCACCTTCAACATTTCATCGGTGCGCCCGGCATACCAGTAATAACCCTGTTCATCGACGCGAAACTGGTCGCCGGTCGTACACCAATCGCCCGCAAAGGTCTCTTTGCTCTTGTCGTGCGCGTTCCAATAACAAAGCGCCGCCGAATCGCCTTTGATTCTCAGCGTCCCCATTTCGCCGGTCGGCACTTCGCGCCCTTCTGCGTCAACAATCTGCGCGGTGTAGCCTTCGACGATGCGACCGAGGCTGCCGAGTTTGACATCGCCCGGACGATTGGTGATGTAGATATGAAACATTTCGGCAGAACCGATGCCGTCTAAAATCTCTACGCCGAAAGTCTCAATCCAACGCAAATAGAGTTCGGGCGGCAGGGCTTCACCCGCCGATAAACAAAACCTGAGACTCGACAAATCATAACGCTTCGCGCTGTTCGCTTGATGTTGCAGCATGGCGTTAATCATGGTCGGTACGCTGGTTAAAATCGTCGGGCGATATTTTTCAATCATTGCGAACATGGCTTCGGCAGTTGAACGCTCGGCAAACAGCGCGGTTGCGCCGCCGACCGCAAATGGAAACAGTAGATTGGTTCCGGTCGCGTAACCGAAAAATAATTTCGGGACTGAAAGCGTGATGTCCGATTCGTTGATACCAAGCACCCGTTTGGCGTAGCACTCGGTGTTGTAAGGCATATCGTGTTGCAGATGAACGGCGGCTTTCGGTTGCCCGGTCGAACCTGATGTAAAAAGCCAGATAGCGAGGTCGTCGCGGGTCGTCGGCGCGGTTGCCAGTTCGCTGGAATGTTCGGCGATGGTTTGCTCAAACGGGTGAATATCACAGTAGCCGGCGATGCCTTCGATTTTACCTGTGACCTCTGTGTCAACAACGAGAATGTGTCTGAGGAAACGCGAATGCGCGACCGCAGGTGTGAAGCGTTCCATCACGTCTTTGTGAACCACGGCGACTTTGGCGCGAGTGTATTCGAGATAATATTCGTAATCGCTGGTCGGCAAAATGGTGTTGACCATGGAAATCACCGCGCCGATTTTTGCAGTGGCAAACCACGCGGCGACGAATTCGATGGAATCCGGCAGCACAAGCAACACACGGTCTTCAATTTCAACACCAAACGAACGCAAGGCATTGCCGCAAGCGTTCGCCATTTGCTGCACGTCGCTGTAGGTGTATTGTTCATCGCGATAGTAAACGGCAACCTTATCGCCGCGCCCTTCGCTGATGTTGTGATCAAGATAATAAGTTGCAATGTTGAACGGTTCTGGAAAAGATATGGTCATAGTCAATAATCCAAGTTTAGTGATGAGTAATGAGTGATGAGTTTCTCATTTAGAGTTCATCACGTCGCCTCTGAACAGATGCGCGTAATCCTCCGATTATCTGTCCTAATTCTTTTGCTTTTGTCATCAATGAATCAAAAGCTGGTTTCTCTAAATATCCCGCGTCTAATGCAACATAAAGTTGCGAACGGAATTCGGCACAGGACGCTTTGGCAATCGAAAGAAATTGATGAAACTCTGTAGCTTTTCCTCGCTCAAACCCTTCAGCGATGTTTGACATGATCGAGACTGAGGCTCTGCGAATTTGATCTTTCAAGCCATAATCCCGCGCAAATTTTCCTTCCTCAGTAACTTTATAAATGAATGAGGTCAACGCCCGAGCTTTTTGCCAGGCGATAAAATCTTCAAATTGTTCTATCCTGTTTCCACTCATTACTCATTACTCATCACTCATTACTTTCTTATTGCCAGGTCGCGTAAAACTCACAAAACGCATCGCCGCGCCCGGTGCAACGGGTGTGCAGGACGCGCGGGTTTTCGGCTCCGCAAATTTCGATGGCGCGGCGAAAATATTCGGTGCCGCTGGCGCAATAACTCACGGGCGGCGGGGTGTCGTAATTGATTTTGAGCATGCCGCTATTCGGGCTTAACTCTTCATAAGTCGCGGTGCCGAAATCTTGATAGGAACGATGAATGAGCGCCGTCTGTCTTAAAAAGGCGTGAATGTCGGCGTCGAGCAAACTGCTGTACGCGCCGGATAAATTCGAGGTCGCGGAAAATTCTCCGAGTTTTTGAAATATCGCTTCCGGGTTGCCGTCAAGCACATCGGCGATGGCATTATCTACGCGGTCAAGTAGAGCGAGGGTGTACCAATGATCGATTTCGATTTCGCTAAGCGCGGCGCGGTCGGCTTCGCTAAGTTGCTCCAGCACTGTAGTCCAAACGTCGAGTCCGTGATTCATCAAAACGTATAAAAATCGTGAGCGCAAAACTCCGCCTTTGATGTGCATATCAGCGTAAGCGGTTGATGGCGAATTCATGTTGCATCTCCAATCGTGTAAAATCAGCGGCTCAGTCGGTCGAATTATAGCCGAAACCAAAAGGTCAAGGTAGCACATGAAAAAATCAACTACGAAAAAAGTTGTGCGATTGAAAGTTAAAAAATTGCAAAATGCGATTACCGATGTCGCAGGCATCGCGGTCGGTCACGCCGCCAACGAAGAAGCGCGTACCGGCTGCACGGTGATTTTATGTAATGCTGAAGGGGCGGTCTGCGGCGTTGACGTGCGCGGCGCGGCACCCGGCACGCGCGAAACCGATCTGCTCGACCCGTCGAATTTAGTTGACCGCGTCCATGCGGTTTTGCTTTCGGGCGGCTCGGCTTTTGGACTGGATGCCGCAACTGGCGTGATGAAATTTCTGGAAGAGCGCGGCATCGGCTTCGACACAGGGGTAGCGCGCGTGCCGATTGTTCCGGCGGCGGTGATTTTCGATTTAGCAGTGGGCGCGGCAAACATTCGCCCCGATTCGGTGATGGGTTATCTCGCCTGTATGAACGCGACGAGTGAACGGGTTGCCGAAGGCGCGGTTGGCGCGGGCACAGGCGCGATGGTCGGGAAAATTTTGGGGTTGTCGAATGCGTCGCCGGGTGGTGTGGCAACGGCTTCGATGAAACTCGCATCGGGAGCGACCGTCGGTGTGCTGGTGGTGGTTAATGCTTTTGGCGATATTGTTGATCCGACGAGCGGCGAAATTTTAGCGGGCGCAAGGTTTCCCAACGGGCGTGGCTTTTTGAATACGCAGAGAGCCATTGAACAGGGCTTGCCGCAAAGAGGGGGCAGAGGTTCCGCACAAGCAAAAGCGAAGAATAGAGAGAAGGGTGAATTAAAAAATGTTTCGCGCAAGCTCTCGGCGATTTCAAAACATCCGTTTGCTTCGGGAATAGAAAACACCACGCTGGCAGTTGTGGCGACCGATGCGAAACTCACGAAAGCCGAGGCTCGCAAAGTCGCACAGATGGCGCATGACGGACTGGCGCGTGCCATCCGCCCGATTCACACCATGTTTGACGGCGACACCATTTTCGCGTTATCAACCGGCGCGATGCAAAGTGACGTGACCACCCTTGGCACTGTCGCCGCAGAGCTATTAACCAAGGCGATTGTTCAAGTGGCAAACCTTAAACTGTAACATCCGCGCTGCGCGTGAACTCGGCGGTTTTCGGGTCGCGGGCGTGCGCGTGTTTATAATCATCGGCGTTGTGATGCACATCGGGCGGACAGCCGCGCTCAATCATTGAAGCGAAATAGGCATCAATCTGGTCGAATATCTCGGTGATGGTTGGCGAATGAAAGACCCGTTCGCGAAGTCGCGCGCCGCCCGCAAGTCCGTGTGTGAAATAGCCGCACATCTGTTTCAACTTGCCACTCAATGCGCGTTCCGGCATTTCGTCTTTCAGGAGTTCGTAATAGCGATGCAGAACCTGTTGCTTTTCGCCTAACCCCGGTTGATAAATATCGCGCCCTTCCATCAAATCGACGGTCTGGCGAAATATCCACGGGTTGGCAATCGCGCCGCGCCCGATCATCACTGCGTCAACCGCTGTTTGCTTGAATCGCGCAACGGCTTGTTCGGCATTGATTACATCACCGCAACCGATGACTGGAATGTTCACTGCCTGTTTGACCGCCGCAATCACCTCCCAATTGGCGCGTCCGCTATAACCTTGCATTCTGGTGCGCCCGTGAATCGCAACCATATTGCCGCCGCTGCCTTCGACGATTTTCGCGACTTCGATGGCATTGATGCTGCTGTCGTCCCAGCCTGTGCGAAGCTTCATGGTCACAGGAATTTTCACCCGGCGACGAATCGTGAGAAGGATTTTTTCGAGTTGCGGCAAATCGCGAAGCAGCGACGAACCGCCACCGCCTTTCACCACTTTTTTAGCAGGGCAACCGCAATTGATATCAACGATGTCTGCGCCTGCTTCTTCGATGATTTCCGCAGCCATTGCCATGCGCTCTTCGTCGTAACCGAAAATCTGAATCGACAGCGGGCGCTCTTCCGGCAAAAACCGCATCATGCGGTGCGTCCGCATATTGCCGCGTGTGAGTCCTTCGACGGAAATAAACTCGGTGACGATTAACCCGACGCCGGTGAGTTCTTTAATCAGGCGACGAAAAGAGGAATCGGTGACGCCAGCCATTGGCGCTAAGACCAGCGCCGGATTGATGCGCACATTGCCGATAAACATTTCACGAACTGCATTCATAGAGCGAAAAGTTTAACATGCGAGCGGCGCGGGCGGACAGTTTTTAGAAATTTGTGGCGATACGGCATAGGGTTTTGTGAAAGTGAAAAGCGTAAACTCTGAAAGGAAGAAATTTTCCTGGATAGAGGCGGATACAACGCACCATCAGATGAATCCGCTCTATCCGAGAGTAAACCTTTCACTTTCGCAAGCGGCGCATAGCGTTTCATGGTGAGGCGTCGGATTTTGAAAAAATTCATGATTTGGAAAAGGTTCAAACGCAGCCATTAAATTTTCAGTCTTTCTATTTCAGGCAGCACCCTTGGCGCGTATAATAAAAGCCACGTTCCGACCTTGATTTCTTAAACCGGATTAAGGCGCGTTTATGAGCAGAAAGCTTCTAGCCCGATTGTTGATAGTTTTATCCCCGTTGGTGTGGCTGATGATTGCCCCGCCAACCGAGCATGCGCAAAAAACCGCAAGCGCCATTACTTTCGATAAAACCATTCAACCTTTTTTAGCCGCCAATTGTTACGCTTGCCATAATGCCAAAGTTAAATCGGGAGGCTTGAATCTCGAAGCTTATAAAACGCGCCAGTCGGTCGCGCAAAACCGCGCAAGCTGGGAACCTATCGCAGAGAAATTGCGCACCGGCGAGATGCCGCCGCAAGGCGTGCCGCGACCAAATAAAGTTGAGGTTGAAAAAGTCGTCAACTGGATTACGAGTGAACTGGCGCATGGCGCGTGGATGACCAAGCCCAATCCCGGTCGCGTCACAGCGCGCCGTCTGAATCGCGCCGAATATAACAACACCGTGCGTGATTTGCTGGGCGTGGGTCTGCGCCCCGCCGATGATTTTCCCCAGGACGATTCCGGTTATGGGTTCGATAACATCGGCGATGTGCTGTCGCTTTCACCTGTGCTGATGGAAAAATATTTCGCCGCCGCAGAACGTGTCGCTCGTACAGCAGTGTTCGGACAAGCGTTAATCAAGCCGACGCTGGTGCGCAAAGGCGCAATCGGACAACGCATCATGCCGCGCAACACGCCTTTATTCGACTATGACCTCACCGGACTCAGCCTGCCGAACGGCTTGCAGACGACTTATCGTTTTCCGGTGGATGGTGAATATAATCTGCGCAGCTTTTTGGGCGGCATTCGTCCAGCCGGGTCAGAAGCTTTGCAAATCGCTTTATGGATAGATGGTGAGCAGGTCAAAGTTGTTACCTTCGATCCTGATGGGGTCGCGTCGTTTGCCCAGGATAGGCAGGAATTCTGGGGCATGGCACAGGATTTCCGCACGCGCATCACTGCCGGTGAGCATTGGCTGGCGGTTTCAATTCTGCGCCTCTACGAAGGGTTGCCGCCCGCTTACAAGGGACCCAATCCATCAAAGAAACCAACGCCGCCACCGCCTGTATTCAAAGCGCCGCCGAATCTGCCGCCGGAACGAGTTGAAGAACTCAGAAAAGCTTTTGAAGCGCGCCGCGCCGAAGTGATACCGGCAAATGATGCGCGCATCACCGCCATTGAAATTGGCGGTCCCTACGAACAACCGCGAGGACCTTCGGCAGTGAGTCGCAAGTTAATTTACAGTTGCGGGCATGTTGACGGTCATCATCAAGCGGATTGTGAGCGGAAGATTATTGCGAATCTCGCGCGTCGCGCTTATCGTCGTCCGGTCACGCCGGAAGAAATCAATCAATTGGTAAACCTCAGTTCATTAGCCAGACAACGCGGCGATTCATTTGAAGAAGGGCTTACCCTGGCGCTTGAAGCGATGCTGGTTTCGCCGCATTTTCTCTTTCGCATCGAAAAAGACCAGGCGACAACGGCGCAAACCGCGCGTCCGTTGAATGATTATGAACTGGCTTCACGCATCAGCTATTTTCTGTGGAGCAGTATGCCCGATGATGAATTGCTGCGATTGGCTGAACAAAAGTTACTCAGAAAACCCGAAGTGCTCGCAGCGCAAATCAGACGTATGCTACAGGACGCGAAATCCTTTGCGCTGGTGGAAAATTTCGGCGGGCAGTGGCTGGAACTCCGCAAACTGGAATCGGTCAACCCAGACCGTAACCGCTTTCCCGAATTCGATGAATACCTGCGCCGCTCGATGCGTCGCGAAACCGAATTATTTTTTGATTACATCATTCGCAATGACCAGAGCATCCTCGATTTCATTGATGGCAACTACACCTTTGTGAATGAGCGACTGGCAAAATTTTATAAACTCGATGAGGTGAATGGCGCAGATTTTCGCAAAGTCGCGCTGACCGGCACAGAGCGCGGCGGCGTACTCACGCAAGCCAGTGTGCTCACGGTTTCATCCTATGCGACGCGCACTTCGCCTGTGCTTCGCGGTCGTTGGATTTTGGAAAATCTGTTGAATGCGCCGCCACCGCCACCGCCGCCCGATGTGCCAAACCTCGATGAAGCGAAAATCGGCAAATCGATTTCACTACGTGAACAATTGGAACAGCATCGCAAAAATGCGACCTGCGCCGCCTGCCATGCGCGAATGGACCCGCTGGGGTTTGGACTCGAAAATTTCAACGCCATCGGCGCGTGGCGCACCGAGGATGGTAAATTTCCGATTGACTCGACAGGCACGCTGCCTGATGGCAGGACTTTTAAAGGTGCCGGGCAACTCAAAGCGCTGTTGAAAGCTGACCGCAATGCCTTTGCCGAAGGCTTGACGGAAAAATTATTGACCTATGCGCTGGGACGCGGGCTTGAAGCCTATGATAAACCGGCAGTGAAAAAGATTGCCGCTCGCGTGACTGCCGACAATTATCGTTTTTCCAGTCTGGTGCTGGAAATTATCAAAAGCCTGCCGTTTCAAATGCGAAGAGGAGATTGAACATCAATGATCATCACCCGCAAACATCTGCCGCGACGAATATTTTTAAAAGGCGTGGGAACCGCGATTGCCTTGCCGATGCTCGATGCGATGACGCCTGCACTGGCGTTGCCCAATCAAATGAAAGCCCGGACGCCTGTTCGTTTAGCTTTTGTCTATGTGCCAAACGGCATCGTCATGAAAGACTGGACGCCGAAAACCGCTGGCAAAGATTTTGAGTTCACGCGAATTTTGAAACCACTTGAAGCCTTTCGCGAAGATTTGCTGGTGCTTTCGGGACTCGATGACCACAACGGCAATGCGCTTGGCGACGGTCCGGGCGACCACGCGCGCGCCGGTGCAGCGATTTTAACCGGTGTGCATTGCAAAAAAACTGCGGGCGCAGATATTCATAACGGCATTTCTGCCGACCAGGTCGCGGCAAAAGCCATAGGCGCAAAGACTCGTCTGGCATCAATGGAACTCGGTTGCGAAGATTCGCGCACTGTGGGCAATTGCGATTCGGGGTACAGTTGCGCTTATACCAACAGCATTTCCTGGCGCAGCGAAACCACGCCGATGCCGCCCGAAGTCAATCCGCGCAACGCATTTGAACGATTGTTCGGGACAAATGATTACAGCCTCAATGCCGAAACCCGCGCCAGACGGGCAGAATATCGTAAGAGCATCCTTGATTTGGTTCGCGAAGATTCCGAGAAACTGAGCAAGAGTCTAGGGCAGGCAGACCGTCGCAAAATTGACGAATACCTCACCGCAGTGAGAGAAGTTGAAAAGCAAATCGCTGCTGCCGAAAACGATAATGCACAGGTCAATCCGACGATTGAAAAACCCGCAGGCATTCCCGCGACGTTTCGTGAATATGCGAAAATCATGTTTGACCTGCAACTGGTGGCTTTTCAATCCGACATCACGCGCATCTCTACGTTGATGCTCGGTCGTGAAGGCAGCATGCGCGTCTATCCCGAAATTGAAGTCCCAGACCCACATCATCCGCTTACCCATCATCGCAATAATGCCGAGTGGATCGAGCGAGTCACGAAAATCAATTGTCTGCACACAGAATTATTCGCCTATTTTCTGCAACGGCTCAAATCCACAAAAGAGGGCGAAGGCACATTGCTCGACCATTCGATGATTGTTTATGTCAGTGGTCTAAGCGATGGCAATCGACACACGCACGAAGAGTTGCCGGTGATTTTGGCGGGACGCGGCGATGGCAAACTTCAACCCGGATGCCATATGGTTTACAAAAGAGGCACGCCAATTACCAATTTGTATATGAATTTGCTTGAACACTTGGGCGTTCAAGTTGAGCGCCTTGGCGACAGCACCGGTAAACTCGCGCAGCTTACGGAAGGGTAAAGATTTTTACATCGCTTTAATTTCTAAAATTTTTTCCTGCGGCTGTGCTGCTTTAAAGATTTTTACATCGCTTTAATTTCTAAAATTTTCTTCTGCGGCTGTGTTGCTTTGATGTGCGGGGATTTTCAGACTCCCCGATGCTTCGCTTATTTTTTTCGGGGCTACGCCCCAAATTGGCAGCGCAGCCGAAGAAGTATTGAATTTGTAATCAGCACGGTTAATCCACTGGCTGAATAAGGTTCCGACACATTAACGTTAAAGCCAAGCCGTCAATATTCCCTGCACAATTTTGGAGAAAACCATTGATGATGAAAACTGCAACTGTCGTGCTCCTGTTTTTATTTGTCTTTCCTTTAACCACTTTCACACAAACGCAACCACCGCAGGAAAATTATCCGTTAAGCGCGGATTCCAAACCGCAACCCGGCGTGCCGAAAGGCGAAGTGCTCAAATTCAGTTTTGCTAAATCGAAAATTTTTCCCGGCACCTATCGCGATTACTGGGTCTATGTGCCGGCTCAGTATTCGCCCGATAAACCCGCCTGTGTGTTGGTCAATCAAGATGGCTTGCAATACGATGCGCCAACGGTTTTCGATAATTTGATTCACAAAAAAGAAATGCCCATCACCATCGGCATATTCGTAATGCACGGGCGCGTGCTTGCCGCCGATAGTAACACCGCGCTTGACCGCTTCAATCGCAGCTTTGAATATGACGGACTCGGCGATAACTATGTGCGTTTTTTGCTTGAAGAATTGTTGCCTGAAGTGGAGAGCAAAAAAACTTCGGATGGACGAGCGATTCGCTTATCTAAAAGCGGCAATGACCGCGCCATCAGCGGGCAAAGCAGCGGGGCAATCTGCGCCTTTACGGTGGCGTGGGAACGACCCGATGCTTTTACTCGCGTCTTCAGTGCCATCGGTACTTATGTAGGACTGCGCGGCGGCGACCGTTACGCAACACTCGTTCGCAAATACGAACCGAAACCGATTCGCATTTTTTTACAGGATGGCGCAAACGATTTGAACATTTATGCGGGCGATTGGTGGATGGCAAATCAAACCCTGGAACGCGCGCTAGTGTTTGCCGGCTACGAAGTGCAACACCTCTGGGGCGAAGGCGCGCATAATGGCAAACACGCGACGGCAATTTTCCCTGATGCCATGCGCTGGCTTTGGAAGGATTGGCCTCAGCCTGTTAAAGCCGGACAATCGAAAAACGCCACGCTTACGGCGATTCTCGCGCCCAATGAAACCTGGCAACTGGTCAGCGAAGGTTACGGCTACAGCGAAGGCGCGGCGGTCAACTCTAAAGGCGAAGTGTTTTTCAATGATGTAGCAAAAAATAAGACCTACAAAATCGGACTGGACGGAAAAGTAGGCGAAGCGTTTGCCGATGCAAAAAAGAGCAACGGGCAGGCATTTGGTCCTGACGGCAAACTTTATGCGGTCGCGGGCATTGACCAGAAAATTTTCGCTTTTGACGCCGATGGCAAAGCCAAACTGATTGCCGATAAAATTGCCTGCAATGATATTGTGGTCGCGCACAATGGCAACATCTATGTCACCAATCCGCCGCTCGGCAACGCGAACGAATCGAGCAACGTCTGGCTCATCAAGCCGACAGGTGAAAGGCTGTTGGTGGACAGCGGGTTGAAATACGCCAATGGCATCACCTTATCGCCCGACCAGACCTTGCTTTATGTCACCGATTATCGTTCGCACTGGATTTATAGTTATTCAATAAAACCGGATGGATCGTTGCAATACAAGCAGCGATATTACTGGTTGCATGTGCCCGACACCGATGATGAAAGCGCTGCCGATGGCATTCGCGCAGACCGCGACGGCAGGCTGTATGTGGCGTCGGCTTTAGGTGTGCAGGTGTGCGACCAGGCTGGACGTGTGCAATGCATTTTGCCAACGCCCAACGGCAAAGTTTCAAATCTCTGTTTTGGTGGCGAGAATTTCGATACCTTGTTTGCCACCTGTGGCGACAAAATTTATAAACGCAAATTGAATGTCAAAGGCGCGCAAAGTTGGGCTGCGCCCATCAAACCCGCTCCACCGCGATTGTAAAAAGTAAGTATTTCAAACTCCCTACAAACATTAACCGAACATTGCCGAGGGCGGATAATTCGGGAAACGGTTGCCGCCCGGCATCATCGGCGACGAGGGTTGGCTCTTGATTTTGAATTGCGAGACCGCTTGATTCAATTGCTCCGAAAGATCCGCCATGCCTTGCAAGGTTTGCACGGTTTCGTGAACCCCTGTTGAGGTTTCCATCGTGATTCCTGAAATCGTCTGCATGGCGCTCGCCAGGTTCGTGGTGATGCGCGCCTGTTCATCCGACGATGTCGAAATCTCTTCGATTAAAACCGTAGATAACTGCACGGCTTCGGAAATTTCTTTGAGCGCGTTGGAGGCTTCTTCGGCGACCTCCGTGCCGCCTTGAACCTTTTTGCAACCCGCTTCCATCGCTGAGGCAACCCCGGCAATTTCGCTCTGTACGGTTTTAATTAAATTGGCAACATCTTTGGTGGCTTGCGAGGTTCGTTCGGCAAGTTTGCGAATTTCATCGGCGACGACGCTGAAACCGACACCGGCTTGCCCGGCGTGAGCCGCTTCGATTGCCGCATTCAATGCCAACAAATTGGTCTGCGCGGCGATGTCATCAATCATGTCAATAATTTCGGAAACCTGTGTGCTGCGGGTGCCGAGCACCTCCATCTTTTCAGCGGTTTCGAGAACCGCAGTTTCAATCTCGCGCATGGCATCGGTGGCAAATTGCACCGAGCGGTCGCCTTTTTGAGCAATCTCTAAAGCGCGTTGCGCTGCATCAACCGATTGACTGGCATTTCTTGAAACCTGGGTCATTGACGCGGCAATCTCTTCGACGGATTTCGAGGTGTGACTGATTTCGTCTGCCTGACGTTGCGAACCGACGGCAATCTGTTCGGACGCGGCAAGAATTTCAATGGCGCTTGAGGAAACCGTCAAGCTGATGTTTTGCACTTCGGTCAACATCCGGCTGAAATTATCCAACATGCGATTGACTTCGCCGATGATTCTGCCGAGGGTGTCTTCGCCGGGATTGGCGCGCATGGTTAAATCGCCCTGTGAAACTGCGGAAGCGATATTAAGAAATCCTTTGAGGTTTTCTTCCAATGCCTTTTCGGCTTCTCGCCGTTCGGTAATATCGCGCAACAAGCCGCGAAAGCCAATGGCTTGCCCTTCGAGATTTTTTACCAGCGACACGGAAGCTTCAACGGTTCTTGCCGTCCCATCTTTTTGTATAATCGGATAAGAGAAATTGCGTTTGGCGGTGTTGGTGCGAAAGACTTCATTGAAACCCTTCTTGACCTCTGCGGCGACCTCGGCATCGGTGTATGCCGCATAATGCAAGCCCAGCATTTCTTCGGCAGGGTAGCCGAAAAGTTTTAAGGTCGCTTCATTAAAAAAGATCACCCTTCCGGCAAGGTCAACTTCGTAATAGGCATCTTCGATATTGGCGAGAATGTCGCGGAATTTGGATTCCGATTCCTGTAACGACCGGTTGATTTCCGTATGCTCCTGTATGCGGTTTTCCAATTGCTCATTGGTGGCGAGGAGTTCTTCATTGGCAGCGCGCAATTTTTCCTGAGCGACCAGTAATTCGTGATTGGCGGCGCGCGAAGCTTCCTGAGCCGCATTCAATTCGTGATTGGCGGCGCGCAATTCTTCATGCGCCAGGTTGATTTCCAGATTTGAAGCCCGCAATTGTTCCTGAGCGAGGCTTAATTCTTTGATGGATTCATCGCGTTCATGTGCCTGAGTATCCAGACGTTTTTTCGCTTGCCAGCCGTAAAACGTCGCCGCGCAAATCAATACCAGTACCAGTAGCGCAATCAAATATTCGAGTTTCTGGACGCTCGCCGTATGCTGTCTGTCCTCGTCAAAAAGTTTTTGTTGAATGCCGGTGACCGTCAAGCGCAGTTGTTCGATGGCAGCGCCCAGTGCCGCATATTTCCGATCCATAGTCGCCATGCGTTGTCCGGCAAGCTGGGGTTGATTTTGCCGGAAATAAGTGAAGATGCGGCTGGCTTCGTCGGTCATCTCAGTCATTGCCAGTTGCACGGCGCTCAGATTGTCATTGATGCGCGCAACCTCTGCGCTCACTGTCGGATGGGGATTTGCCATTTGCGCTTTGGCTTCGCGTTCAAGCCTGGAAAGGTGATTGTTGAAATTATACAAAGCCTCGCGCATACGGTTTTCTTCACCTTCAACATTGAGCGAGTCGAAAACATCGTTACCGGGCGCGTTCACAGCGGTGGCGAAGGTAGCAAGTTTGAGATAATCCGAAAGCCTGGTCGCCCATTCCTGATTATTTTTAATCGAATTTTCATAGTTGCTGACAATCTGATGGTTGATCAGTAAACTGAAAACCACTGTGCAAATCGAAAACCCGACGACGAGAAAATAGACGTGATGCAAACGGGTTTTTTTGTTTGGTGAAACCACCAATCCATCATTGACTGACTCTTGCTGCATGGCGCACCCTCCTATCGGGATGATTGCTCGAAGTCGGATTACTTCGAGAAAAAGGCGAAGAGAGCAAAGGGCTGAATGACCCCAATGGGGTTTTCAACAAAGTATTGGGTATTGCTTGAAATAATCGAAAAAGAAAACCGTTATGATGATTACTGAAAAAGGTTTTCCGGTTCAGACAGCAATTTTAATGGAGGCAGACACCCCTGATTCGCAGGGCTTAAAGCTCAGACAGTCGCTTTCGTAAACTTTGCTTAATTCTCGCCGAATGACGGATAAAGTCAACGCTTTTCTTGATTCACCGGGATGCCGGTGAAATTCTACCTTAAACCGTAAGCGAAGGTTTGCAGCACGCCTGAGATCAGCTTGGGAAAAATGACCGCGAAGCAATGAATCCTCCTAAATCTGTATGGTCTGCCTGACCTGGGCGTAAACCTTCCCGTTGATTCATGAGCGCAACGGTTAATCAGTAAAACTTGAGGTGCTGACCGTTGCTGCAAGTGAGCTTGCGAATGCCCTGGGAATGCTTCAAAGCACGTTTATCGGTAAGTCGGTTAAGCTGAAATCCGGTTGACCGGATTTGCAAAAAACGGTTTTACGGGTACGCAAAAAGCCCTCTATAATTGAGGTTGATAAAGTTTGACACAAAGACCCCTCTACCCTATAGTGTGGAACTCTTTTAGCAACTGACTATTGGTTGTGGTCGTGCACAGCGATCACGGAGCAAAGCATGTTCAAATTAGAAAAACTTGAAATACACGGTTTTAAATCATTCGCAGATAAAACGACACTGATTTTCGGCGAAGGCATCACCGGCATCGTCGGTCCCAACGGCTGTGGCAAATGCGTAACCGGTGACACACTTATCACTTTAGCTGATGGACGCGATGTGCCGATTCGCCAACTGGTTGAGGATGCCATAGCAGACTCTGCCACTATTGAATTTTTCGATGATGGGTTAGTCGCACATGAAAACCCGCTTGGTATAGAGATTCTTACGCTCAATCCGGAGACCTTACGGCTTGAACCTCGCCCGGTCAAAGCCTTTGTGAAGCGAAAAACCACACCTTATCTTTTGCGGGTGCGCACACGTTCGGGACGCGAAGTCACGGCAACGCCCTATCATCCGTTGTTTACACTCGAAAATGGCGCACTGCGAACGCTGAAAGCCGAAGACTTAAAAAGCGGATTAAAAATTGCCGTTCCTCGTCGGTTGCCGGTTTCGAGCCGTCAGGTAAACATTGGTTCCCTCAATGAAGAGCGCGTAAGCAGCAATCGTAAATCAATTGAGCTACCGATGACCTTCACGCCAGAGTTGGCGCGATTTTTGGGCTTGTTGATTGCTGAAGGTCGAAATACCAGCGCCAATCAAGTGTGGTTTGTAAATTCCGATGAGGCGGTTATTAATGACTATGAGAGACTGGCAAATCAGCTTTTTGCGTTGGAAGTTCGTCGTAATCATTATAAACCTAATGCCGAAGATGCTTTGATTTACTCGCGGACATGGTGCAAAGCCCTTGAACAACTGTTTAATTTCCCGATTAATTCCGTCTCGGCGGAAAAAGAAATCCCCCAGCCCTTATTTGAATCCGATGAAGCAACCCAATGGGCATTTCTTTCAGGTCTCTTTGAAGGCGATGCTTATATCTCAGGAGTATCGCGTTACGGAAATCAACGCCCGCCCTACATAGAATTCGCGACAGCCAGTAAAAAGCTTGCCGAACAGGTGATGGCTTTGCTGCTTAGGCAAAACGTCTTTGCACTTCTCAGAAAGAAAGAAAAATACGCCAGCAACACAGTTGAAAAACGCCGGAAATTCTATTATTCGGTTTATATCTATGGAACCGAACAATTGCGCCACGTTGCTAACCACCTCTCATTTGTCGGCGAGAAAAAACAGGCGTTGCAAACCTTGCGTGAGTTACCCTCTGCCGCCAATCCCAATCAAGATGTAATTCCCGGTATCACCCACTTAGTTAAAGAAGCTGTCAAACTCGCTGGCGTGAAAATGAAACCTCATCGCCGCAATCATCCGAAACTTGCGGCTTATGTGGAAAATCGTTGTGATGCCAGCCGTGGCGGATTGCTTGAAGTTGTTGAACAAATTCAAAGACTAGGCGTGTCAACCCACCTTGCCCAAGCGCACCTCAATGCCATCAATAAATTGGCAACCTCTGATGTTTACTGGGACGAAATTGTCAGCATTGACCGGGTCGAACCGATTGACAAGTTTGTATATGACTTGAGCATTGATGAGACTCATAATTTTGTAGCAGGAAATATTATTGTTCATAACAGCAACGTTTCAGAATCCATCTCCTGGGTTTTAGGTGAACAATCGGCAAAGACCTTGCGTGGCGGCAAAATGGAAGATGTCATTTTTAACGGTACGCGCGACCGCAAACCGCAGGGCATGGCAGAAGTCGTCTTGACGCTCATCGCCACCCAGGATGTCGTGTCACGCGATGCGGATGAAGAACCGCAAAGCGACGAAGCCGAATATCAAGAGGCGTTAGAGAATGCCGAACGCGCCGCGGCTGTGGCAAAAACTCTGGTCGCTGAGTATGCCCCGAAAACTGAAGAAGCGCAGGCGGAACCCGCTTTGCAAACCGCCGAGGCAACTCAACCGGAAGCCACCGGAGCAACCGGCGATGCCAATGCTTTAGCAACTGAATCAACGGTTGAGAACCAAGTCAGCGCGTCGGTAAGTGAATCCCATCAAACCTCGCCTCTGGCTCTGGAAAATCAGCAATCGACAAATGACGCCGCAACCGCATCAACCGCCGTCGAATCGGCAACCGACACCAAAAGCGAATTGACCACAGCCCAATCCGCAATCGTAGAAGAAGCGAACGCCGACAAAAAAGCCAAAGTCAAACCGCGTAAACGTAAAGCGGTTTCCGTAATGGCAGGCGAACGCATCACCATCGGGCGCAGGCTCTATCGCACGGGCGACAGCGATTACCTGATGAACGGGCGACTCTGTTTGCTGCGCGACATTCAAGACCTGTTTGCCGGCACAGGGCTTGGCGGCGCGCATTATGCCATCATCGAACAGGGACGCATCGGGCAGATTCTGTCATCAAAACCTCTAGACCGCCGCGCGCTCATCGAAGAAGCCGCAGGCATCACCAAATTCAAATCGCGCAAACGCACGACCGAACTCCGTTTGGAATCTGCCAAACAGAATCTCACGCGACTCAATGACATCATCAGCGAAGTCGAACGACAGGTGAATAGCCTGAAACGACAGGCGCAAAAAGCGCGGCGCTACAAACGATTGCGTGAAGAGATGCGGGCGTTGCAATTTTCGGTTTACACGGCGGACTATTACCGTTTGAACGAAGCCGCTGAACGCCTGCTTGATGAACTCAACGCGGCTGAACAAAATCAACAACAACTCGACGCCTCGCTTGCCGAACTGGAAACCGAATATCGCGTCGTCGCGAGTGAATCGCGCACCGCCGAAGACAAGCTCACTGAACTCAAAGAAGAAGCCGCGACCATCGAACTCGAAGCCGACCGCATTCGCAACCGCCGCGCTTTTGAATCCAAACAGATTGACGAACTCACGGAGCGCATCGAAAAACTCAAAAGCGAACAACAGGAATTGGAAAATCGCCTGACGCAGATTGAATCCGAAAGCGAGCAGCGGTTGGCAAATTTACAGGCGCTCGAACAAGAACACGCCGCCACACAAGCGGAACTTCGCAACCATGAGAGCGATTATCAAACGGAAGTCGCGAAATTGCGCGAGGCGGAAAACGGCATAGAAGTTTTACGCCAGCAGTTGCTCAAAGAAATCGGTTCCACCGAACGGCTCAAAAATTTGCACACCAATCTCGAAGATGGCATCCGTCGGACGGATTTGCGTCTTGTCAATTTGGGCAATGAATTGGAAAAAGCCACCAGGCGACGCGACGAAGTTTCCGCTGAATATGTGCGTGTCGGTGATGAGGTTGAAGGCGGACGGCTGCATCTTGCAGAACTCACAACCAAAATCAATGAACGAACCCAGGCGTTTAACGAACTCCGCGAGCAAGCCAATACCAATAACAACGAATTGAATGTTCTGCGTTCGGAAATCGCCGCCGCCGAACACCGTTTGAAATCTCTGGAGGATTTGGATTCGCATCACGCCTATTATTCGGACGCCGTGCAACAGATACTTTCGCCCGAACAGCGCGCTCGCATGAATGCGCTCGGCACGCTTGCCGATTTCGTTGAAGTCGAACCGCAATATGAAATGTTAGTCGAAAGTTTGTTCAGCCGTGAATTGCAATGCGTTCTGGTGCCCACTATTGATGATGCGCTTGCCGGCGTTGAATTCATCAAATCGGAAGATTTGAGTCGCGGCGCTTTTCTGGTTGTCGGCTTGCACGGCGGCGAAGACGATTCATCGGAAAGTCGAGAGTCCGGAATCTGGAGTCTGGAGTCGCACGACGACAACGACGATGACAACGACAACAATAATGGCTTTAAGAGTCAGGATGCCGAATCAAAAGATGATGACCATAAATCTGATGAGCAACGACGCCAGACGCCAGACTCTCGACTCCAGACTTCTTATTTTGAACTCGAAGTTTTGAGCGCAATTGACCTGTTGGGACTTAGACCCGAAATCAAAGCGGTTGTTGAGCGCGCCTTCCCCGAACGTTGCGCAGCGTCCGTAGTGCCCGATATGGAAGCCGCTTTGCAGCTTTCGATTGAAAATCCGTCACGGGTTTATGTGACGCTCGAAGGCGAACAGGTCGTCAACGGTCGGTTGATTGTTACGGGTGGACAGGCTGGACAAAAAGGCACATCGCTGCTGGCGCTCAAACGCGAAATCAAACAACTGCGCGTGCAGACGCAAATTCTGCTCGAAGAAGAATCGCGCGCGGTTGCCGATTTGAGTGAAACCCAAAAACAACTTGAAATTATCGAAAATCAGAAACTATCGCTGGATAGCGAACTGCGCGAAAAAGAGAAAGAGGCTGCCGCCCGCGATTCGCATTTTGCGGCTTTAGCCAAAGAACTCGAACGCGCCGAACAGTACGTTCGGGTAGTCGAAGCGGAAATCGAACAGGCGCGTCTTGAACATCGGGATTTGCAATCGCGCATCGAACAGTTAGCCATTGAACTGACCGCCGCCGAAGCCTCGCGCAACAACGCTGAACAGGCAGTCACGGCGGCACAAGCGGCTTTTGTAGCGTTGCGCGCGGAAGTTGAACAATTTGCCGAACGCCTGTCGGCAATGCGCGCCGAAGTTGCCGCGCGCGCCGAACGCTTGCAGGGGGCGCGCACCGAAATGCGCCGCACCGAAACCGAAGCGCAGGAGTTGCAAGCTCGCATTAATCGCAATCGCACGGAAATTTATGAAAGCCACACGCGCATTGATGAACTTTCAACCTCGCACTTAGAAGGTGAAGACGCGGCTATCCGGTTCGATGAGGAACGCGCTACGCTGGTGGAAGCGATTCAAGCGGCGAGCGCACAGCTAATGACGGCGCGCGCCCGCACCGATGAACTCGAAAAGACCTTGAGCCAACTCCGCCAAGATGCGAACGTCGCGCGTGACCGCCGCAGCGCAACGGAAATCGAACTCACGCGGGTGAAATCCGACGCCGAGCATCTGTCACGCACCTGTTTTTCGGAACTGGCGATGACGCTTGAAGAAGTCGTCGCGAAACAGGCGTCAGGCGTCAGGCGTCAGGAGTCAGGCGTCGAAGCACAAGATTCATACGAAAACGGTGAATCCGTTGCACAACCGATTGCCGATGAAGCAACCGGCAACGCCGCGACCGGCGACCAGCCACCGGCTACCGATGACCAACCTTTCGACCTGGAAACCGCCAAGAGCCGTTTGGATGAATTGCGCGTCAAACTCGATGACATCGGCCCGGTGAATATGATGGCGCTTGAAGAACTGGAAGAAGCCGACGAACGTTTCAAGTTTTTATCCGAACAGCGCCGCGATATTCTCGAATCCATCAGCCTCACGGAAGAGACGCTTGCGGAAATCAAGCGCCGTTCGCGCGAACGTTTCCGTCACGCCTTCGCCCACATCAATGAAAATTTCCAACGGATGTTCGTTGAACTGTTTGGCGGCGGACGCGGCGAGATGATTTTGATTGATGAGGATGACGTTTTGGAATCGGGTATTGATATAATTGCTCAGCCGCCCGGCAAGCGTTTGCAAAATGTGATGCTGCTTTCAGGCGGTGAAAAAGCCATGTCGGCGATATCGCTCGTGCTCGCGATATTCCAGTATAAACCGTCGCCGTTTTGTATTCTCGACGAAGTCGATGCGCCGCTTGATGAAATGAACGTCGGACGTTTTGCCCAAAAGGTTGCAGAGATGAGCAACGAAACCCAATTCCTGGTCATCACCCACAACAAAACGACGATGGAAGCGGCGCAGGCGCTTTACGGCGTGACGATGGAAGAACCCGGCATATCCAAATTAGTATCGGTGAAATTTGAGTAGTATGAAAAAGGATTCAGGATTCAGGATTCAGGATTCAATTGAACGAAAGGTTCATTTTTTGAAAATTGCAAAAGCGCTGGTTGCTGTTTGCTGGTTGCTGTTTGTCGCGGGTCTTTCGCCCGCATTCGCTCAAGAAAAAAGCGAATCCGATGATTCGGCAACTTTGCAATTCAGCTACAAATTCGAGCAGCCGCGTTTCTGGATTTCGATTATTGACATTCAACTTGACGCAAACGGGGAAGGCGAACTCCGATTCAAACGCGGCGAAGAAGATGAATTGATTGATTTAAAAATGAAGGTGTTGCCCGCAACCCTCAGTCGCCTTCGCCAGCTTTACGAAAAAACCAATTTTCTCAACTCGGAAGAAAATTATCAGGATAAAAAAGACCACTCGAATTTGGGCACCGTCACCCTGCTGTTGTCATCCGGCAATCGTCAGCGACAGGCAAAGTTCAATTATACGCCGAATCTCGATATAAAAGAGATTGCCGAAATTTTTCGCGGACTTGCCACCCAGCGGATTCACCAACTCGATATAGAAAATGCCCAGCAATATCAACCGCTCGATATTCCCAAACGGCTCGAAGAGGTTGAAAACGATCTGCGGCTTGAGCGTATCACCGAACCGCCGCAACTCATACCCGTGCTTCGCGAAATTTCCAACAGTAATTTTGCTCCAATCATTGCCCGCAATCAGGCAAAACGCATCGTCGAAAGCATCGAAAAACAGAAGTATAAAACTCCAATCAGAGGAGAAAAATAATCGCCGGAGTCAGATGAAGCGCGGGCGTTTCTTATTGAATCGATAAATTAAACCGAGCATTTTTCTCGATTCGATTTTTCGCCTTACTAGAAAAACTTTGGCGGTTTGTTATAAAATTCGCCCGCACCCCGAGGCAGGATAAATTAATTTCATTCCTCACCGGACAGGTCTATGTTTATTCCCAAAGGCAAAGCGGTTTATGAGAACCTTGCAACCAGTTATGTGCTGGTTGACGCGCTGGTGGTTGATTTATGCGAAGGCGGATTTTCAGGGGTTATCGAAATCACTTTGCGCAACAGCGACAGCCGCATTCTGGTTGAAAGAGGCAATGTCTCTGCGATTATTGAAAAACCTGTCGGAGCCGAATTTAGCAAAACGACCATCATGAGTCTTGCAAAACGCGCGCGCGCGGAACGCGGACGGGTTTCGGTTTATGCTTATCCACCGGGGATTGCCGATTCCATTGCCGGTCGAATGATTGCCGAAGCGCTTTACACCAACCTCAGCACCGAATTTGCCGATATTGAAAAGTTGATTTTGAAACTCTGTCGCGAAGGTGATCGCGAATGGTTTGTCGAAGTCATAACCGGCGGCAAAGAAACCCTCATTCATATTGCCGATGAGCGTTATCGGATTATTTCTGAAAGCCAATTGGCAGAAGATCGCGTATCGCAGGCATTCGATAAAAACGATACTTCGCCGCTCGGTCAACTGGTTCAGGAATGTCATCGCGCAGGCGGTACATTTGATGTTTATTTCAAGTCGTTAAAATTCGATGAACCGGCAATTGAAAACCCGGCAACCGAAGAATCGTTGACAGCGCCGGGAGAACCGCCACTCCTGAATTCACAAGCCTCGTCAACCACTACCGATTCATCCGACATCGGTTCTGAAACGCCGAATGTGTCAGCACCGGTAATCGCTGAAAAAGATCAGACACCACTGGCAGTCGACGCGCAGAAGCTGAGCAGCAATCCGCCAAGCAATGAAATCATCACGCCTGCGGTTGAAAAAATCGAAGACCGTCAGTTTGCGCAAGCTCAGCAAAACCTTAATGAAACGCTGATAAACGAACCGGTTGTGGACATGGCATTAGCGGTTGAGTCGAAGGGCGCAAATCCAGCAATCAATAGCCAACCGTTAAATAAAATTTCCTCGCCACAGGCGGTTGCCTCATTGGGTGAAATCGAGAAAGCGACCCCGGTGCCGAGGGTTTTGCCGACACGTGAGTTGATGGCTTTGCCGGGCAACCTTGAAGAATTGGAAACCGCTATGAAAATGGCAGACCTTCGCCGATTGATGGGCAAAATCATCAAGACCATCGAAGAGGTCAATCGCGGCGTCGAACACCGGGACAATTTTCAAATGCACCTGCGCGCGGGACAGTTAAAGGTTGCCGAACAATTTCCTTTCCTTGATCCCTTCGGTTCGGAATTTGAATACTTGGACGGAGAAATCGTTTCGGTCGGCAAAATCGAACCGGAAGAATTCATCACCGGTCTTGAAGATGCCCTGATATTTGCGGTAACCGAAGCGACGCAAGCCAGCCCGCAACCCCTCAGATTGCGCTCCTTTATTGCCGAAGAGTTGAAAAATTTATTGGAGCGCAACCGCGAAGAATTTACCCACTATGAACTGGATGTTTCCATCAAACGCATCATTGGCCCACAGATGTGACAGCAAAATTCCAAAGAGAATCTGCAACTCGGTGTTAGTTTCCTGATTAACAATCAAGCCGTTGACATTCTTCGGTCAGGTAATCCCGCGCTTCCGCAAAAGCATACGCCTCATCACCGAACCGATGAATCCATTTCACATTGGGTTGCGCGCGCCACCAACTCAGTTGACGCTTGGCATAATGGCGGGTATCGAGTTTCATCTGATTGAGCGCGTCTTCAGGTGTGCGTTTGCCTTGCAGGTATTCGACGACACGGCGATAGCCATGCGCCTGAAAAGCTTTGGCATTTGGTGGGATGCCCGAACCTAAAAGCGCCTCGACCTCTTCGACCAAACCTCGTTCAAACATAATTTCAGCGCGGCGGTTGATTTTTTCATAGAGCCGGTCTCGCGGCGGATTGAGGGCAATGATACGAATGCGGCGCGCCAGCGCAGGCGGCGGCAGCAAATTTTTTTGCGCTACCGATATGCGTGTGCCGGTTTGCAGATAAAATTCGATGGCGCGCATCGCGCGCGACCAATCACGCGGGCTGATGGCGGCGGCGGCTTGCGGGTCTAGGCGTTTGAGAATGTCATGCAAATGTTCCGCGCCTTTTTTATCGCGCAGTTTTTCCAGGCGTTCACGCAAGGCTAAATCGGTTGGCGGCGCTTCAAAAATCGGATTCATGATGGCGCGCAGGTAAAACCCTGTGCCGCCGACCAGTAGCGCCATTCGCCCGCGCGCTTCAATCGCCGCGATGGTTTCCAGGGCAAGACGCGCAAAATCCCCGGCGGTAAAATTTTCGGTGGGTTCGACAATATCAATCAAATGATGCGGAATGCCGCACTGTTCTTCGGGTGGAACTTTAGCCGTAGCGACCTCGATGCCGCGATAGACCTGCACCGAATCGAGATTGATAATCTCGCCATCGAAATGTAGAGCGAGTTTGATACCTAAATCACTTTTGCCGGAAGCCGTCGGCCCGACAATTGCTGGAATAATCATATGAGTTCTTAAATTACCAGGACGTTTTGAATTTACCAGAAACCGATTAAAACCCAAATGGCTTCTGCCGGAGTGTAAATGACCAATACAAATCAAAATATTTGTTCGAGTGAAAAACCGGGTTTGGTGTAACCGTCTGCGTCAGGAAAGCGTCTAACTGACAGGAGAGATTTTCAAAAGCTGTTTTTTAGTAGAACAGAGTAGATTTAGCGCGAGGATAAAATGGCAGAGAGATTTAAAAAATTAATGGAATTTATTAAACGTCGCAACGCAGCAATCGCGGCAATCATATTGTTGGCTGCGGCTGGTGTAGCCGCTTTTTTCTTTTGGAATAACAAAGCCAGTGCCAGCGATTACATTACGGCAAAGGTTGAGCGTGGGAATGTTGAAGTGACCGTGTCGGCAACCGGCACGGTGCAGGCGGTGACCACCGTGCAGGTTGGTTCGCAGGTTTCCGGCACGGTGCAATGGCTTGGCGCGGATTTTAATACCGATGTTAAACGCGGGCAGGTGATTGCCAGGCTTGACCCGTCCATCATCCAGGCGCAGGTTGATAATGCGCGCGCCAATGTTGCCAACGCCGAAGCGGCAATTCAGGCAGCAGAAACCGAAATTACCAATCAACAGGCAAATCTGGCGGCTTCGCAGGCAAACCTGGAAGTCACCCGTGTACAACGCGACGATGCGGTTGCCGTGGTTAAACGTTATCAGGAAATTAAAGAGGTCATCGCCGGTCGCGATATTGAACTCGCGCAAGCCAACGCCAATGCTGCCGCGGCGCGTTATCAACAAGCCGCCGCACAGGTCAAACAGGTGCAGGCTGCGAATGCCTCTGCAAAAGCTAAACTTGCTCAATCGAAAGCTTCACTTGCACAAGCCAAAGCCCAGCTTGAACAATCCGCGGCTAACCTTGATCATACCATCATTACCTCACCGATTGATGGCGTCGTGATTTCGCGAAACGTCGATGTCGGACAAACGGTTGCCGCAAGTTTGCAAGCGCCCACGCTGTTTACGATTGCCAACGACCTGACCAAAATGCAGGTACTGGCTTCGATTGACGAAGCCGATGTCGGACAAATCAAACAGGGCATCAAAGCCAATTTCACGGTCGATGCGTTTCCCAATGAAACCTTCACCGGTGAAATCACCCAGTTGCGGTTGAATGCCCAGACACTGCAAAACGTCGTCACTTACAGTGCGGTGATCGAGGTCGCAAATCCCGATTTGAAATTGCGTCCGGGAATGACCACGAATATCACTATTCCGGTGGCGCGACGCGAGAATGTGTTGACGGTTCCGAATGCGGCGCTGAGATTCAAACCAACGCTTTCGGAAAAAGAGGAACAGGATTTACGCGCAAAGATGGAAGAGCGTCGCAAACAACGCGAAGCTGAACGCGGCGGTCAGGAAGGTCAGGCGCAGCCTACAGGCGAACAGGCAACGCCAGCAACCGCACAGGAAGGAGCGCAAAGCGGAGAACGTCGCGGCAACCGCAATGGTCAACCATCGCCCGCGCCTCAAGCAGGGCAGGCAAACCAACAAGGACAGCAAAGCCAATCTCCGCAAAGCGGCGCAGGTGAACAACAGACCGGACAGCAAAGCGGGCAACGCCGACAAGGTGGACAAATGGTTTGGGTGCTGACGGGTACGAAAACCATTGAACCGCGATTTGTGCGCACGGGACTCACAAACGGGCGAATGACGGAAATCATCGCCGGGGATTTACATGAAGGCGATACCATCGTCACAGGTCAAAACGATACGGGCAACAGCAATCGCCCGCAACAAACAACTTCGCCGTTCAATCAAAGAGGTCCAACGCCGGGACGCGGAAGATAGGAAGTTAGGATTCAGGAAGAAGAAAGTATGAAGTAGGAACGATGAACGATGAACAAAAAGAATTTCACCTTGTTCATCCTTCAGCCTTCCGTCTTCATCGCTATCCTAAACTCTAAATCCTAAACCCTGAATCTTGTATCCTGACAAAGAGGTTCAGAACAAAGTGGAAACGCAAGTATCAATACAAAGAGAGCAGGTCGAGGCAGAGGTTGCGCCCGCCATTATCACGCTCGACCATGTTCATAAAATTTATAAAATGGGCGATGTTGAAATTCATGCCTTGCGCGGCATTTCGCTGAGAATCAAAGCCGGTGAATTCATCGCCATTATGGGCACCAGCGGTTCCGGGAAATCAACAACCATGAATATCATCGGTTGCCTCGATAAACCGACGCGCGGTCATTATTACCTGGATGGCGAAGATGTCTCGAAACTCTCGCGCGATGAACTGGCAGACATTCGCAATCGCAAAATCGGTTTCGTTTTTCAAGGCTTTAATCTTTTGTCGAGAACCTCGGCGCTTGAAAATGTCGAATTGCCGATGTTGTATCTGGGCATTAAACCCAAAGAGCGCATCGAACGCGCCAAAGAAGCTTTGGAAATCGTCGGACTCAGTGAGCGCATGCACAATATGCCGAATCAATTGTCAGGCGGGCAGCAACAGCGCGTTGCCATCGCGCGCGCCCTGGTCAACCGTCCATCCATCATTCTAGCTGACGAACCGACCGGAAATTTGGATAGCCGCACGTCGATTGAAGTGATGGATATTTTTCAACGGCTCAATGAAGAACATGGGATTACCATCGCCCTGGTTACTCACGAACATGACATTGCCGAATACACTCGCCGTGCGGTGATTTTCAAAGATGGTCGGATTAGAAGGGATGAGTATTTGATGGCGCGACGCGCGGCGCGTGAAGAGTTGGAAAATTTACCGCCTCTCGAAGCGGACGATGAGGAGGATGAAGAAGAATGAATCTTTGGGCTACATTTAAAATCGCGCTTCGCGCTCTGTCGCGAAATAAATTGCGTTCGTCGCTGACTATGCTTGGCATTATTATCGGTGTCGGCGCAGTCATTGCGATGGTCGGCATCGGGCAGGGGGCTTCGGCTTCGATTCAAGCGCAAATCGCCAACCTCGGCAATAATATGCTCAACATCTTTTCGGGTTCGGCAAATACCGGCGGAATGCGCGGCGGCTTCGGTTCATCAAACACCTTGACCCCCGAAGACATCATTGCCGTCGAACAGGAATGTCCAGCCGTTAAAGCCGCTTCGCCCACTGTGAGAGCCAATGGGCAACTGGTATTCGGCAATCAGAACTGGGCAGCCTCAAGCGGCATTCAAGGGACGAATGAAAAATTTCCGGAAATCCGCGCCTGGCCCGTGGCATCCGGCGAATTTTTTACCGAAGGTGATGTGCGTAATGCGGCGCGGGTCTGTGTAATCGGCAAAACCGTCGCCGATAACCTGTTTGCCGGAAACGACCCGGTCGGACAAACCTTGCGGGTTCGCAATCTGCCGTTTCGCGTGGTCGGGGTACTGTCTTCTAAAGGACCCAATCAATTCGGACAAGACCAGGACGACACGGTCATCGTTCCCTACACCACGGCACAGAAAAAGATGTTGACCATCACTCACGTTCATGGGGCGATTATATCGGCTATCAGCGCTTCGGCAACCTTTACTGCGGAAAAACAGATTACCGATTTATTGCGTCAGCGTCATAAGCTCACGGCAAATCAGGAGAATGATTTCACGGTTCGCAACCTCACAGATGTTGCCGAAGCTGCAAACCAAACCTCAAGCATTATGACCAACCTGCTGGCGTCAATTGCCGGAGTATCGCTCCTGGTTGGCGGCATCGGCATTATGAACATCATGCTGGTTTCAGTAACCGAACGCACACGCGAAATCGGCATCCGCATGGCGATTGGCGCGCGTAGCGGCGCGATTCGCCGTCAATTTTTAATCGAATCGATTACTTTATCGGTGGTCGGCGGTGTGCTTGGTATCCTCTTCGGAGTGGGCGCGTCGATAATCATCTCTAAGACCTTGAACTGGCCCACACTCATTGAACCGATTTCCATTTTTGCTTCGGTGATTTTCTCTGTGCTGGTCGGCGTGGGTTTCGGTTATTACCCGGCGCGCAAAGCCGCATCCTTAGACCCGATAGATGCGCTGAGATACGAATAAATTTCAAATAACCTTCCGATAATAAAGCGGCGCTGTTGAAGTGCCGCTCTTATTTTTTTGAGGAAGCAATCATCCGGTTTAAAACCCGTTCATTGGTCACTATCGCTTTCACTCGATTTTCTTCAAATATTTTTTCAAACAAAATTAAAACTTTTTTAAACCACCTTCTGTCTTATGCCCTGTTAAGGTTAGCGGGCAACGTCAGCAAGCGTGACCCGCGATGATTGAATTGAAGATTGAATATAAAAATGTCTATTAGAAGCGAGGTATAACATGAACGTATTGAAACAACATTCAACAATAACCCTTCAGGCGGTTTTCATTGCACTGGCGCTAGTGATGATAAGCGCAATGGAAGTGAAGGCTCACAAATTTGACCGGGGATTTTTGCCGCCGTCTGCCAAAGCGCGACGCGCTGCTCCCTTGCATGTCGGAACTCAGAGCGGCGTTTATCGAACCGGTGCAGTCAGGGTCGCAACCGGAGATGTAAATGGCGATGGCAGAGCAGACATACAGGGCAGACGAAACCGAATGCGCGGCGTCAGTCAAAACCAATCTGCCAGCAGCGAAGTGTGGAATCAACCCGTTGTTGGTTACAGACAAAACCGACGCGGTGGAACTCAACAAACCAACCTCTTACCCTACATCGAACAAGACAACCTCTACTACCGCAGAAGGTAACTCGACAATTGCGGAAACGATTTCCGCTTCCCTTAACCATTGACAGGCGCTGTACACAGTCCGTTGCAGTCAAGGTGTATTTAAAATCGGTTGCTCTTGACCCGGTGGCGCACACCTTTGCGACTACCTGCTATGCAACACCGAACCGGTATGACCCTATGCCGCAACCGGTTTGCAGCGTCGCTTAACAGAACCGGATTGACTCAAAAAAGCTGGGAAAGCGATAACCGCTTTCTTACAGGAGAACTATATTCAAAATGCCGCACAGACGGCGCATAAACGAAGGAGAGATAAAAATGAAACGCTTGAAAAACTCAACATCAAATCATTTCACATTAACAACAACCGCGAACGATAAAACGCGAGGTTTTACCTTGATTGAATTGCTCTTCGTTTTGGGAATTATTGCCATTCTCATCGGCCTGTTGCTCCCGGCAATTCAGGAGCGGCGCGAAGCCTTTGCTCATAACGAAGCGAATGCCACAGTCAATCAATTACTCATCGCGTCGAATGAATACCGGCGTCAGGTTGGCACTTACCCGGATTCGCTTGATGATTTAATCGGATGGAACGCCACGAATCCGGGCAGCGCTTCACTTGACTCGCAACTGGCAACCGGCAGAAAAAACGGCTATCTCTACGCTATAGTTGAAAACGACGCAAACCATGTGGTCATCGAAGCCGAGCCGGAATTTCCCGGCATTACGGGATCAAATACTTATACGGGAACTGTCCAATTTCTGTTAGGCGATGGCAGTGTCAGATTCAGCGAGACGCCGGGCGCAGACCAGGCGCGTGAACGCATGTTCAATAACCTTCGCGCCAAAGCTGCCGAAACCGTCGTCAATTTGCTCAATCTCGATAGCTCTGCCATCACACAAGTACGGGACTATACGGAATCGCCTGCCAATGTTGCCGCTATCGTGGATTATATTGATAGCGATGATGACGGCAGGGTGAGCCTTGCTGAAATTCAATCGATGAATACCAATTTTGGCAATCCTTCAGTGACCGACCTGGTGATGGATTTTCTGACTTATGTCGCTCAGGAGATGAAATGGAATAGTTTGAGCGATGAAGCGAGGATGCTTATCAGAGTGGACACATCGAATCCAAGTGATTCTTTGACGAGCGACCAACCGCCGCTCTTTTCTTACGACGGGCTTTCTGTCCTGACCGAAACAATGATTTCCGATGGCACCAGCAATACCATTCTTGTCGCTCTGCTGGAAAAGTTGGAAGAAGCCGAAACTGCCGAAGCGAACGGCAATGAGCAGGGCAAAATGAAAGCGATTAAAAATTATCAAAAGCAGGTCAAGGCGCTGATTGGACAGAACATCACCCGCAACTCTTCCAAAATCCTGATTACCCTCTCTAAAACTTTGTGAAGCGGACATTGCCCAAAGCAGGTTCTTAAAAACAAGCGCGATTGGCAAATCTCCAGGCGCTTTGGGACAGCCATACTGCTTTTTGGAGATTGCCAGATCGAAAGCGCGCAAATTGAAGTGGCGGATACGCCTGTCGAAGCGGAAAGATTGCGTCCGCTTCGACAGGCGTATCCGCCAGCTTCAGATTCACGGTTGGTAACGATTAGCGATTGTTAAATTCATCTGAAGGGTTTTTCGCTGACCCGTCGTTTTCAGGAGGCTTTTCGGCTTTCGGTTTTTGCAATTCGTATTGGTTATCAATCGAATATTTTTTGTAGTCGCTATATCTGGTCACGACGTTCTTTTTAAATTTCGCGAGCAGAAAAACCCGCGCCGAGATATTGACTTCGGCAAGCGAAGGCAACCAGACTTCATCGCCGACCTTTTGTTGTTCCATTACAACTGCGGTCGAAGGCGAAACTGATGCCAGCAAGCCACCGGCGAATTTGAACCCCTCAACGAATCGCGCTTCCAGACGAACAATCTGTTTTGCCTCTTCATCAATCCACATCGTACCCGCGAGTTTGTTGACGACGGATTCAATGCGATTTTTCGGTTTGATGCCTTTTTTCGGCTCGAAATCAAACGCTATCACTTCATGCCCGCGAAACTGTTCGCGCCGCACCGAAGTTACTTCGCTCAGTCGCAGAATGCCGAGGATGGTAAAGTTGCTGCGCTCTTCATAGGTATCTTCGGCTTTGACGCGGTCGCGACCTTCGCCGAGTCGTTTGCGTTCACGTTTCTCTTTTTCTTCAAGAATCTCCTGAATCTCTTTTTGCACGCGCCGGTCTTCATCAGCCTGCTCTTTTTCGGAAAGCGGTTTGCCGTTTTTACTCACCAATCGTTCAACAAATCGCCCGGCAACCGGGGTGATTTCCGAAACCCGTTCTTCGCTTTTTTTGACCTGCCCTTTGTCGTTGTATTCGTACTCGGTTTCAATCTGTTTGAAGGTATATTTTTCGCGCAGTTCTTCAATCTTTTCCTGATTCGCCACCACCGCTTTCATCACCGCTTCAACGTCGGGCAGCGGTCTTTCACTATCAAGTTTCGGGTAGAGGAAAGCCGATTCGTCAGTTAAGCGGTTGTGTTCGACTTTATCAATGGTGATCGTGAGTTCATTTGCGGCGGTTTTAATTTTGATGGCAAATGGTTCCATCACTCTATCGACAGCGCGATAATCGCTAAAGAAAGTCTCTTCAATTCCAGCTAAGGTTTCGCGCTCCCGTTTAATGACGAGATAGGTTTTGGCGTCGAAATAGAGTTTGATTTTTGCATTTTCTCTGAGAAATTCGATAGCCAAGGCTTCCCGATTATCAACAGAAGTTTTTACCGGCGTTTGTGGATAGATGCGGCTTTTCGATAAGTCGCGAAATCTGCCTGTGGTCAGCAATGCATTCAAGCGCACCTGTTTGGCTTCGTTGCCCAAGAGGGTTCTTAGTCCCGCCGCATCCAATCGCCAGGCAGACTTGCCGTTGTAACATTCGCTGGCTTTCAACTGTCCGATTTCGATATCTGTGCGTAAGCGGTCGGGCGCAGATGCTTGTTGCGTGAACCGACCGGTTTGGTCGTCTGTGGTCTTGATTATTCCGGTGATGGTTGTGCTTTTGATTTTTTTTACGACATCGCCGCCTACCGCTTTTTTGTAACGGTCAATGATTTTATCAGCCGATTGTGCAGATGCCGTTAGCGCAAAAATAATTAATAAGCTGAGCGCAAAAATGATTTTCTTCATTACCTCTCCAGGTGTTCTGATTGATGGGCACGGATTGCTGGTAAAAAATAAGCTAACTTTGTAACATCGCTTCGGTAAATTTAAAGCAGCGCGACGATGTTTGATTGTACGTCAATTATTTCGAGATGGTTCAGATGAATATGAATGGTAAAGAGATAGAAGTAACGCGAACTTATTTGCAGATTAACGACCCCGGTGAATTCACGCCGACGTATGTTGAAGATGCTCGCCTTCGCATCGAAGAAGTGAAAAATTGCCCTGCGTCGTTTCATCGTTTCCTGTATCGCGAAGTCGGCAGGTTTTATCACTGGACGGACAGGCTGGCGTGGACGGATGAAGAGACTCGCGCTTATCTTGCGCAAGCGAGTTTGAGTTTATATGTGATGTATTACGCAGGCGCGCCCGCCGGTTATTTTGAATTGAATAAAGAAACGGATGGCGCAACTGAAATTGCTTATTTCGGATTGTTGCCCGAATTCATCGGGAAAGGGTTGGGCAAACATCTATTGAGTGTAGCGATTCAAAAGGCGTGGATGCAGGGAGCCTCGCGCGTGTGGTTGCACACCTGCACATTGGATGATGCAGCGGCGTTACCGAATTATTTGAAACGCGGTTTTAAAGCGTTCAAAGAAGAGAAATATTGCACTACCATCGCGCCTGATGAAGAGTTACGCGCGAAGATTACCGGCAGTTGATTGCAAGATTAAAATCAGTTGTTGGCTGGAAGTCCCCGACAGGTTTGATGTCAATTTGAATTCCCAACGGATGCGGCGGATGTTGCGGATAAAGACGGAAAATCCGCCGCATCCTCTGGGAATGAACCTTGCGGATGAGTTCAAGCAATTTTGTAAGCCCTGCGATACGCTGATGGAAATGATTGAACGTTGCCGCCAATATCAAGCACTTCCTACTCATCTTCGAGAAATTTAAATTTACAATCGCTGAATCTTTCTTTCACCTTGACGATGAAATTTTTAATCGCGAATTGTTTGAGTGCCTGATATGCCTCAACTTTGTTGGGCTGCTCGGTTGATTCACTGTTGTAGCCGGTGATTTTCAATCGCTTGTTTTTCAAAAAGCCATTGGCTTCGACATAACCAGTTGCCTTCCAGTTGCCTTCCGCCGTTGGATGTTCCCAGATGCGAAAATGCAGCCGCAAATTAATCTGCGAACTTTGCGGCACGAGGACACCTTCGGCAAGTAACGTTTCAAATTCTTCCTGCGATAATAAAACGTCTTCTTTGAAACCGAACTTAGGCAGTTCATCAATGCCGAAAATCGCCGCGTTGGCTTGCGACAAAACGGGCTTCATCATCGGGAAAAAGATGATGTTGTAAATGTCATCTTCGCCCGTGAAAATCATCGCCATGCGTTCAATGCCGGGACCGATACCCGTGGTTGGCGGCATGCCGTGTTCGAGCATTTCAATGAAATCGTAATCCAGCGGATGAAATTTCTCTTCATCCAAATCTTCAACCGTGATTGCCGTTTGCCAGCGGTCAAGCAGTGCTACGGGGTCGTTTTGTTCAGACCAGTTGTCGCCGCATTCCATCCCGGCAATGAAAATTTCAAAACGCTCGACGAAATTGGGGTTTTCATCCATCGGTTTGGCGAGCGGCGAAATATCAATCGGATGCCCGTAAATAAACGTCGGATGAATGAGCGTCTCTTCGACCTTCATCTCAAAGGCTTTGGCGATGACCAGACCTATCGTCGGTTGCGGTTCATTGATGCCTAAGCCGACAAGCTTTTCATTGGCTTCTTCAACCGATGCGCACTCGCGAAAATCAACGCCGGTGATTTCTTTTACGGCATCCGCCATTGAAATGCGTTTCCACTTTTTGCCGAAATCGATTTTATGACCGCGCACCTCGAATTCGGTTTTGTTGAACACGGTTTCGGCAATATGGCGAAACATATCTTCGATTAAATCCATGTTGTATTCGTAATTTTCATAAGCGGTCATGGTTTCAATCATCGAAAATTCGGGATGATGCGAGCGGTCAATGCCTTCGTTACGAAAATACCTGCCGATGGTGAATACCTTGTCATAACCTGCGGCAATCAAACGCTTCAAATACAACTCGTGCGAAATCGCCAGAAACATATCGGTATCGAGCGCGTTGACGTGCGTCAAAAAAGGTTTAGCGGTGCCGCCGCCGTATTGCGGTTGAATGATCGGCGTTTGAAATTCGATGAAGCCGCGCCCATATAAAAACTGGCGAACGGCAAACAGCATCTGCCCGACTTTTTCAAATACCGCTTTGTGTTCAGGCGACATGGTGGTGTCGAGATAACGGCGGCGCAAAATGGCTTCACGGTCTTTGAGTCCAGCCCATTTGTCAGGCAGCGGACGCAAGGATTTTGTGAGAATGCGCAAAGTAGTCGGTGAAACGGAAATCTCGCCGCGTTTGGTTTTGGTTACGGTGCCGGTCGCTTCAACGAAATCGCCGAGGTCGAGCAGGTGCAAATCTTCAAATGCGAGTGTGCCTGTCGATTCGGTGAGGGTGTCCTGGCGAATGTAGAGTTGAATGCGTCCGGTCTGGTCTTGAATATGACCGAAACTGAGTGCGCCTTGCGGACGAAAAGACATCAACCGCCCGGCAACCGTCACGGTTTGCCCCTCGCGCGCTTCATAATTGTCGAGAATGTCTTTGGCGAAGTGAGTGCGGTGTGAACGCGAAGGATACGGGTTGATGCCTTTGGCGCGAAGCTGTGCTACTTTGCTCAACCGGGCATTGCGAAGTTCGATGATAGGTGGAACGCTGGACAATTTCTTTTCTCCATCTAGTGTAATGAATTTTATTGATTGTGTAAGTTTTTGAGTTTCGCATTAAACCGCGATGAGTGACAAGTGCGAGACGATTGGTATTTGAATGGTTTTACTAAGCAAGACTGCTGATTCGATGAAAGTAGAAATTTATCTTCGGCGGATGAAACAGGTTGCGCGGATAGGTTGTGGGATTTATCCGCCCTCATCCGCGCGATCCGCCGCATCCGCTGGGAAATCCAACTTGTGAATCAAGCGCGGTGGTTTTCCGTAAGAATATTAAATTCAAAAAATAAGGACGAATCTAATCCAAATCCTAAATCTATTGCTGCAACCAGAAAGTAAGCAGAATACAGACTCTCATTTGTTGACAAAGTTTCTCTTAAATCAACTTTCTCAAGTCTTCCGAATCCAATCATAGATTTTTTTAATCAATTAAAATGCGGGACGATTTCTTTGGCATAAATATCAAGCTGTTCTTCTTCGTCGCCGCTCATCAGGTAAATGTTAAATTGCGTGACGCCAATCTCTTTTAACTCCTGCAAGCGGCGTTTATGTTCTTCAACGGTTCCGACGATGGCAAAGCGGTCAACGATTTCATCGGTCACAAATTCGGCATTGGAACTGCCGACCTCCGCGTGATGCAGATAGTTATACCCTTGACGATTTTGCACATATGAAGTCAAAGCTTCGGGCAACGCATCCATGCCGTATTTCGCAATCAAATCGACGACGTGATTGGAAACGAGCGCCGGAAACCAACGCACCTGTTCGCGGGCTTTGGCTAAATCATCTGACACCCAGGCGGGCGCGGCGCTCATCACGCGATATTTGGAAAAATCCTTGCCCGCTTCTTCGCAACCTTCTTTGACATACCCCAGACACCAGCGAATCAAATCCGGGTCGGCGAATTGCAAAATTACACCATCGCCCGCGCGACCCGCGCAACGCAAAGCTTTCGGCCCGTAGCCGGCAACCCAGACCGGCGGCACATCTCCGGTCGTCCAGTTGAATTGCAAATCGCGCCCTTCGTAATTGACGGTATCGCCCGCGCATAAATGTCTAACGACATTCACGGTTTCTTCCAAACGCTCAAGCGTCAAAGGTTTTTTGCCCATCACGCGGCGCGAACTGTCGCCACGCCCTATCCCCAAATCCATGCGCCCGCCAGTGATGCGATTTATAGTCGCAAGCAAACTCGCGGTCACCGTCGCATCGCGCACGCCGGGATTGGTTACACAAGTGCCAAAACGCATTCGCTCGGTATTTGCGCCCATCAAAGTGAGCAACGGATAAGGCTCTTGCCAGAGGACGTGCGAATCGAACATCCAGCCGTAAGCGAACCCTCCGGCTTCGGCTTGTTTGGTGAGCGCAATGATTCTTTCAACAGGCATATCGGGTTTGAAGGTGATTGCGAATTCCATAAGCTCCTTTTAGTGCTGAGGACTGAGGACTGAGGACTGAGTTCAAGCAGTTCTTTGCTCATTTCGCTGTTTTTCAACGGATGAACGCAATCCACCGATTATTCGTCCAACTTCTTCAGCTTGTACTAATAATTGGTTAAATTCATCTTGATTAAGGTAGCCGACATCAAAGGCTATATAAAGTTGAGAGCGAACTTCAGCGCAAGAGGCTTTTGCTGTTGATAGAAATTGATGAAATTCCGTTCTACGCCCTCTTTTAAACCCTTCAGCGATGTTCGACATTATTGAAACTGAAGCGCGTTGAATCTGAGACGAGAGTCCAAAGTCTTTAGCCCAACTCCCACGTCGTGTGGATTTATAAATTCGACAAGTCAATAAGCGAGCTTTCTGCCAAGCTATCAAATCTTCAAAACGTTCTACTCTACCCATTGCTTGCCTCCTTGTTTGACAACTCAGTCCTCAGTCCTCAGCACTCAGTCCTTATTCTTCAACTAACTCAAGGTAGGTTTCCGGTCTTCTATCGCGGAAAAATTGCCAGGTATTGCGCACTTCGCGAATTTCATCCAGATTCAAATCGGCGACCACGAGTTCATCTTTATCGCGTGAAGCCTGGGCGATGATTTTGCCGCGCGGGTTGCAGAAATAGCTCTTGCCGTAAAATTCGCCGATGTCCCAGGGCTGTTCGTGCCCGACGCGATTGATAGCGCCGATGAAATAACCGTTGGCAACCGCGTGCGCCGGTTGTTCGAGTTCCCATAAATATTCCGAAAGTCCCGCAACCGTTGCCGAAGGATTGAAGACAATCTCTGCGCCGTTCAAACCTAAAGCGCGCGCGCCTTCGGGAAAGTGCCGGTCATAGCAAATGTAGACGCCAACCTGCGCAAAGGCTGTGCGAAACGTCGGGTAGCCGAGATTGCCCGGTTTGAAGTAGAACTTTTCCCAAAAACCCGGCGCAACGTGCGGAATATGATTTTTGCGATATTTGCCGAGATAAGTGCCGTCTGCATCAATTACCGCGGCGGTGTTGTAATAAACGCCGGTAATCTCTTCTTCGTAAATCGGCACGATGATGACCATGCCATGTTTTTTGGCGACCTCCTGCATGAGCTTAACCGTAGGTCCATCGGGAATGCGTTCAACCGCGTCATACCAGCGCGTGGTTTGCTCGGCGCAAAAATACGGGGTGGTGAACACTTCCTGCATACAGATTATCTGCACGCCCTGACGGGCAGCCGCTTCAATGAAGCCCAAATTCTTTTCGATATTTGCCTGTTTGATTTTTTCAAGCGGCTCCTCAGTCGAACAAGCGTTGGTCGCTTGAATGAGTCCGCACTTAACAATCTTTGCCATGACAATTGCTCCTCTCAATGGTTTGAAGAAATCTCAAGACCGGTTATTCATACCCAATCAGATTCATTTTTTCACTTTGAAAACCAACGCCTGCAATTTAGTTTTCAAAGGCTTATCGCCTAATTGTTTTGCAAGCTTTTCGGCGACTGCTTCGATAACTTTTTCTTTATCTACACCGCGCTCATTGATGGCATTGATGATCGGATTTCCTTCAACCGTCCCACGCGCGGCGTCCTGCGCTGTTGGACTTTCGCCGGTCATCGTGACGATGTCCATTTGTATATCAATGAAACCGGCCTCTTTTAAAAACGCTTGAACCCCTTCGGGATTGTCGAGACTAAAAGGAATTTCATAAAAAGCGGGTGGGTCATTATCAAAAAAACTTTGAATCGTTTCATGGGCAATCTGTGCCATTTCATTTTTTTCAATCGCATCCCAGACGCTGAATAAAAAAATACCTCCGGGTTTCAACACGCGCTTCACTTCACATAAAGCGGTAACTTTATCGGGAACAAACATCAAGCCGAATTGACAGATGGCGGCGTCAAACGTTTCATCCGCAAAAGGCAGGTTCATCGCATCGGCTTGTTGCCATTCAATAATTTCATCAGCAGTGAATTTGCGTTTTGCGACCTCCATCATCTCCGGGTTGAGGTCGGTCGCCACCAGTCGCGCGGTTGCAGGCAGCGTGTCTTTCAGTTTGCGCGTCACCATTCCCGTCCCGCAGGCGATTTCAAGGACGGCAGCATTTTCTTGAACGGTTATGCGCCGAACCAGGTCTCGCGCATAAGGCGCGAAGAAAACCGGGACAAGAAAACGGTCGTAGTTTTCAGGAATCGAACCGGCGAATGCCACGTTTGCGTCAGCCATAAAAACCTCTCAAAATTTTATATCGATGAAAATCCAGCCGGTTTGCGGCATTCCTGAAATCAACGAAGGTTCAAATTTGTATTGCATCACGGATTGCAAAGCCCGTTGGTCTAAGCCATTGCCGGCGCGTTTCAATACATAAGCGCGGGCGGCACGACCATCGGCGGCAACCAAAATCTTCAACTTTACGGTGCCGCTCAATTTGCCTGTGCGGGCGCGTTCCGATGGCAATAATTTAACCGATTGACGAATGCCTATGGGATTCGATTCGTTACCATAACGGTTCGGATAGATTGCGCCTTCGGTGGTTTTACGCGGGCGGGTCGCCACGCCGGTTTCCTGGGCGCGAATGCGTTCGATGGCGTTTTGTACGGCAAGACGAAACTCTTCGCGCAAGGTATTGTCCGGCGTCACCGCATCGATGCCGACCATTGCGACCTGTAATTGGTCAATGGCATCTTCCGCGCCGATTTGCCCCAAAGCCCACACCGCATCATAACGCACATCGAATGACACATCGTTTAGCGCATCGAGCAATTCATCAACTGCGGCGTCATCCTGCATCAAGCCAAGCGCCGTGACGGCTGCCGACCGCACGATTGCCGAACCATCATCAAGCATATTGGAAATGGCGACGGCGCTTTTGCGTTCGCCAATCATGCCAAGCGCAAAGACGGCGGCGGCGCGCACTTCGGAATCTTTATCGGCAAGAGCTTTGGTGAGCGCCGGAACCGCGCGCGGGTCGGTGATTTGCCCAAGCGCAAAAGCCACGGCTTCACGCACGGTTTCGTCTTTATCAAACAAAGCGGCATTGAGTTGAGGCACTGCTTCTCTGGCACGCAACGCGCCCAGGTCGTTGGCAGCTTCGCGACGTTTAAACGGGTCAGAGCTTTTTAAATCGGCAAGCAATCGCGAAGGCGCGGGGGATGCAGAAACAGATTTTTGCGCCAGGGTTTGAGTTGAAAAATTGATCAGGCAAAGCGCAAGCGCGATGATGACGGTGATTGATTTGCTCATCACAGATATTTTATTTGTTGCATTGAGAATCATAAATTTTATTCGCTGGTTTGAGTTTTGATTTCACTTTGCATCAAGGCAAAGTAGACCACGAAGCTGATAGCAAAGGTTACAAACCAGGCATAAGTATAGATGCTATCAAAAAAAATCGGATTCGCCACCAGACCGTTCGGCGTTGTCGCGGCTCGGATGAAGCCCGGAAAGACCGGGATAATCGCGACACCCATAGCAATCACGGCTCGCCAGTTGATGCCATTCGCGTAACTGTAAATGCCGTTTTCCAAAAATAAATCCGGTAGCGAAAGTTTCTGTTTGCGCAGAATCCAGTAATCGCAAATCATCACTCCACCGATTGCCCCCATCAGCCCCGAATAACCAATCAGCCAGGTGAAAATATATGCCGCCGCATCTCTGTATAATTTCCACGGCATCATCAACACGCCGATGATTGCCGTAATTAACCCGCCCGTCACATAAGAGATTTTTTGCGGATTGAGATTGGAAAAATCATTTGAAGGCGACACTACATTGGCTGCCATATTGGTCGTCAGTTGCGCAGCAAAAATTACGATGGTGGCAAACAGCACAATCACCACACTATTAAACTGCCCGACAAGTTCAACCGGATTGGCAATCGGGCGACCGAAAATCAACACGGTTGCCGAGGTGGTCGCAACCCCGATAAAGGCGAATGCCGTCATCGTCGTCGGCAGCCCCAAGGCCTGTCCGAGCATTTGTGAACGCTGGCTTCTGGCATAGCGCGTAAAATCGGGAATGTTCAAACTGAGCGTCGCCCAGTAACCGACGCTTGCGGTAAGCGCAGGTGGAAACATTTGCCAGAATGACGGGCGCGGGTTGGTCGGGTCTGTGTGTTGTAAAAGCGAAACGGAATCGAGCACGCGACCCATGCCACCGGCTTCATTCGTCGCCCAAAAAAGTAAAATCGCGCCGCCCGCAAGCAGCAAGGGCGCTGACCAGCTTTCGAGATATTTGATGCCTTCGATGCCGCGCACAATGATAAAGACCTGAATCAACCAGAAAACGAAAAACATAATAAAGGTGTGACCGGGCACTGATGCCCAACCGCTCCACATGACCCGCATGAGTCCATCGAAAGCTTCGCCGCCAATCCAGGTTTGAATGCCGAACCATCCGCAAGCAACCAACGCCCGCGCCATCGCCGCGAGGTTTGCTCCTTTCGTGCCAAACGAGGCGCGACACAAAACCGGAAACGACACGCCGTATTTGGTTCCGGCATGGGCGTTCAAAATCATGGGGATTAACACAATGGTATTGCCAAGCAAAATCGTAATCATCGCTTGCCACCAGTTCATCCCCTGTTCGATGAAACCTCCGGCAAGCGTATAGGTAGTAATCACCACGCTCATGCCGATCCACAAGGCGGCGATGTTATACGTTGACCAGGTGCGTTCTTTGATGGTCGTTGGTGCAAGGTCAGGGTTCCAGAGCGACGAATGCGAAACCTCCTGGGTGAGTTCAACGAAATCATGCTCACCTTCTGTTTGAACAGCCATGTCTTACCTCAAATGGGGTTGGGATATGGGGCGTTGTTTCGCTGCCTAGGCATCATACTTGAATTAACGCGAATATAAAACCTCGGAGGCTTACAAAAACTCTTCGCAATCTCAACGGCAATGCTACAATGTCGAACTGAAAATCCGGCTTTGCAGTTAATTTTTAAAGGAATAATTTTTCAACTTAGATGAGCACACTCACGCTGATAAGACATGGGCAGGCAACCCCGTTTGAAAAAATTACCGACCGGCTTTCCGAAATTGGCGAAGCGCAATCCCGCAAACTCGCCGATTACTGGCTGCGTTACGGTGTGCAATTTGACGAAGTGTATGTGGGTACGCTCACCCGCCATCACCGCACGGCGGAAATCGTTTATGAGGGCTACAGTCAAGCGGGACTTCCGCTGCCTGAGCCGGTGGTGATGAGTGAGTTCAATGAATATGATGCCGATGGCATTTTGCATCGCCTGCGTCCCGCGCTCGCCGAAAAAAATCCCGAATTTCGCAGGCTTTGTGTAGAGTTTGACGCCAACAAAGACACCCCCAACCGCAATCGCTATTTCCAAAAAATGTTTGAAGCATTGATGACCATCTGGCTTGAAGGTCACATTCATCTGTCGGATGTCGAATCGTGGCTGTCGTTCAGCGCGCGGGTTGAACGGGGGTTGAAAAAAATCATTCAAGGCGGCAGCCGTCGTCGCATCGCGGTGTTTACTTCGGGCGGACCCATCGGCGTGATGGTGCAAATCGCCGTTAATGCGACGGAACAAAGCGCCCTTGACCTCAACTGGCGCATCCGCAATTGTTCAATCACCGAACTGCTTTTCAATCGCAATAAATTATCGCTTGATTGGTTCAACGCGACTCCGCATCTTGACGAACCGCATTTGCGCACCTATCGATGACGTAAGCGAGTAGCGACAATAATTATTCGCTGGCGTCGCTTTCGCTTTCTTCCGTGACAACTGTGTAGCCGGTTACAATATGCCAGAAGGTGTCGCCGTCGTTTAAAAACCTATCGCCAATATTGATGGCAAGCAACAGGCAACAGATGAATACCGCTTCGCTCAAAGAAGGCGCAAAGCTGCGCTTCGTTTTAGCGGCGCTCTGAGGCAGGGCGTCGGCAGTCACCGACTGAGCAAATGATAAAGGCGAATCGAAAGCGGATTTGAGGTTTTTCAGGTTATTGGAAATCGACGGATAAGGCTGATGGCAAATGTCAGGAGGGCTGTTGATGCAATTCTAAAGCGACCGCGAGTTTGAACACGGTCGCTTTAGAATTAGCTTTTTTCGGCGATGAACACAAGACTTTAATTCTGCACGAGGGTTAATCGGCAGCGGTTTTAACCAGTTGTTTGCCGGTGTTTTTACCCTGTAGCATTGAGAGAAAGGCTTTCGGCATGTTTTCAAAGCCAGGTTCGATGGTCTCTTCGTATTTCAACTTGCCTTGGTTGAGCCACGTCGCCATTTGCGCGATGCCTTCCGGGAAGCGGTCAGCGAAACGCGAAACGATGAAGCCTTCGGCGCGCGCCTGTTTGACAAGCAGGGTTCCCAAAATCAATCGCGGACCCATTTCAGGTTTTTCAAGATTGTATTGCGAAATCTGCCCGCAGATTGAAACCCGCGCAAACGGATTGAGATTGATGAAGACCGCGTCACTAATTGCCCCGCCGACATTATCGAAATAACCATCAATGCCATTCGGGCAAAGTTCCCTGAGTTTGGCGACGTAGTTTTCTGTGGTTTTATAATTGAACGCCGCGTCGAATCCGAGTTGGTTGGTAAGCCACGCGACTTTATCATCGGTTCCGGCAATGCCGACCGCGCGACAGCCTTTAATTTTGGCGATTTGTCCGACGAATGAACCGACGGCTCCGGCTGCGCCTGAAACGACGACGGTGTCGCCCGCCTTCGGTTGGCAAAGTTCCAGAAAGCCGAAATAGGCAGTCATTCCCGGCATGCCTAAAATGCCAAGCGCAGTTGAGATGGGCGCTAGATTGGGGTCAAGTTTTCTCACGCCTTCGCCACTGGTGACGGCATATTCCTGCCAGCCGAAATAGCCTTCGACATAATCGCCGGAGTGGTACTGCGCATTTTTCGATTCGATGACTTTGCCGACCACGCCGCCGACCATCACGCCGCCGATTTTTACGGGTTCGGCGTAAGATTTGGCATCGTTCATACGCCCGCGCATATACGGGTCAACCGAAAGGTAAATGGACTGAACCAAAAACTCGCCGTCTTTAAGTTCAGGAATCGGCGTCTCAACTAAATTAAAATCGGATTCTTTGGGAAACCCGACCGGACGCGCCGCAAGCGTAAATTGTCTATTAATTTGTGGCATAGATTTCTCCCTTAAATAGTTTTGACGGCATTATAGCGTAAACAAAATTATTGGCTCAGGCTGTATTTGATTTTCAGATACAGCGTGCATTGCACAATCGGTTCGATGCCGATGGGGTTCATCACCGCGTCGAAATTACTGATGTCGAGCGCATTGTAAAAAAAGGTTTTGGTCTTGCGTTGTTCAAGGATGCGCATATCGTAGCGATTACCCACATTGCCGGTTTCATAAGCGGTATAGACGTTATACAAATCCGACGGGTAAAAGGTGTTGTATTTTTCCTGAAAGACGAGGCTGGGGCGCAACTTGATATTCAACAACCGCGCATAATTTTCCTCTTTTTTCTTAATGATTTTCGCGGCTTCTTCCAGCAATTGCTGACGCGCGGCGGTCATATCGCTGATGACATACTCGACTTTGATTAAATCGAAAATCGCGGCTTTGGCGGCGGCGGTCAATAGCTTATCCAACACCGCGCGGTCTTTATAACGAACGGCAATATTTTTTTTGGTTTCAAACCCGGATAATTCTTCTTTCGCCAGAGTTCCGGCAACCGTGTAATCATAGACGCGATTCTGAGTGATGAAATCAACGAAGACATCGCTCGGTTTTATGCCGAGAGCTTCTATTGCCGTTTGAAAGGTTTTAATCTGGGCGTTGATTTTTGTCGCGCTGTCGGCAAGCGTGGTGCCCTCCTGGGCGATGCCGAACACCGCGATAAATTCATCGGGTTTGAGATTGAGCAACACATAAGCCTCGATGAAGGGCGAACCGGCAGCATCTTTGGCTTCGGTGCTGTAAAGATTTCCGAGTTGCGGCACGGTTTCACGTTGCCTTTGATTGTTGCCATAAACCCGATTGCCGCTTTCTTGCGCGAGGCTTGCGAAGTTGAAAACCAAAAGCATTGAAAAAGCCAAGAGGAATTTTTTCATAACAAGCACCTTCGATTCAAAATGGTTTGAAAAATAAAAAGGCGGATGAGGCAAGCGAAAGATTAACATGAACCACAGGGTTCGTGTACTCTCTCGCGCTTGCTTCATCCGTTGACAGAGATTGGCGTTTAACCAACTCTAAGGAAGAGATGTTCGCTAATTGCTGTTTAACGGCGCGATGTAAATCACCGTGTTGAGTTTCGCCAAAGCATCAAGTTTTTCAATGCTGAGGCGACCGGTGATGACATTCGAGCCATTTACCTGGGTAAGCATTTCAAATCCGAGTTGCCTGAGTTGCGCAAGCGTTCCCTTGGAAAGGTTCGCGAGGTGAACGCGCAACTCGGCTTTACCGGCTTTGACGAATTTCGTTTCCTCGGCTGATGCCGGTAAACGCTTCTTCAAACGGTCAATGATAGCCGCAACCGATGGATGCAATTTGGAACCGGCAGGCGTTTTTATCTTCGTTGCATCATCTTTTTCTTTCGCCGGTTCGGCTGTGGGAAGAGGCGATGAGACAGTTGGCGCAGAAGCGCGGCCTACACCGCCGCCACCGCCGCCGCCAATACCATAGCTTCTCGCAGACATCTTGCCCACCGCAGCCTGTCCGTTTAGCGATGGGCTTCTTTCTTCTTTATCTTCACCAAAGATGCCTTTGTGGCTCACGCCTTCGGGCATCTCAACCGGCACTTGAACGGTACGAGGCACGCCGCCTTCGGTGATGATTTTTTCCTCAACCGCAACGAATGAAGTGAACTGCGTCATCAAGCGATACTCCAAACCCACCTGCGTGACGGTTTCGCGCAACTCGGCATTCATTGAACCGTTTTGTGCACCGGCATAATCCTGCGACATTAAATCTTCGATGCGGGTTCGCGCCCATAACTTCGCTAAAACATCGCGACTCGGTTCCTCGCCGGGCAACTCAACGGCTATCTCTTTGACCACATCGCGCCCAGCCATTTTGCCTTTGAGATAAATCACCCCTTTGCCGCTTGTCGTATAACGACCGGTGACGACCACAGGTTTGGCGCTGAACAAATCGGGAATGCGTTTTGGATAAACGTCTGCGACTGCCAATCCATTCCAATCGATTGAAATGTCTGTGAGCAGAGGACTGTGCATGCGTTCGTGCAGACGTTTTGCGGCAGCCGAACCCTCATCCTGCAACGTGACATATTCGACTTCGCCGCGTCCGTGTTCCGCCATTTTGTCAAGCAGGAAACGGTTTACCGATGAACCAATTCCGAAAGAAAAGACGCGGGCGTTCGGATGTTTCTGCACTTCGGAAATAATTTCCATATCGTTGCCGACATAACCATCGGTCATAAAACAGACGATGCGGATGTGGTCTTGTTTATCGGATGGGTCAAGCGCGGCGCGAATCGCTTTCATCATTTCAGTGCCGCCGCTGCCTGAACGCGATTGCAGGAAAGCCTGCGCGCGAGCTAAATTCTGGCGCGTTGCCGGGACGGGCGCATTAAATAAAATATGAGTATCGCCTGCGAAGGTGATGAGGTTGAAGGTGTCTTGCGGATAGAGATTATCGAGCGCGAGTTTCATGCACTCTTTGGCTTTTTCAATCGGATAGCCCATCATCGACCCCGAAGTGTCGAGAACGAAAACAATCTCTTTCGGAGTGACATCTTCGGCAGTGACGCGCTCCGGCGGTTGCATAATAAAAGTGAAAAAGCCGCCTTGCGCGCCGCGATGAGTCATCAACGCGTCTTCGATTTTTCGCCCTGCGACATCGTATTTCAAAATAAAATCCTTATTGGGAATTTCATTTTTGCTGCGTAGCGTAATGCTTGCCGTGTGGGCGTCACGTTTATCAATATCAACGTCGTGAAGCGTCGATTTGATATTGTCAATCGGCACCCCGGCGTCGAGTTTCACTTCGATGGAAATATCGTGACCGGCGCGTGTGTTGGGGGCAGCAACCGGCGGCGTGATGCGCGACGCATCCGGCACGCGGTCAGTATCGGGCGCGAAACCGCCACCCTGTTTTCCGGTTGGCGTGCCGGGAATGTAACGCGGGCCGACGACCATTGGGAAAACGAACTCATAAGACCCGGCTTCATATTTCAAGGTTTCAACATAGCTGATGGTGATGTTGATTTTTTCGCCCGGCATGATGTTGGCGACCGATTGGGTGAAAATATTCGGACGTTCCTGGTCTAATAAACTGGCGACCTGACCGGCGTTGCGTGCCGCTTCATAGATTTTACGGGCTTCTTCGCGGCGTTTGATTTGCCCGCGAATGATGCGTTCGCCGATGTGCATGGTCATTTCATCAATCGCGGCGTTTTGCGGAAGTGGGAAAGTGTAGATGGCTTCGATTTTATCTTTAAACGGATTTTCAAATTCCTGGGTGACAAAAACGCGCGACAGAAAGCCGTTGATTTCGGCTTTAACTTCGGTATGTTTCAGTGGACAGTCGCCAATGGTGTTGCCTTCGGCGCTGACGGCGTGAAGCGAACCCTGGGTAACTTTGGTTGAAGCTGAAGAGGTAAATCCCAATCCATTATTTTCTTCGATGTTGGCAATGCTGATGTAAGCGCCAAGGCAAGCGACTGTTAGACATATAAAAAACAGGTAAACTTTGCGGTGCATAAATCTCCTTCTTCGCCGGTTAGCGATGCAGTTTGAATTTTTAGATTGTCGTTAAATGAGATAGTTGTAATTGAAAACTAAAAACTAAAAACTGAAAACTGAAAACTAAATTGGCGAACCCATTCTGATTCTGGCAGCACGGTGCGAATTTTTTGTTGTTTGATTGACGGGCTTCTATGTTTGGGGCGCTCAAGGTTTCGGCACAGAAGCCCACGGTTTATTTGGTTGAAAGCTTTCACATACAGAATGCGAGAGCGGCAGCGGCTTGCAGATTTGCGGTAAAAATTTTTGTGGACGAGCAAGGCAGGTAGAATGATTTCAAGAAAATATTTTTAAGCAGCTATTTAGAGCGATTTGCAATTGAGTTTACTCAGCATCTGTTGAGAGAGCGGTCTTTGACCGCGACTGCTTAACGACGCGGTCAAAGACCGCTTGTTCAACCTCAGTAAATCGTTTTGCAAACCGCTATAGAGCGATTTGCAATTGATTTCACTTTGAAGCGGTTGGCAACCCGTTATCGTTTTGAAAAATAAAAAAGCGGTGATGAGTTTAAACTCATCACCGCTTGGTTGTTGAAGGGCGCGAAAAAACCTAGAAAGTGAAACGCGCGCCGAGTTGCATTTGGAATGGCGCACCCGGATTATTCGTCAACAATAAACTTCCACGTCGCGATGAAGCAGGATTCAAATCATAGAGCGACAGGAAATTCGGATTGGATGGCGCAAGAAATCCGCAATCACGTTGCGTCGTAGTCGCGCAGTAATTGGTTACTTGAGAACCGGAAAGTTGAATATTTTCGAGGTTGAAAATATTGAAAATTTCCGCCGAAACTACCAACTTTCGGGTTTCCGCACCGAGGTTGAAGCGTTTCTGAACCCGCAGGTCAACATTATATTGTGGACGGTTGCGGAAGGAGTTGCGCAAGAACGGCACGCCGGGCGCTCTGAATGGGCGATCCGGTCCGCCACGGTCTTCGTTGGCATCGCTGCCGAATGTGGCATCAATCGGCAACCCGGAAAGCAAACGAATGGCGCTTGAAATTTCAAAATCAAACGGCGTGGTGAATACCGGATTGGCAACGAATTGATGTTTACGATCTAAACGCGAGAGGAAATATTCCGAGCTTAAATCTCGACCATTTTCATAAGAGATACCGCCCGCGTCACGCTCGTTGTCATCATCGGAAAGCGATTTTGAACGGGTGTAGAAAGCGTTGAATTGCAAGCGCGATTTCTGGAATTTGGCGCGCAAGGTCAAGGCGCGATAAAGCGCTTTGCCCGTCGATTCGCGCACTTGAACCGAACCGAGTGTCGAGATGGGGCGCGGAACCGCCGGACGCGCAGTGCCCGAACCGAGCAGTCCGTAAAAAGGTCTAAGTGAAACATCACCGGCAAGCAGACCGGGAGAGGGCAGATTTACATCACGATTGCGTTGCAGATAAGTGGTTTTGACGTGGGTGTAATCTACACCAACTGTAAAGCCTCTGCGCAATTCCCGCTCAATGCCAAGTCCGAACTGGAATGATTGAGGATTTTTGAAATCCGAAGCCATGGCAATCGGCGCAACTCCTGTGAAGGGGTCGAAACCGGAAATGCCAAGCGCCTGGGCAATCGAGCGTACCTTGTCTGCGGAAATTACCGGCAACGAACCAAGCGATGCGGTGTTGAGGTCAACGCCAATCAATTTCAACTGGCAATAAACCGTGGTACAGGTTTTCAGCGGATTGCCGGCAGCCAGTGATGAGGTTGATAACGGCAATTGAATCGACAGGTCGCCTGCCGGGTCACGGAAGTTATTAAACGGCGCAGCCAACAGCAGTAGCGGCGTGCGGGCATAGTAGAGTCCGGTGTAGCCGCGAATAACGGTTTTGCCGTCGCTTGACGGGTCATAAGCAAATCCGAAACGCGGGCCGAATTGTTCGGTCGAATCGGGAATCTGCGTCGGATCAATTACATGACCTGACGGGAAGCGGAAATCTTTAAGCTTATTAATCAACGCCGTATTGTTGGCTTCCGGGTCGGGATTGTATTGACCTTCCCAACGCAAGCCATAATTGATGGTCAGGTTCGGACGAATGCGCCAGGCATCCTGCCCGAAGAAAGCGATTTCGTTTGTCGAATAGCTGGCTTGACGATTACCGATTTGGCTGAGATAGGTAACCGATGAACTATCGAAACGGTTGACCGTGCCGGTGGTGACGCTCGGCGTATAAGACAAAATATCAAGAATTGTCGAGACCGTAGAGCCTGAAATATTGAAGGTTCCGAATTGGTTGAAACCGAACAACTGATCAACGAAGATGTGGTTGATTTCGCCGCCGAACTTCACGGTATGGTTGCCCTTGGTCCAGGTCAGGCTGTCAGCAACCTGGAATCTCCAGTCAAATTGCGTGGTCGGCAGAAAGTTCACCGCGCCGAAACGTCCGATGCTGGTGCTGACGGTCGGAAGTTCCGAGTTGGAAAGACGCGGACGCTCTTCGCGTGAGTATTGACTGCGAAGTTCATTGACTAAATTGGTGCTGAAGAAACTCGCGAACTGTCCGACAAAGGTGTTGGTATTATCTTTTTCCGTTCCGTTGTTGGTCAGCGCGCTGACCGTGGTCGGGAATAAGGCGTTACCGGTTGCGTTGGAATTCAACGCTTCGTTGCGGCTGTAGCTATAGCGCACATTGAAGCGATGGTTGGAATTGATTTCGTAGTCGAAGCGACCAAGCAAGGCATCGGCATCGTTGGTTGCGGTAAATTGGGTTTCCTGTGATTTAAAGAAATCGAAAGCTTCCTGAGTGTTGGTCGTTGGGGTAAAGCCACCAAGGTTATTAAAGAAGACTTCGCGTTCGTTACGAAATCGTTGATGTTCGTAAGAGAAAAAGAAGAACGCTTTGTCTTTTTTGATTGGCCCACCGATTGAACCGCCGAATTGATCCTGACGCGGCGCGGGTCTTACTTTGCGCTCAAACGGCGGTGGCGATGAAGTCGAGGTTTGCAAAGGTTGAACGGAAAGTTGCAAGGCATCGAAATAGTTATTGTTTCTTGCCAGCTTTTCCGGGCGCAATAAATAGAATAATGAACCGTGCCAGTTGTTGGTGCCGGATTTGGTGACGGCATTGATAACGCCGCCGGTCGAGCGCCCGAATTCGGCTGAGTAACCGCCGGCAACGACCTGAAACTCTTTGATGGATTCCTGAGGAACCGTGAATGCCGTATTCGAGCGTTCACCGCCGCGAATGCCGCCGAAAAACGGTTGGTTGTAATCGACGCCATCAACATTGACATTTGCGCCATAAACGCCGCGTTGACCGGAAAGCGAAATCTGTCCGCGTTGCGGGTCAACCTGCGCGGTCGGCGTCAAGGTAACGAAGTCCTGAAAGCGGCGACCGTTGATGGGTAAGTTTTCAATGGCGCGTTCATTAATCACGGCGTCGGCTTCCGAGCGTGTGGTCTGTACCTGAACCGCGCCTGCCGTTACGGTGATGGATTCTTCAACGCCTCCGGTTTTTAATTCGACATTTAAATCGGCGGCGCGACCGACGGTGACTTCGACATCAGCATTAATTTTGGAAAAACCTGAAGCCTCTATCGTCACTTTGTACTTGCCGGGCGGTAACAATAAAATTTGAAACGAACCGCTGTCGTTTGAAGTCGCTGAACTGGTCAAACCGGTTGCGCTGTTGACGGCTTTGATGGTCGCGCCGGCAATCGCGGCTTTCTGTGGGTCAGTCACGGTGCCGACGATTTGACCGCTGCCTGCCTGTGATTGAGCCAAGACGGGAATGGAACTCATTGCCATCACCAACATCAGCATCAATGCACAAAGGGTTTTGTATGAGGATAATTTTGACATTTTGCCTCTCCTGAAGATTAAAGTCGGGTCACAGATTGTGAGACGCATTTTGCCGTGGCGATTTTCAATCGATGACCATTGTATAAAATGAACTGAGGAGTCGGTGAATGCTTTGCTGAAAAGCAGCACAACATCTTCTCCATTTTCCTGTCGCCAGAGTGTTAGCGAAATTCTGATTTCGTCTTGCCCGGGCGCGTGTGAGCGTAAGCCAACCTACCCTTTTTCATCTTTCACAACTGAGAAACTTTGGGGTGGATTTTAAGCTGAAAGGCTACTTTAAGCAGGTGGACAAGTCAAGCAAACTGGGAGTTAATTTTTTGGTAATTTTCGGGCAACAATCCGACTTGTGAACCCTCTCAAACAGCGTTCGTAAAGGTCAAAGCGAGTTGTGCCACAGCGATAAAAATTAAGGCGCAGATTGCCTTAACCTGCGCCTTAACCAATCAAATTATTCGTTCGTTTATTGTCTTGTCGGGCGGGTCGGAGATTGAATTTCAATCACCGCTTTGTAAGCGCCGGAATTATCGGAAAGCGTGCCTTCATTGACCGACAAAAATAATAAACCGTCGCGGGTTGCAGTAAATTCGGCGGCGCGACCGATGAACAGAAAATCATCATTGTCCGCGCCAATCACGCCAATCAGTGCGCCTGTGGGTTTATCAGCCATCAACTTTCTGGTATCCGGCGTATCGAGACCTTCGGGTCCGCTGGCTTCGCCTGCCGGGTCGATGTTGATCGTGCCGGTGGCAGTGATGCGAATTTTATCGCCTTTCTTAACAATCAAACCGGTGCTCGTCCAATCGCGTTTCGCGCCCACTTCGACGGTCTGGGTTTTGACATTGGCTTTTTTCGGATCGACTTTGGGAATCTCCGGCGTGGTCACTTCAGGTTGCGGGGTTTTTTCAATAGGCGGCGTTTCGACAACCTCTTCACGTTTGGGTTCAGGTTCGCGTTTCACCTCAGGCTTTTTCGTATTTTTGGTGTTTTTCAACGAAGGGTCAACCGGCGGCTGACTCTCTTTTGCCGGTTTGGTCGAGGCTTCTTTAGGGGTCTCTTTAACAGTTGGCGGAGGATTGCTCGAAGCCATAGTCTCTTCCGGTTGCATATCGCCCGCAGTTGCGGCTTCAAAATCAATCTTGGCAATATCACCGGCATAGATCATCGCTTTGCTGCGGTTGCCGCTCGAACCGGTATTGAGCAGAATAACAAACTGGTCATCGGCAAAGCTTGAAACTTTGCCTTTAATCACACTGCCATTTTTCAAAGTAATCGTGTCGGCCTGCACGCTTGACGCCGTGAGCGCCAGAACCATCAGCATTTGTAAAGAAAATATTTTACGCATTGTACTCCTCACCATTCTGTGATCTTTAGGGTCGCAAATTATAGCAAATCACTTCTCATCGAGAAACTTGATTAAACCTTGTGAATGATCACAAGAAAAACTTGATTATTCGCCTTCGTGATTGACCCGCTGCTGGTAGTCTTCCGATGATGCCGGGTCGAGTTCCCAGCGATGGCGGTCGCGCTCTTCAATCTTTTCAGGAGTGTGCAACGGCTCATCGTCGGCATAGCTTAAACCGGCGGCTTCGCCCATCTCATCAACCAGGTCATCATCTGTTGTGGTTATAAACCCACCGATGGCTTCTTCACCGGACTCGTCCTGATGATGTTCAGCCGCATGCCCTTTGACCGATTCATCGGTGAACAACTCTTTATTCGTAGCAAAACGTTGGACTTCGGCAAACTCTTCAAGCACCTCTTCGCTGGGTTCGTAGATTTCGCTTTCGACTCTACCGACATCAATAAATTCCTGGTTCGGTTTTTTCATAGCTGACAGAGCCTCCTTAAAGTTTGCAGAGATAACCATTGCGCATTCGAGGGAGTAAAAGTCTATCACACACGTTGAAAAAATTTGAGCCGAAAAGCTGGCTTTGCAGGCAAACCTAAGAAGGAAAATCGGGATTTAAGTTAGAAACAGGGAGAAGAAAAAAGGAACTCGAAGGGATGATCGAGTTCCTTGCAATGTGTTAAAGCTAAACAGCCGTTACGTTGGAAGCTGCCAGACCTTTGGGACCTTGAATGAGCGTGAATTCAACCATTTGACCTTCATTCAAGGTCTTGTAGCCTTCCGACTCGATAGCCGAATAGTGTACAAACACATCATCACCGCTTGAGCGTGTGATAAAACCATAACCTTTTGCGTTGTTAAACCATTTAACGGTGCCTTGTTCTTTCAATGCTTTTATCTCCTTTTCATCTTGGGTGAATCTCGTAGTGATGATCAGAGCTAGGAGCAGAGAGCGTCTGCGGCTTTTTGTTTTTCTACAAACGCGCAAAACTTTAACTTCAACTTCAGTTCTCCTCACACTACTTTCAAATAACGGTTCCGCGCTTTTCGAGCGTAGCCTTTATGGACATCAGCCAACGCATTGCCGTTTCAATGCGGTTGCAAATTAATCTACTTTGGGAAGGTTAGAAGAATTTGAAACGCGCCAATCCTACACGCCGTCCGGCAGGCTGTCAAATTGATTTTGCATTTTTATAAGACAGATTTCCGACACTTTCTGAACCCATAAAAATGCAAAATCAATTCGCTAAATCAAGGCTTTGTAACGGAAAATTCATTCGATTGCACACCCCCAGGCGTGGTGACGCGAACCTTCAGTAGGCTTCCTGATGGCGGCGCAAATGCCGGTTTGATAACTGCTGAAATGAAAGTCGCGGATTCCACAGTCACAGAATTAATCGTCACCCCTTGTCCATTCACAGTTATTGACACGCCCGCGTTGGTTGGGAAATTGGTGCCGGTAATGCGTACAATGGTTTTACCCGTACCTTTCACTTTCAAGGTCACCACAGTGATTTCCGGTCCAATTAAACGCCCGGCATTCACTTCATTCGATAACGGCGAGTTCGGATTTTTAACCCGTACCAACAAACTTCCCGCACTGTTTCTAATCGCCAGATTCTCATCCAACTCAACTGTGCGTTGCGTGGCGGCGAGTTGCGCATCAGCCGGAATGTGCGCAACGACCTGTATGCCATTGATGAATACCTGTGTTGTCGATGTGAAGTTTGTGCCATTGACGATTACGCGCAAGCCACTTTGTCCGGCATTGGCTTGTTGAACGACTTGCCCGTTCAAGGTTAGAGCAGTCGAAGTAGCGAGCGTCGGCGTGGGGTCAACGGGTGGCGGCAGCAGTCCTAATTTGGCAGAGAGTTTTTTACCGCTGAAAACATAAACTTGTCCGCCATTGGCAACATTGTCGTTGATGCCATCGCCGTGCATGGCGTTGGCGATGTAATCGACATAACCGTCGCCATCAACATCGCCACCCCACAGACGATAGGAAAACTCGTCGCCGCCATCAAAGTTCTGACTGCCTGCCAGCATATAAAGTTTCGGTGAGTCCGGCGGGTCGTAAAATTTGATTTCCGAAGGCAGAAAATCGCGCTGCCCGAAAATGATTTTCGTATCCCCTGCTTCATCGCGTTCAACGCCACCAAGTTCAAAGGTATGTTCGGGGCTGCCAATAAAAAGTTCTGCCATGCTGTCTTTGTTAATATCAAAGGCGCGAACCGAATCGCCTGCACAATCGCCCGCGTCCTGTCCGTAAATTTTGACGACGCGCAATCCCGATGCTTCCGTATCGGCTAAATCGACGGTCGCGCCAACCACATTCGGCTCGCCATAAATCACATAGACCGCGCCAGTATTGCCGATGCCGGGGTCTGGGGCGACGGCTTGCAGCGCGCCACAGATTAAATCGGCGCGACCATCGCCATTGAGGTCTGCACTGTGAACCTGGGAACCGAGCAAATCACCGCCCTTTGCGCCGATGATGTGGGTTGCGGTTGCCGGCGGGGTTTGCAGATTGACCATCGCAGGCCAGTTGCGGGTTCCATAGACGACATAAATTTCACCGCATCTGGTTCGTTGTCCATTGAAACTTGCGCCGAAGGAATCGTGCCCGTTGTCTTCTGTGGGCGATACATAAGAAGCCGAGTCGCGGAATATCGAACCCCCGATAATCACATCACCAATGCCATCATTGTTGATGTCGCCGACTTGCAGAGCTGCGCCCCAATGCTCTTCGGTTCCCGCGCCTAAAATAGTTGCGGTGCGAACTCCCGCCGGAGGTGCAGCCAGGTCAATGACGTTTGGTAAATTTGCCGAGCCGAAGACAATGTATGCGCCGCCAAGATGGACACGACCGCCATCGTTGATTTGGTCTGCGCCGATGATAATATCAGCGAACCCGTCACCATCAACATCACCTTCATCAACCCAGATGCCGGCGCGGGCGCTGCTCTGTGGCGCATAAATCGCCACGATGCCTGCGGGCGGTGTTCCATTAGGCGTTTGCAAATCAGCGTTCAAATTAAAATTGGTCGCGCCGTAAACCAGATAAACCGCGCCACTATTGAAACGCGCATTACCGGGTCCATCATCGACGCCTGCGCCAATCGCCACATCGCGAATGCCGTCACCGTTGACATCGCCATTTGCGGACACGGAAGTGCCGAGCAAATCGCCGGTGTCTGCGCCGACCAGGGTAAAATTGTTTGCAGGGTTGGTGGCTAAATCGACCGAGCCGGTATCGCGTCCGTCGCTCAGATAAAAATTGACCAAGCCATTATTGAGACGTATGCCCGCGCCGGCGCTGGCGTACATGGCACACATAATTAAATCGGCGCGACCATCGCCATTGATGTCACCTGCGCCAACCGGGTAGCCGATTTCGCCGCCCAGACGCAAGCCGCCATAAATCGTCAGCAAGCCGTCTTGCGGCACCGCCGTATCCACAGCAACTTCGATGCTCGCGGGAGTTTGCGCCGAAGTGATGACGTAACTGAAGGGAAGCAGCAGCAAAAAAAGAATTGCTAAAGATAAACCAACTCGGAACAACCTGTTTTTTTTATTCATTCACACTTCACCAAAAACTGATATACGGTGATTCACGGGGACGGACATTATACAATGCAGTTTGAAAAAAACGCGACTACCCGACGCAATAAAAGAGGCGTGGATTTTTAAATGAGATAAAAAATGGAAGAAAACCCGCAACCGTTTCGTCTAACGGGCGAATAAACGGAGCGAAACTTATGGAGCGACTCGCGCTGATGAACCGATGCGATTTGGAGACCGTCATCGTCGATTGCATAGCCGGAAAACGGCAGGCTTTTCATACGCTGTTTGAAGCCTATAAAGATAAGGTCTATTCCATCGCATTGCATTTCAGCGGCGAAGAGGCAATGGCAAAAGATATAACCCAGCAGGTCTTTTTGAAATTGTTCACCACCATCAAACAATTTCGCTTTGATTCGCAATTTTCGACCTGGCTGTATCGTATCGTTGCCAATGCCTGTATTGATGAACAGCGAAAACGCCGTCGCTTCATTCCCTTTGCTCAGGGCGTAGAGGTGCGCGACATGATTGCCAGCGGTTCACAGGAAGAACGTTTGATACAAAGACAGATTTCCGATTCGGTAAGGGCAGCCATCGGCGATTTGAGTCCCAAATTGCGATTGCCGATTTTACTGAAATATGTCGAAGGATTGTCTTACGAAGAGATTGCCGAAACTCTGGGTTGTTCAATCGGCACGGTCTCTTCGCGCCTCAATCGCGGGCACAAGGCACTGGCGCGCAAACTCGGTCATCTGCGCGAGCGGGTCGCAACGGGAGAGTAGTTATGTTTAGCAAGCACGTATCGGCAAAACTTTCAGCCTATTGCAATGGCGAACTTTCAAATGATGAGACGAAAGCCATCGCCGAACATCTGCTGGTTTGCAAAGGTTGCCGCAAAGCATACGACGAAATCAATCTGGGCGTGCAGCTTGCGCAAAGTTTGCCGCAGGTCGTTGCGCCCGCGTCGCTTTGGAGTGAGATAGAAAACCTGTTGGATGCGCCACAGCCTTTACCATCAACACCGCGATTCGGATTTCCATTCACCTGGCAGAAACTCGTTTTCACGGGCGCGCTGGCGATGGCGCTCGTCGCCTGTGGCGTGAGCCTGTGGTTGTATTTTGAAATGCGCGCGGCAAGCTGGCAGGTGGTGCGACTCGATGGCGCGCCGAAAATTAATAAGAGTTTAGTCAGTGACAGCGAGCGATTTTCGGAAGGCGAATTGCTCGAAACCGATGCGAATTCGCGAGCGCGCATCAATTTGACCAAAATCGGACACGTTGACATTGATCCGAATTCCCGCGTCAAAGTAATTTCAACGAAATTCACGGAACAAAGACTGGCGCTTGAACGCGGCAAATTGTCTGCACGAATTTCTGCGCCGCCGCGAATCTTTTTTGTCGATACCCCTTCGGCAAAAGCGGTGGATTTGGGCTGCGCCTACACCTTGGAAGTTGATGACAACGGACGCGGTTTGTTGCAGGTCACCAGCGGTTGGGTGGCGCTGGAATATCAAGGGCGCGAAGCGCGTGTGCCTGCGGGGGCGGCTTGCGAAACTCGCCCGCAGGTTGGTCCTGGCACGCCGTTTTTCAGCAATTCAACCGCAGCCTTGCAAAAAGCCCTTGAACGCTTCGATTTTGAAAATGGCGGGATTGCGGCACTCGAAACCATTCTTGCGGAAGCCACCACCCGCGACACCTTGACGCTCTTTAATTTGCTCTATCGCGTCGATGGCAAAGAGCGCGCTTCGGTTTATGACAAACTCGCAAGTCTCGTCCTGCCGCCCGATGATGTGACGCGCGACGGCATCTTGACGATGAACGCCGAGATGATTGATTCCTATCGCACGGCGCTTGAACCGGTGTGGATTAGCGAAACCTTTCCGGCGCTTCGCAAAGCTTTACGCAACATTTTGGATAAACCGCCGGAAAAGAAAAAATGAAGCGTAAAGAGAGCCGCATTCATTTGCCTCCGGTTTGATTTTTTACACCTTTAATCAACCCGAATTTAACTATCACTAAAAATTGTGCTGCCGCTTTGCTGACCAGGCAGAGATGAGTAGCCGTGTGTTTAAAATTAAAGGAGAAAATTATGAAAAACATTTTGCGTTGGGCAATCATTTCACTGGCGTTGCTTTTCGTTGTTTTGCAATTCGTGCGACCGGCAAAGACCAATCCGATGATTGATGATTCGCGCGCGCTGCACAATCAGACAGAGATGAACCAGGAGGTGACAGCCGTGATAAAACGCGCCTGTTACGATTGCCATTCAAACGATACGCGCTGGCCCTGGTACAGCAATATCGCGCCGGTTTCGTGGTTCGTCATTGACCATGTCAATCACGGACGCAAACACTTGAATTTTTCCAACTGGGCGGATTATGACAAACAACAAAAAGCGACACAGCTTTTTTTGATTGGTGAAACCGTCAGGCTTGGTAAGATGCCGATGTCTTCGTACACCTTGATGCACGCGGACGCCCAACTCACGGACGATGATAAAAAATTAATTGCCGAATGGGTGAAAGCGGAAAAAGCAAAACTCTTTAATCAACCGCAGGCGCAAAGCTTTGTGCATTGAAGCTTCACTTCATCAATCAGTTTGTGCCTGGAGAGTCTTAAACTCGCGCTGAAATCTTTTTGGAGCCGCATTCAAATTTAACGGCAAAGCCGCAGATAAACTCGACGAACTTAACGGAGAGGCTCAGCCTCTCCGCACATCAAAGCGGCAAAGCCGTAAAAACACAGTTAAGAAATTGAGAAGCGTGTCATCACTTTTCCAATACGATGATGGTATCGTCCGCATCAATCATTTTTAGATTTTTCAACACGACAGCGTTTTGCGTTTGCTCGAACGCAACCTGGCTGCGGTCTTTTCGGTAACGCGCCGATTTGATTTTTTCAGTGAGTGACAACGTCAAGGTGTCGGTTTTTAAATTCAGCAGGTGAATGAAAATTTTATTGCCTTTCGTAGTTACTGCGCCCCAGTCTTGCGGTGTAATCGCGCCGCCGCGTGTGCCGTAAATGGTTTCGCCGTTGGCGCGCAGCCACGCGCCGATTTCTTTGAGCGTTGCGACAAACTCCGGTTGAATTTTGCCATTGGGCATCGGTCCCACATTCAATAAAAAATTGGCATTGAACCCGGCGGCGCGCACCAGATAATGAATCAAATCGCGTGGGCTTTTAAATTTTTTATCGTTGGCATTATAACCCCATGAGCCGTTCATGGTTTCGCAGGTTTCCAAAGGCAATGCGCCGATCTCTGCGGTGTTGAACCCGGCGGTATTTTTACCGGGCAAATCTTTTTCAAACATCTGAAAATCTTCGCCCGCAAAAGGCGCTTTGTGATGGTTGGAACCGACCAGCGCATCGGGTTGCAAATCGTGAATCAATTTATAGGTTTTTTCGAGTCGCCAATCGGCCTGCGGTTTATCCCACATGCCATCAAACCAGATGCCGCCGATTTTGCCGTAACCTGTGAGCAATTCCGCGAGCTGCGCGTCCATATAATCGAGGTATTTGTACCATTCACCTTTATCGACTCTGCCGGTATATTGTCCGGTTTGTCCGCGCGGAAAATAATCGGGGTGATGCCAGTCGAGTTGCGAATGATAAAAGAAAAGCTTGATGCCTTGTTTGTGGCATTCATCAGCTAACATTTTCAACACATCTTTTTTGTAAGGCGTGCGGTCAACGATGTCCCAATCGCTCGCTTTGGAATCGAACATCGCAAAGCCGTCGTGATGTTTGCTGGTGATGGTGATGTATTTCATGCCCGCAGCTTTCGCAATCGCCACCCATTCGGCAGCGTTAAATTCGGTTGGATTAAATCGCGCCGGTAACTTTTCATATTCGCTGATGGGAAGCTTTTTCACCTGCATCACCCACTCGCCATCTTCGAGGACACTGTAAACGCCCCAGTGAATGAAGAGTCCGAATTTCGCATCCTGAAACCAACGACGCGACGCCAAGTTGTTTTTCGTCGGCGTGTATTTCGTTTGCGCCGGAACGGTTGATGAAGCGCAGGAAAAAATCAACACGATGACCAGAAGTTTACAAAGTTTAAGTAGCAGATAGGTTTTGATGTTCATGGGTTTTGAGCGTCCTTTCGCGTTTTCTTTTTTCCAGGATTTTTACTAGATTGTCAATGCGAACGAATCTGAAAGGTAGGAATATCAAGGATGGTTAAAAGATTTCTCTCAGGCTTTATCACGATGATTTTAGCGGTGAGCATCGTCGCTTGCTCGAATAAAAAAGACACGAATGATGCGCCTTCAGTGGCAACGCAAGCTTCGCCGCAAGCGCCGGATTTGACGCCGCCCGCCGCGCCTACGCCCACCGGCAAGCTTGTCGAAGCGCCCGCGAAATTCAATAAAACATTGGTTGGCACTTTAAATGGCAACATCGAAATACAAATGAATCTCACACGCGATGGAAAAAATCTTTCGGGCAGCTATTTTTATGAAAATGTGCGTGAGCCGATTGAACTGAGCGGCACGGTTGAAAAAGACGGGAGTTGCAAAATCACCGAACTCATTGGCGACCAGGAAACCGGCGTGTTCAAAGGTCGCATCAACGGCGAAGAACTGGGCGGGGTGACCTCGCTGAGATTTGAAGGCACCTGGGCAAAACCCAACGGCGAAAAAGCCATGTCTTTTGCCTTGCAGGAGCAACGCTTTGTTTTAAACGGTGGCTTGTTGAACATCGTCAACAAAAAATTGCAGGAAGAGAACAAAAAGCAGCACTATGAATACGAAGCCAGTTACCCGCAACTCGATGGCGTAAAAGACGCAAAGACCGATGGATTTAATAAAGCCATTGCCGGGATGATCAATTCACAGGTAAGCCGCTTTAAGAAAGATGCCCCGGAAAGTTTTAATGCCGACGACCCGGAGCAGGTAAGCGGATTGTGGATTGATTACCATGTGACCTTTGCTAGTGACGAGTTAATCAGCGTCGTATTTGATATGTCGGAATACTCAGCGGGCGCTGCCCACCCGAACAGTTATTCAACGACTTTTAATTATGATTTGCGCAATGGCAAAGAGATTAAATTGCGTGAGCTATTTGCCAATGCCAATTTTTTACAGGTGATTGCCAACCACTGTACCAGAACGCTTACTGCGAGGTTAAAAAAGATTGAAGCTTACGATGAAACCATGGTGAAAGATGGCGCTAGCGCCAAAGCCGACAATTACAGCAGTTGGAATATCACCCGCAAAGGCTTGTTATTTAATTTCGACCCTTATCAGGTCGCGGCTTACGCTGTTGGCCCGCAAGAGGTGTTAATCGGTTATGAGAGTTTAAAAGAGGTATTGAAAAAAGATTCGCCGATTGCTTCATTAATCGGCGGTAACGCAAGTGGCGGCGACATATTGAAATAATCACAGGCGAAAATTTTTTGGAGTGCTGCGACCATTCGCAGCTTTTATTTTGGGAATGGATTTATAGTAAGGAGCCATATAGCCCTGGCGGCTGCCCGGATTTTGCGATGATAGCGGTTTGCAAAAGAGTTTACTCAATCTTCGTTGAGAGAGCGGTCTTTGACCGCGTCGTCAGGCAGTCGCGGTCAAAGACCGCTTATTCAACCTCAGTAAATCGTTTTGCAAACCGCTATAAACAAGTAAATGGATTCTTGGGTTCATAAACAAAAAGCGCGAGAGTTGCGTAGCTCTCGCGCTTTTCAGGTTAAACGGCAAGTTCAGATTAGAAGCTGAACCGACCGCCGATTTGCAAGGCGCGTGGCCCGCCGGTTCCGAAATTCTGACCAACGCGACCGGTCGCCTGACCGAAACTGTTATTGAGCGTACCGCTGAAGCCTGTGAGATTCGAGATGTTGAAAAGGTTAAAGGCTTCGATGAAAATCGTTGCGTTGTACCTTTCAGCAAACTTGAAATTTTTCGACAAGCGCACATCATGTGACCAGAAATCGTCGCCGAACTGGAACTGCGCCGGCAAGGTGATGGTCGGGAAGGTCGCGCCATTGGCGGCAGGTTTCCCGGCAAGGCTTGAGTTGTATTCAGCAACCAGACGTCGCAATTCATCGGCATCGGTGCCGCGTCCGAGTGAAAACGGTTTGAGACCCGGCAAGGTATCGCCGCGTGTGCCATCGCCATTGACATCAATTGAGCCTGGGATAGTTCCATTGTTAGATGGGGTGCTCTGATAAATGGCAATCAATGAACCTTGCAATCCCCAGGGCAATTCCAGCAGTCCGCTAACCGTCAGGCTGTGACGGGAACCGGCATCAATGGGATTACCAAACCAGTTGTTCAAGTCAAGCAGCGGGAATTCCGTGCGTTTTTGCAAGGCATAACTGGCGGTGAGTTGATAACGATTAGAGAATCGTTTATCGAGTTTGACAAGCATGGCGCGGTAATCGTTTCGCCCGTTGCTATTGGTCACGCTGATTGCGCCATTGGAGCAGATAGCTGTGGGATTGATGATTTGCGCGCCAACGCAAGCCGGCAATGCCCGTCCACCTTGTGCGGCGACGCGGTCAGTGCGGTTGTAATCGGAAGCCAACAGCGAATGCACCCGTTTACGCAAAACAAAATCGACGTTGAGCAACATATCTTTAGTCAGTTTACGTTGTACGCCGATAGAAAATTGTTCGGAGTAAGGGGTTTCCAAATCGGAATCAAGAATGCCGCTGCCGGTCTTAAAGAAATCCAGTCCCGAAAAACCTGCTGCGCCTGCGGCTTGCAAACCGGAAAGGATTGCCGCTTTCTGCCCAGCCAGAAGTGACATGAAATTAGCGCCCGTGAATTTGGTTGGATTGGTGACAAAGTTGATCGAAGTGCCTGCCGGAGGACTGAAACTGGCAACCGCGGCTGCGAGTTGCGCCTGCACGGCTGCCGGCAGACCTGGAATCGTCGGCAATTGCGGGAAAGCAATGTTGTTTTGGAAATAAGCTGTGGGCACTACGGAACGACCATTGCCTGCCGGGCCGTTGGTGGCGCGTTCCTGCAAACGGGTGACGAAGAGAATGGTGTCGTAGTAAAGACCGGCACCGCCGCGAATGACCGTGTCACCTTTGCTGCCGACATCCCAGGTAAAGCCGATAGAAGGAGCAAAGTTATTTTTATCCTTCTTAGCTTTATCTGTGCTGCTCAATAAAGAAGCTAAAAGTCTGGGTTTGGCAAGGTCATGATTGCCCAGATTGGTTTCATATTGATAGGAACCGCCATACAGGAAAGTGAAGTTCGGACGAATACGCCAGGCATCCTGAACATAGAAGCGATAGCGATTGCCCTGACGTGCAATATCCCCGTTGAATGGCGGGGGTTGTGACGGGTCGCCAATGCCAACTGCGCCAGCGGCGAGCGGCAGACCAAGAATGTCATTGACCGTCAACTTCGCGCCGGGCGTCGTGAAAGCGGCAGGAAGCGAAAGTTGGGCGGTGCCGATGACGATATTTTTAACCGCCTGTGGCAATCCCGGAATGCCATTAATCGCATTAGCGAAAGCCGCGTTGGCAATGCCGACGAATTCCGGGTCATAGAGCACGAGCAGTCCCGGTTCCAAAAATTCCCATTTGCCAAAACCGTAGTTGTGTTCCCATTCAGCGCCAAATTTCAGGCGATGCGAACCTTTTTCCCAACTTACATTATCAACATATTGATAACGGTTGAGCCGACGATTTTGCGGGGCATTGGTGGTATTACCGAATGCCAGGTTGCTGCTGACGAAATTGATATGCACGCCGCCAAGCCCGATGCAGCCGACTTCCGAGGACGGACATTGGTCAGCCGATGGAATCAACTCGTCGTTCGTGATGCGCTGGAAATTGAAACGAAAATCGTTGACCAGATTTCTTGAAATCAGGCTGGTGATACCGGCTTGCGCATTGTGGTCACGGCTCTTGTTATCACGCCATCGCGAGGGCAAGACGTTATTGCCGTCAGGCGCGACGGTGCTGTTGTCATCGAAGCTGTAGCGAGTGAAGATGTTGTGTTTTTCACCCCATTTATAATCGCCGCGAATGTTGAGGAGAATGCCATCATAGGCGCTTGGGAAACTAGTGTTGAACTGTTGAAATATCGGGTTGCCGGTGATGTTCGATGAAAACACCGTGTCCTGATTCAACCATTCAACGTTTCCGAAATAAAATGCTTTATCTTTTTTGATGGGACCACCAAGCGAACCGCCGTATTGATAACGACGGAAGAAGGGGTCAAATTCTTTCGACGGTTTTTTCAAGGTTGGAATAGCCGACAGATTATGGTCGCGGAAATAGAGAAAGGCGCTGCCGTGCATATCGTTGCCACCCTGACGCGAAACGATATTGATGGCACCAACCGAGGTGACCCCGGTCGAGAGGTCGAAGTTATAGGTTGAGATTTGAAACTCTTGAACGGTTTCCGTAGAGAAGTTTTGCGCCGCACCGCCGCATACCGGATCAACGATGCTGCCGCCGTCTACTGTGAGTCGCGTAGCCGATGCCGGCCCGCCACCGATAGAGACGTTAAAGAGGTTATTTTGCGCGCCGGGATTATTGGCGGATACCGAAACCCCCGGTTCAAGCAACGCGAGTTGCAGGAAGTTACGACCATTGAGCGGCAAGGCATCAATCTTTTTCTGGTTGATGACCCCGGCAATCTGGTGATTCTCTTTTTCAACTGAAGCTTGTCCGGCAGCGATGTCTACGACTTCGGTGCCGCCGCCTGCCGTCAACGTGACATCACCGGCAAACGATGAACCGACTTCGACAACGGCGTTGAATGAGGTTCTTGAAAATCCTTGCGCTTCAATAGTGACTTCATATTCGCCGGGTTGCAGGGCCGGAATGGTATAAAGCCCGTCGTCGCCCGTGTTGCCTTCGCGTTTGTCACCGGTTGCTTTATTTTTAGCCGTGATTTTGGCATTGGTAATAACTGCGCCTTGTTGATCTTTAACCGCGCCGCGAATGGAGCCGGTCGGGTTTTGCGCAAAAACCGGCAAGGCAAGATTTGCCAGCAACGCAAGCACCGTTAAGATCGGCGGCAAGGCTTTGAACTTTTTAAGCATACTAATTCTCCTTTCAACTCTTGTGAGCGGATAGTTTCTTTCAGCTTTGGATTTAAGCTGTTTAGGCCTGCTTTGCAATCATGACCTCACAGTTAAAGCAGGGACAAACTGCAAGTCTCGACAATCATAATGACCAGAGCACTGTAAAATCGCCTAATGACAAAACTGCCAACTAAACTTTCAAGACAACGATTAATATTGCTTAGATTTTGAGATTAAATGTTAGAGTGCCTACGAACGGAGCATATATTCTTTCTTTCAAGTTTGATTGTCAAGCCGTTTCTGAATGCTTTTCATTTTTTGCCGGAAAGCTGCCGGATACGCCATTTGTAGCATTCACTACCAGGATTTATAAGGCTTAGCCGGTTGGTAGAATGGTGCGGAAATTTAGCAGACACAACTATATTTTCACCATCCGACGGCTCAGTTGCATATCCTTGCCGTGACCATTTAAACAACTAAACCGCCGGATAGCTGAAACCCCTTGCTGGTTTCTCAATCGAAAAAGTGAATCCCTTAGCAAACCACCACGCTAGAACTGCAACCGCGCCGCCAGTTGAAAGGCGCGCGGCCCCCCCGAACCGAAAACCCCACCGGCGCGTGTACTCGGTTGCCCGAAATTCGCGCCATTGAGCGTACCGCTGTAACCGGAGAGATTGGAAATGTTAAATATATTGAATGCCTCACCAATAATCTGGAGTTTAACTTTCTCTCCGATGGAAATAATTCTCGTCACTCGAATATCCTGTGAGATAAAGGTATCGCCGCTATCAAAATTTTTGGGCAGGGTGATTGCCGGAATCACCTGATCTCGGGTCGTGCGTTTGCCGGTCACTGCCGTCGGTAAAGTGGTGTTATATTGATTGACCAACCGACGCACATCATCTTGATTAAATTTGCGCCCGAAACCTCTGAAAGTTGCGCCGGGCAAAATGAGAGAACTGGTGCCATCACCATCCAAATCCACCCCGGAAATCAACAACGTCAATGCCGGTTTACTGAGCATTTGATTGATGAGCGAGACTTGCCAGGTATTGGCGACCGCCTGGATGAATTTGTTATCGCCCTGATAGCTTGGCAATTCCATTGCACCGCTGAAGGTGAAGCGATGGCGACGGTCGGAATCCTGATAATCATCCGCTTCATAAAAATTATCGAGATTGTACACGCCATTGCCAACGCCGTTAAAGCCAATGAATTTTGACAAAGCGTAAGAGGCAGTAAACAGGTAGCGGTCGGAAAAGCGTTTGTCCACTTTGACGTGCAAGCCTGTATAACGATAATTAGCGCCATTTTGAGAGATGGCAATCGGCCCGGTTGAACATTGCGCCGTCGGGTTTAAAGATTGTTGTCCGGTACACACCGGAATAATCGGATTCGGGCTTGGGTCGCCGCGTCCGTTCGCGCCAACCTGTGAGAGCCGTGCCCGGTTATAACGGTTGCGGTCAATAATGAAGGTGTTATGCAAGCCGCCAAACTTGAGTGAACGCCGCAACACGAAATCCGCTTGTACGACTAACTCTTGCGCGAGTTTGCGTTGAATGCCGATGCTCGCATTGATGGCATAAGGAACGACGGTGTTTTGGTCGAACAGTCCGCCGAAACCTTGCTCGCCGGTGGTTTTTACTGCTTGAATCCCGCGCACCGCAAGGTTAGTGCCATCGCCGAGCAAGGCTTGTGCTGTAGCGCGCAAAGTCGGCAATTGCGCTGCCAGATTGGTGCCGCTATAAGCAGTAGGAAAACTCGCAAACTGGAGATTGAACAAGGTGCCCGGAATGATGTAGCGACCATTGCCGGATGGCCCGGTGTAGGCGCGCTCGTTGAGGCGCGTCCAGAACAGATTGGAATCATGATAAACGCCGCCGCCGCCGCGAATCACCATATTGCCGTTGCCATGCACATCCCAGGCAAAACCGATGCTCGGATCGAAATTGTTCTTATCGCGTTTGGGCGCGCTTAAATCGCCGCCAAGCAGTGGAGCGAGCAGAGCGGGACGGTCAAAATCATGATTGAGGACATTGTCTTCATACACCCAAGCCACCCCGTAGTTGAAGGTGAACCGCGGGTGCAACCGCCATTGATCGCCGATAAAGATGCGATAACGATTATTGTGCGAGGCAGTCTGGAAATTGAAGGGCTGTGGTTGTCCGGGATTGCCTACGCCTGTAGCAAAACCCGCGAGCGGCAGCCGCAAAATATCCGCATAAGTTGGCAACAAACCCGGAACCGCGGGACCCGTGCCGGTGGCGTTCAACTTCAAACTCAAGGGCAACGCATTATAAAGCGGGAAAAAGGGTGAAGCCGCGCCGCCGGTAGCCGCGACAAATGCCAGAATGTGCAGCGGATCCCAAAGCGTCACAAATGCCGGTTCAAGATATGCCCAGTGTCCCTGCCCATAAAAATGTTCCCACTCGCCGCCAACCCGCATCCGGTGCGTCCCTTTTTGCCAACTCAAAGTGTCGGTCAGTTGATAGGTTCTCAGCACCCGATTCTGCGGCGTATTCAAATTGTTGCCGATGCCGAAATTGCTGAGCGTCGTGCCAATGCGTGGGCCCCCAACGCCAAGGCAATAAACCGGGTCTTTGCAAGCGTCGGTGGGAATCTTGAGTCGTCCGCTGTAAAAGCTGTACGAGTAACGGAAATCGTTGACCGTGTTGCTGGTCAACAGAGTGGTCAATCCGCCCAATGCTTGAGTTGAAACATTTTTGGTAGATACCCAGTTGGAGGGCATAAAAACGCCGTTTGCCGAATTGAAGTTATCGTTATTGTCGGTGCTAAAGCGAACGAAGGCGTTATTTTTGTCATTGATTCTGAAATCAACCTTGAGATTTGCCTGATTGAAATCCAACGGTTGTGGAAAAGCGACATCATATTGCGAAAAGATGGGATGGTTGTTGGCGATGGGCACCACCCCATCCTGATTCTGATGCTCATAGTTGAAGAAATAAAATACATTATCTCTTTTGATGGGTCCGCCGATAGAACCGCCCATCTGTCGTCGCGCAAAAAACGGCTCTCTTAGAGACGGGTCAATCGCCGCGCGCGGATTGCGCTGGAGCGCCGGATAAGCCGCCATGTTGTCATCGCGGTAGTACATAAACAGCGAGCCATGCAAATCATTAGTGCCACTGCGCGAGATGACATTGATTGAACCGACGCTGGTAACCGAAGTGGAAATATCATAATTGAAGGTTGAAATCTGAAATTCCTGCACGGATTCCTGCGAAAAATTCTGCGACGTGCCCCCGGTCACTCGGTCATTAATAGTTGCCCCGTCAACGGAAATGCGGGTCAACGCCTGCGAAGCTCCGGCGACCGAAACGCGGAAGAAGTTATTCGGACTGGTGCCGGGATTGTCCACGGCTTCAACGCCAACACCGGGTTCGAGCAATGCCAGTTGCAGGAAATTGCGACCGTTGAGCGGTAAAACTTCAATCTGTCTGCGCCCAACGACGCCATCAATCTTGTGGTCGGTAACATTAATGGTCGGCGTATCGCTAACCACACTAATGGTTTCCGAAGCTTGTCCGATTTCCAGCACAAATTCAATCGTCGCATTTTCGCCGACTTGAACATGTATCATGCTGACGGCGGTTTTAAAGCCCGGCATGCTGACTTTGACCTCATATTCGCCGGGCGTCAGGTTGCTGACCTGATACTCACCATCCGAGTTGGTTTTCACCATGCGCGCGGCTCCGGTTGCTTTGCTGGTAACCGCAATCTTCGCGTCAGTGATGACGGCTTCCTTCGGGTCTTTTACCGTCCCGCGCAATCCGCCGGTAGGAATTTGAGCAAAAACCGGAGAGATGCTGGTGAAACAAAAGACCCAAAGCATAAATAAACTCAGTTTGGAATGGCGCATATTTTTCTCCTTTCAATTCCTGTGAGCAATGTCAATGAACTAAAACAGCGGTTTTGTGTTTTCCGGGTATTCAAGTCCCTCACGCTAATGAAAAAGCGAAAAGACGACTACCTGAAATAACCCGACAACGAAACTCGACAGAGGATGAAAACTTTAACCTGAGTAAAGGCGGGACAATGCGACTGTCTATCATTACATCTGCCGGCTAGTGCTTTAGCCGATAGATGCCATTTTTAACAGCTAGATGAATAATTCCGAAGTATTGATGAATATGAGAAAAATATGTGCTTTTTGAACGCGCATATCTTCTTGCTTTCCGATTTGCTTGTCAAGCCGTTTCTGATCGCTTGGCAATTTCAGACTTGCCATTGTAATTGTAGGAGTCAACGGTTGCCGGTCAATGAACCCAAATGCAAGTTGATAAACTGTGACCGAAACGTCAAGCACTGAGCGGAAGATTACCGCAAGCCGAGTTCTGCGGCTAAGACCTCATCCACCCGACCGAGCGCATAAGCAATTTTTAGGGTGCTGCGGTTGATGCGGTCAGTAGCGCGGTCTGCCATTTTGCCGCCAATCATGGTCGCGCCTAACCCTGAGGCTTCGGCTTCTAAAAATGCGCGGGCTTCGTCAATCGCTTTATTGATTTCGGCATCGGGGAGTTGAAACATTTCAACCGCTAAAGCGGTCTGTTCGGGAATGCCTGTCCATTTACCGGCAAAACCGAAATCAATCGCCAGCCGTGCGTCACGTTTAAACTCTTCAATCGCCGCTTCGCGTTCGGCTTCGCTCTTGTTTTTCGTCGGATAGTTGGTGGTCATTTCGGCAATCGCCGGAATGCCTACGGACGCAGCAGCTTTAACGATTGCCGAACGCAGATGGCTAATCAGCGGATGGTCTGGACGGTAAGTCGAAGCGCGCATGCCGAGGCTCGCCCAGTAATCGTAGGTTCCCAAGATAAGTCCAACCAGACGCTTCGATGAATGCGCTATGGCGAATAAATTTTCTTCCGCCATCTCGGATTCAATCAACACTTCAATCTTAATTTGGTTTGGAGCCATACCGAGTTTGGTTTCAAGCGCCGCAAGCGTCGCATCAATCGAGCGCACTTCATCGGCGCTCTCGATTTTCGGATAAATCAAGCCATCGAGATTCGCGCCTGCCTGTTCGATAATGACCGAGATGTCTTCGTGTGCCGGGTCGAGTTCAAGCCCGCGCGGGCGAAAGAAGCGCAGGCGTTTTCCCCAGTCGAGTTCATTGAAAGCGCGAATGATGTTGGCGCGTCCCTGTTCGAGAAGTTCCGGGTTATTGCGCGGAATCGAATCTTCCAAATCAAGCATCACGAGATTGGCTTGCGAGCGGGTCGCCGCCCCTTCCGTATATTTCCACACCGTTGCCGGACAGGTCAGATGCGCCATCTGCACATAATATTTCGGCTCCAGGTCAATGAGTCGTTCACTGACTCCGGCAAGTAGCTTTTCATTGCGCGCTTTTGCGGCAGCGGTAATCTCTGCGTCAGGGGTTTGCATAATTGAATTTCCGTCTCCTGAAAATTGCATTGTGTGGGTTGAAATTCTAGCGATGAAAAGAAAAAAGCGCGAGGCTTGAATAAACTTCAAACGCTCGCGCTTCGTGCAACGCTTTATGGAAAATGTTGCAGGTTAGAGCCGGGTGCAAATGATTTTACTTGACGCCGGTTGAGCAAGCGGTCAGTGACCGCGCCTCAACCTTCAATCGTTTTACCAGCGGCTCTAGTTGTTGCGACCACTGCTCGCGCCGCCCGCCGGGGTCATCGGCGCCGCCACAGGTTTATTGTGATAATTCGGATACGCAGGGCGTTTCGGACGAACCACCGGGTTACGTTTCAACGCTGCCATCGCAACTTCAACAGCTTTTTCAAGCTGCGGGTCTTTGCCTTCACGCCACGCTCGCGGGTCCATCTCGACTTCAATGTCGGGCGCGACCCCATGATTTTCAACTTCCCATTGGCTTTCAGGATTGTAGAAAGCAAAGTGCGGCGCGGTCACACTGCCACCATCAACCAATGCCGGATAACCGCCGATGCCGACCAGTCCCCCCCAGGTGCGTTTGCCAATGAGTGGACCAATCTTCATGCGACGGAACATCCACGGCATCAAATCGCCGCCCGACCCGGCGTATTCATTGACAATCATGACCTTCGGACCCGGAATCACACCGTGCGGGGTGGTCGCTTCGCCGCCTTCGCGCACCGCCCAGTAACTCATCACCTGTTTGCGCAGGAAATCAACGATGTAATCGGCAGCCGAACCGCCACCGTTGAAACGTTCGTCAATCACCGCGCCGTCTTTATCGAGTTGGGCAAAGTAATAGCGATTGAAATTGGAATAACCGCCGCCCGCCGTATCCGGCAACCAGACATAAGCGAGTTTGCCGCCGCTCATCTGCTCAACTTTGCGACGATTGCCCTCAATCCACGCGAGATTGCGCAAGCCGCCTTCATTAGCGACCGGCACTACGGTGACTTCCCGCGAAGCCGAACCATCGGGATTTGCGCCGATTTTAATGACCACTTGTTTATTCGCGGTGCTCTCAAAAAATTGATAAAGGTTATCGGTTGCCGTGAGATTGCGACCGTTGACCGCAAGCAGGTATTCGCCTTCTTTAACATTGACACCGGGTTGCGTCAGCGGGGCGCGGGTCTGCGGGTTCCAGTTTTCGCCGTTGTAAATTTTGGCGAAACGATAACGCCCGTTTTCGATTTTATAATCTGCGCCAAGCAAGCCGCCGGGCACGAAACCCGGACGCGGCACATCGCCGCCTTGAATGTAAAGATGACCGACCGAAAGTTCGCCGAGCATATCGCTAAACAGATAATTCAAATCGGCGCGATGAGCGAGCGCCGCAAGATATGGCTCATATTTTTTCTCTGCGGCTTTCAAATCCAAGCCGTGATAATTGGGCGCGTAAAAGAAGTCACGCTCCATGCGCCAGACCTCTTTGTACATCTGCGTCCACTCAGACTTAGGGTCAATATAGACTTCCATTTCATCTGTGCGAATGCGTCCTTCGCCGGGTTTGATGGGCGTCATCGTGGAAGCGATGAACCAATTCTGTCCCTGCACATAAAGAACCTTTTCGCCGTTTGCCGAAAGGTCAAAGGCGTTGATGCCTTCAATTACCTTATCGAGTTTGCGTTTTTCCAAATCGAATTTATGCAGAATGCCGCCTTGAGTGCCGGGCGCAGTTGCGGCTTCGATGATGAATAAATTATTCGGCTTGCCCGCAGCCATGCCGACATAGGTGCGATTCGGAATCGGCAATGCGAGAATGCGTTGACCGATGCCCTCGAAATCAATCGCGACTTTGACGGGTTCGGGTTTCGCAGGTGGTTTCGGCGCTTCAGCCGGTTTTTCTTCGCTGACTTTTTCTTCATCGCTTTCCGGTGCCAGCGGTGAAGGCAAATCTTTCTTGAGCACGCAAACATAAACACTGCGCGTCGGACGGAACGGATAGGCAGACATATCAAGACCTGCGGTAGTGTTCACGGTGTCGGTGCTTGCCGTGAAGTAAAGATATTTGCCGCTCTTATCGAATGTCGGAAAGCGCGCATCGCTCATGCCATCGGTCACTTGATAGCTCTTGCTCTCTTCAATCGAGTAAACGTGAACGGCGCGAATCCACGATTTATTGGCTTTGTTGTAAGCCAGCCAACGACTGTCAGGCGACCACGCGGGGTCAAAGGTTCCTGCGCCTGCATGGGTCGTATCAACTTTGGTCGGCGTGCCTTTGGCAAGGTCAACGTACCAGAGATTCAGACGTTTGTCATAAAAGGCAATCTTTTTGCTATCGGGCGACCACGTCGGTGAATAATAGAATGACGGGTCAAGGGCAATCTTTTTCACTTCGCCGATTCCCGATTGTTCGCGCAAATGCAAAGCGTATTCACCGGATTCATCGGAAAAATAAGCCACCCATTTGCCATCAGGTGACCACGAAGGGTCGCGTTCGGCAACCCCCGGCGTGTTGGTCAAATTGCGGGCATTTCCTTTTTCGGCAGGGACGCTCAAAATATCGCCACGCGCTTCAAAAACGGCGCGCGCCCCCGTCGGCGAAATCCCGTAGTTGAACATGCGATTACCGATTTTTTCATAGCGGGCGCGAACCGAAGGCAAATCGCCGTTCAAGGTGATGTTGACTTTCTGGGTCTTGCCCGATTTCAAATCGAAAAGATTAATTACGCCGAATTGTTCGTAAATAATCGCGTCTGCGCCAAGCGATGCCGCCTTGATGTCATAGCCGGTATTTTGCAGCACCTGATTAACGCGCCTGGTGGTCGTGTCATAAGCAAACAAAGTGACTGCGCCGTTGCGGTCTGAAAGGAAATAGACTTTGTTGCCAGTCCACATCGGATTGAAATCGTTGGAATCAACCCGCGGGATTTTTTCAATACTCGAATCTTTCAAATCAGCAATCCAGACAGGGGTAGCGCGTCCGCCGCGATAGCGTTTCCAATTTTGAAAAGCGCGCGGCAACGGCACATACGCAAGACGCTGTCCATCGGTTGAATAAGCGCCTTCGTAAGCCATCGGCAACGGCACGACAGTTGGAGAGACGCCGTCAACTGACATGGTGAAAAGTTGCCCGGTGCGACCCGATTCGCTGGTGCGCCCGGAAACGAACAGAACATTTTTGCCATCAGGCGTCCATCCGACCACGCCATCATTCCCCGGATGATAGGTCAAACGACGCGGCACACCGCCGGTGGTCGGCACGACATAAACATCTATGTTGCCGTCATATTCGCCCGTGAAAGCGACCATCGACCCATCGGGCGAAAACAGCGGCGAGCTTTCCACACCGACACCAGTTGTCAGGCGCGAAGCTTCGCCGCCTTCGCGTCCGACGATCCACAAATCACCGGCAAACACAAAAACGATATGGGTTTTGCTCAATGTCGGTTGCCTGAAGAGCATCGGCTTATCGGTTTGCGCGAGGCCGGCGATTGCCAGCGTCAGCAAAAGAAATAGACTGAGGATTGCTTTTTTCATTTCGATTTCTCCTATAAATGACCTGTCGGCGTGCCACCTTTAATCCGGTGACCTTGCCTTAAAAGAGCAACAGCGAGATTACCGAACAAACCGAAATGAATGAACAAACGGAAGCATCTGAAACCGTAGATTCAACTAACCATTGAGTAATCTTTTTCATTCATTTCGGTTTGTTCGGTAATCGTTTTACTTTTCCTTAACCACGACGATTCGTAAATTGAAAGCTAATTCGAGCGACCGCCACTTGAGGTCATCGGCATCGCGCCCGTTGGTTTATTTTGATAATTCGGGAAGGGCGGCAATTTGTATTTTTGACGCGGATTCTTTTTGAGTTCTTCCATCAAATATTCCACCGCTTTTTCAAGTTGCGGGTCGCGTCCCGCGCGCCACATCGCCGGGTCGAATTCAACTTCGATGTCCGCCGGAACGCCGACATTTTCGACTTCCCATTCGCCGCTCAGTCCATAAATCGCCGCATCGGGCGCAGTCACGCCGCCGCCATCCATCAACGTCGGCGCGGGGAATGATGCAATCAAGCCGCCCCAGGTGCGTTTGCCGATGGTCGGGCCAACTTTGGCTTTGCGAAAATACCAGGGCATGGCGTCGCCACCCGAACCCGCCATTTCATTAATCAACATGGCTTTCGGCCCGTAAATCGCGCCCGCCGGAACCGGCACGTCCTGACCGCCTTCACGATAATGAATCATACTCAGTTGCTGGCGCGTCAAATGTTGGACGATATAATCGGCAAGCAGCCCGCCCCCGTTGAAACGTTCATCCATCACCACGCCATCTTTATTGGTTTGCGCGAAGAAATAGCGGTTGAAACTGGTGTAGCCGCCGTTTGCCGTGTCCGGCATATAAACATAAGCGAGTTTGCCGCCGCTCATCTGCTCAACTTTGCGACGATTGCCCTCAATCCACGCGAGATTGCGCAAGCCGCCTTCATTAGCGACCGGCACCACGGTGACTTCCCGCGCGCCTGTGCCATCGGGATTTGCGCCGATTTTAATGACCACTTGTTTACCGGCTTTGCTCTCGAATGCCTGATAGAGGTTATCGGTCGAGCGAATCTCTTTGCCATTGATGGCAATCAAATACTCGCCCTCTTTAACATTCACACCGGGTTGCGTCAGCGGGGCGCGCAGATTGGGATTCCAGTTTTCGCCGTTGTAAATTTTGGCGAAACGATAACGCCCGTTTTCGATTTTATAATCGCAACCCAGCAGACCGCCGGGCACGAAATTCGGGCGCGGTTGGTCGCCGCCGCGAATGAACATATGACCGACGGTGAGTTGATTGAGCATCTCTGTGAAGAGGTAATTCAAATCGGCGCGATGAGCAACCGCTTCGAGATATGGCTCATACAATTTCTCGGCGACTTTCAAATCCAAGCCGTGCGCGTTCGGGTCATAGAAGAAATCGCGTTCGCCGCGCCACACCTCTTTGTACATCTGACGCCACTCGACTTTCGGGTCGGTGGCGACTTCCATTTCGGCAACCCGCAACAAATTGGGCGCACCCGGAGCGCCCGGCGGCAATGGCGCGCCAAGCGTTGCCGTCGAACCGATGAACCACGCTGTGAAGCCTTGACGATAGAGCGCCTTTTCGCCATTTGCCGAAACCGTAAAGCCGGTTACGCCATCAAGGGCTTTATCGAATTTGCGTTTCCCGAAATCGAATTTGTGAACCGTGAGTGAAGGCGGCGCGAAGACTTCGAGATTGATGGGCGGCGCTTCGACAATGTAAATGGTGTTGGCTTTACCGGCGTATAAATCAACGAAGTTTCGCGCCGGAATCGGTAAAGAAACGATGCGCTGGTCAATGGCTTCGAGGTCAACGCGAATCGGCTCGACTTCTTTCTTCGCGGGAGGCGTGCCAGCGGGAGGCGTAGCGGGTTGCGCGCCTTCCGGTTTTTTCTCTGCCGCAGCTTTATCATCAGCCGGTTTGTCAGCAGGCTTTGCATCCTCTTTCTTTTCCGGTTGCACTTTCTCTTCATCGCTTTCGGGCGCGAGCGGTGACGGAATGTCATTGCGCAACACAACGGCATAGACGCTGCGTGTCGGTTGATGCGCGATGCCGGAAAGGTCTGCGAAACTGATTGACGGGCCAATATTGGTGCTGGCGGTGAAATAGAGATATTTGCCGCTCTTGTCGAATGCAGGGTAACGCGCGTCGCTCAGACCATCGGTAATTTGATGGGTTTGATTTTTTTCGAGCGAATAGAGAAAGACCGCGCGTAAAAGATTGGGCAATTGTTTCGTATACGTCAGCCAACGACTATCGGGCGACCACACCGGACGCACCACATCATCATTGGAGCCAATCGGATTGCTATCGACTTTGATGGGCGTGGCTTTGTCAACTTCGAGATACCAGAGTTGGAGTTTCTTATCAAACAGAGCAACCTTTTTGCTGTCGGGCGACCACGTCGGCGCATAATAAAAAGTCGGCGGCAATTGAATTTTTTTCACTTCACCTTTGCCGAGCTGATCGCGCACATGCAAAGCGTATTCGCCGGATTCATCGGAAAAATAGGCAATCCATTTGCCATCGGGCGACCAAGCCGGGTCGCGTTCCATCACCCCCGGCGTGTTGGTCAAATTGCGCGGGTCGCCTTTTTCAGCCGGGACGGTGAGAATTTCGCCGCGCGCTTCAAAGACCGCGCGCGCCCCCGTCGGTGAAATCTGTGCATTGGCAATGCGATTGCCAACCCGTTCAAAATGTGGACGCACGGAAAGCAAATCATTGGCAACGCGAATATTGACTTTGTTCACTTTGCCTGATTTCAAATCGTAAAGGTGGATGGTGCCGAACTGTTCAAGCACGATTGCGCCCGCGCCCGCCGCCGCCGATTTGTAATCGAGTCCATCGTTTTTAATCAGTTGGTCAACCTTTTTGGATTTCGTATCGAATGAGAAGAGGCTGACGGCTCCGGCGCGATTCGACAAGAAATAAACTTTATCACCGACCCACATCGGGTAACGTTCATTGGAGTTTTCACGCGGCAATTTTTCGATGGATGAATCGGCAAGCCGGGCAATCCAGATGGGCTGGGTTTGCCCGCCGTTATAACGTTTCCAATCGGGCTGCCATTGGGTGAGCGGTTCATAAGCGATGTATGCGCCGTCGGGCGAATAGGAGCCGTAGCTTCCGAGTGGCAGCGGCACTTGCGTCGGCAACCCGCCATCTATGCCGATGGTATAAAGTTGCGTATAAAAAGATGTGCTGTTGCGCGGCGATGAAAAGAGAATCTGTTTGCCGTCGTTGCTCCAGCCTACGGCTTTATCGGGACCCGGATGATAGGTGATGCGTTTGGGTACGCCGCCCGCTGCCGGTACGACGTAAACATCGGTGTTGCCATCGTATTCGCCCGTAAAGGCAATCATCAAACCATCAGGCGAAAAGCTGGGGTCGGTTTCGATGCCGACGCCGTTCGTCAGGCGTCTGGCATCGCCGCCTTCACGTCCGACTATCCATAAATCGCCCGCATAAACGAAAACGATATGCGTTTTGTTAATCGTTGGCTTTTGATAAAGCGTTGCTTTGTCACTTTGCGCCAGCGCCGAAACGACGGTCGCCAGCAAGAGCATGAGAAGAAGAAATAGTCTGGTCATGAAGGTTCAAAACTCCTTAGAAGAAAATGCGTGCCATGTTGGAATTGAGAGAAAAGTATCCGCCTTGTTTCCGGTTTCGTCCAATACAAGTCATCAATTTTCAAGTTTGAAAAAGCTGTGACTATCCTCTACGACTAATGGGCGATTTGCGTTCCCGATGAATTATGAATGTTGTTTTTATTCAGGTACCCATAAACCGCTGCAACCTCTGAGGCATAATTCCGGGTAGCGTTATAAAGCAACGGTTTAAAATCGGCTGGTTTGGGTAATCGGAATGAAGATAATAAACCAATCGTTATCATTTGCAAATTTGAAATTGTCTCCGTGAATCAAGTGACAAAGGCGCTGGCCGGGATCATCTGCCGAAGACTGTTCAGGGTTCAATGAGAAAATCTGGATGCAGAAAGAACTCAGGCAACATCGCGGCGCGTGAATTCAATTGCCCCAACCGCTGAAGCGATCACACAACCTATCAGGCTGATGAGCAAGGCACGCGTGATGTTGCCGTTATTGATTAATACATTCATAGGCAATGTGTATGGATAAATCCTTCCCCATTTTTCCGAGTTAATCAAAACATAACCCATCACAGTCGCCGAAATGCCTGTGGCCAGGGCGACCGTGAAACTCTGCCAGCGCACACTCACCCAAATCTGTATGGCAATCATCAGCCAGGCACAGAGATAGGTTAAATAGTAAGGACGAAAAATCTGCGACCAGGGAATGTTTGAAAAGGCGAGTTGATAATCGGGCTTTAACAATCCAAGCACCAGGCCGGCGCTCGTCATACAAAGAAAAAGCACTACAGTGCTCAGCCCAATCAGCGCGAGAGCTGCAGTCAGTTTGGCCGCATAAATCGTGGTGCGCGGAATCGGCAACGCAAACAGATGCTTCCAATTCTTTTCGGAATTTTCCAGCCCGCCAAGCAGCGCCGTTTCGAGTGTAATGAACATCGGCAGCATCAACAGCGTCCAGAGCGCGATAACCTCCTGATTGAATCTCACCCAGAGTTCGCCGCCCGCAAGGGTGATGCCTTTACGCTGGTGGTAAACAAAAAAGATCAGCACCGCGACCACCAGGGGCGCAACGAAGGCCATTCTCAGTGCCAGTGTGCGTTTGAGTTTTAAAACCTCTGCGCTGATTGCTCGAAAAATGTATTGCAAATCATTCATCCTTTCGCGGGGGTTGCGACAAACTTACTCTTTGGTCATCTGCAAAAAGGTCTCTTCAAGCGACGGGCGTTCGATACTGAGCCGCGAGACTTCGAATCCTTGCCTGACTAAAAGGCTGTTAATGTTTGCGGCAGCCGCGCGCCCCTTGGCCTGGACATAAATTTTTTGTGTGCCGTTGCGCTGCACTGCAAAGCCATGTCCGGTTAACAATTGCGCGGCTTCTTCGGGTTGGTTCAATTCAATTTCAAGATGTTCCTGCATTCTTGCCTGAAGCTGTTCAAGCCTGCCCTCAAACAATAGCTTGCCTTTTTGAATAATGCCGATGTGAGTTGCCATCTGTTCGACTTCGCTTAAAAGATGACTTGAAAGAAAAACGGTGATTTCGTGTTCAGATGGCAGGCGACGAATCAATTCGCGCATTTCGTGAATGCCTGCGGGATCGAGGCCGTTGGTTGGTTCATCGAGGATTAACAAATCCGGGTCGCCCAGTAATGCCAACGCCAATCCCAGACGCTGGCGCATGCCGAGCGAATATTCGCGGGCTTTGCGGTCGGCATCCTTTTCGAGATTGACGATAGCCAGCACCCGGTCAATCTGTTTGCGACTAACGCCGCGCAGCCTGCGCGTTACTTCCAAATTTTCTCTGCCCGTCAGGTGCGAATAGAGCGACGGCGTTTCAACCAGCGAGCCGACGCGCGCGAGCACCAACAGGCGGTTTTTGCCGAGCGATTCATTAAGTAATCGCACATCGCCCTGGTTGGGGCGAATCAGGCCAAGAAGCATGCGAATGGTGGTGGTTTTACCGGCGCCGTTTGGGCCTAAGAAACCATAAATGCTGCCGCGCTCGACGCGCAGGTTGAGGTCTTCGACGGCAATGAGATTTCCATAGCGCCTCGCGAGGCGCGACGTTTCGATGGCGAGTCCTTGCATGACAGTCCTTAAAATTTACCGAATTCGGCTTTACGCAACGCGCAAGCCATTCGTTCCAAGAACTCTATTACGGATGCCAGGGAGTTAAAGGGTGCAGGGAATGTTGAGAAGGGATAATAAATTTAAATGAGAAAAATATTTTTGAGGTTGAACAAGCGGTCTCTGACCGTGTTTTACCAAACGGCGCGGTCAGAGACCGCTTGTTCAACGAATACTGTTTATTTTCGAGGATGTAAGTTGATTAACAAGGTGATGCGGGTAATTTTATGGACCTGTTTATCAACTTCTCACCATTAAAACCTCAGTTGCCGGTCAATTCTTTGACGAGCGCGCTGGCGTCATAGATTTTTTGCAGGGCTTCAAGAATGCCTGCGCTATGGACGCCGACCGCCCGCGAACCTTCCGACTCTTCGATGTACCAGTAGCGATTCGATAATTTCTGAATGTTGCTGTCGAAATTGAGTCCCACGAGTTCCCCGTTGCGGTTAATCACCGGCGAACCGGAATTGCCGCCAATCGTGTCGGCGGAGTAAACGAAGTTCAGCGGGGTCGCCAAATTGACTTTGTCTTTGCGCGCTTTGTAACGCTCCGGCAAATTGTAGGGCGCTTTTTCGTTGAAACTCAAAGCCCGGTCATACAAACCAAAAAACGTGGTTTTGTAAGGCACCAGCGTGGTGTCTTCTTCGTAGCCGATGACGCTGCCGTAAGCGAGGCGCAAATTGAAATTGGCATCGGGCGGAATGGTTTTGCCGTAAACCGCAAAACGCGCTTTGGCGATTTTTTCACCGGCACTGCTTTCAACGCTTAAAATATTTTCTTCGTACCAGGCGCGAAGTTCGCGAATAATCGGCTCGACATTGCGCGCCAAAATAATCATCGGGTCGTCGGATTTCGCAACCGCATCGGCTCCACCTTCAATCAAAGCTTTGCGAACCGCAACATCATCAAGCTTCGTGCCCTGCACGGCTTTACGCGCTGCTTCAGCGGGCGTCTGTCCATTGAGCGCCGCTTTAATAAACGGGTCGTTGGCGGTGAGCGTCTTTACGCCTTCTTCGAGCCACGCGGTTAAAACTGCCTCTTCCAGGTCTTTATAAATCGGCGCAGTTGAAAACAGACTGAATTTAAACGATTCGAGGCGATTGTCACGATATTCGTCATAGCGTTTGTCGTTGGGTTTTTGTACCTCGGTTGTATAACGAACAATCTTTGAAGCGATGTCACCGAGGCGCACCACATCAATCACCGAAAAGGCGCGGCGACGAGCAGGCACAGGCAAGGCGCGGTAAGCCGCAGAAACTTCAAGCCATGCAGTGCCATAAGCTTTTTGTAAATCGGCGCGTTTGGCAACTTCCGAACGCAGGGCTTTTTCTTCTTCCTCTTTTTTCGCCATCAAACGCGGATTAGCCAAGCCTTCCTGTTGACCTGCGAGTCGCTTGAGCGAATTGTTGAGTGAACGAATCGCGTCGCCCGCCTGTCGCGCCGGTTCCGCGCCGCGTTTGGCATATTCTTCAAGGGCGCGCAGTCGGGTTTCCCAAATCTGTTTTTGATAAACATTACCGGCATCGCGTTGATATTTAATCTGGTCAAGGGTCAGCAGTCGCGCCGTCGAACCCGGATAACCGGAAACGATGACGAATTCACCTTCGCTTGGACCCTTTTCCGACCATTTCAAAAAGTGCGGCGTCTTTGCCGGTTGCCCGTTTTCATAAGCGCGAAGAAAGGCAAAATCCAAATCGTGACGCGGGAAAGTGAAGTTGTCATAATCGCCGCCAAAAAAAGCAATCTGTTCTTCGGGCGCGCAAACCAATCGAATATCGTTGTAGCGTTTGAAACGATAGAGCCAGTATTCGCCGCCGTTATAAAACGAAATCACTTCGCATTTCAGACCATTGGCTTGTTGCGTGGATTCCTTTTCGATTTGCGCGGCGGCGGCTTTGCGCTGTTCATTGGCTTCTTTATCGCTTGCCCCCGATTTCACCGCCGATTGCACGCGCTTGGTTACCTCTTCATAAGAAACCAAAACATTGATTTCGAGGTCTTGACACTTGAGTTCTTCAGCTTTGGTTGCTGCATAAAAGCCATCATGTACGAGGTCGCGCTCTTTGGTTGAAAGTTTTTGAATCGAATTCAAAGCGACGTGGTGATTGGTGACAATCAAGCCGTCACCCGATACGAAAGCGCCCGAACCGATATTGCCGATGCGCGGCGATGATAATCGAAGGTGTTCGAGCCATTCGGCAGATGGCGTGAAATTGTATTTCTCTTTCCACTGTTTGAGCGGTGGATTATCAAACGTCCACATTCCTTCATCGGCGCGATGAACCGGAACACAAATTAAAAACGAGAGGATGATTAAAAGGGCTGAAAATTTTTTCATTGTAAATTTAGCTCCGTTAAAAGTCTTCAAATTCATTTTGCAACTCATCTATCACATTGCGCGGTAAAACAAGCTCGCCGCTGAAACCCGTGTCAATAATACATTCAACAAACAGGTTGTTTTCAAAATGCAGAACGACGCCAGCCTCCCGCCAATTATTGACTGTGTCATTTTCTGAAGCCATAACCGCCCAAGTTGTACACAGCGCGAAAGCCAATTCGGTTTAAATAAAATTGTTTACCGGGCATTGCAGCACGTCCGGCATGAACAGCTTCAGGTAAGGTATCGCCAGGAAAGTATCTGCCTGAATCGGGTTCGATAGCGACAAAGCGACCGTGATGTTCCGGCTCCAATTGCGATTTCAAATGTTCGTCATGAAATCGCTTTCCGCGCGCCGCCAAACTTTCGCCAACGTCAGTTTCAAAAGATGTCGTCATCGCAAAACTCCTTTGGTTCGGAACATTTTTAAACTGGTTTGCCGCTTCGAGTTTATCAGAATCCCGATTGATTGATGGATTTCTTGTCGAATTTCGGCGCGTATTTCTGCGCCACTTTTTCGATTTCGCTCGCTTTGCCGATTAATACGAAAACCAGATTGTCGAGCGGGTAATATTCTTTAATGATGCGCTGGGCGTCCTGCATAGTCATCGCATCAATCTTCGCATAGAGTCCGTTGATGTCGGCTTCCGTGAGTCCAAAAAATTCGAGTTGGGCAATCGCCGCTGCCAACTGGTCGGTGGTTTCAATGCTGGTCGGAAACAGACCTTTGATGTAGGTCTTTGCCGATTTCAACTCTTCTTCAGTAATACCTTTTTCGTGAAGCCGTTTCAAAATGTTCAAGGTGCGGTCAATCGCTTCTTCGGTTTTTTCGTTGCGCGTGTAGGTTGAAATGATGAACGCGCCTTTGGCTTTGCGTTCCTCAAAATTCGAGCGCGCGCCATAAGTGAGTCCGGTTTGGATGCGCAATTCGCTATTGAGCATCGAGGTGAACCTGCCGCCGAAAAGCGTATTCACGACGTTGATATAAACCCGGTCGGCATTGGTTCGGGCAATGCCGAGGTTGCCAATCATGTAAAAAGTTTGCGTCGCGTCGGGTTTATCAACAAGCAACAATTTTTTACCTTGCACAGCGGGCGCATCCGTGACCTTCAACGCCGTATTGCCTTTCGCATTCCACGCGCCGAATTTATCGGTGAGCATTTTCTCCATCTCACTCGAATTGAAATCACCGGCGACCGCCAGAATGGTATTTGCGGGCGTGTACCAGCTTTGATAGAACTTGGCGACATCCCCCTGGGTGATTGCGGCAAGCGATTTTTCGCTACCCTGTGTCGGGCGACCATAAAGGTGATTGCCATAAAGATAACCCGCGAAGTAAATGCCAATCACCCCTTGCGCGCGGTCTTTTGCAGCCTTGATGCCATCGACACGTTGTTTGATTAATTTAGTGACTTCGGCTTGCGGGAATGTCGGATTGAGCAAAGTATCCGCGAGTATGTCAAAGCCGGTCTTCATATCTTTTTTAATAAACTCGGCAGAACCTGTGGTTGCATCATAATTGACATTGGCTGCCAACTCGCCGCCGATGAAATCGAGTTCCGAAGAAACCTGGTCAGCGGTGCGCGTCTTCGTGCCTTTGCGCAAAAGTTCGGCGGTAACGGACGCGAGTCCTTCTTTACCGGCAGGGTCAGCCGTTGAACCGGCTTTGACGATGAAGTTAAAACTGATGACCGGGACTTCATGCTGTTCCATTAACAATAGCGTCATGCCATTTGGCAGTTTTACTTTTTTATAAGTCGGCAATTTTAAATCGCCATTCGCTGTGGGATAGGCAACCGCCGTTGTCGCGATCAACATTAAACACCATATGCAGGCAGATAATCTCTTCATAATTCCTCTATTCAAGCGTCTTTCAACTTGGCTTCGCATCATTATTTTTTGCTCGCGGTCTGTTGATTGGTTGTGGCAGTCTTCGATTTTTTCGCGGCGACCGAGGGTTTGCCGGATTCGACTTTTTTCGCATCAGCCGTGGTGTTGGCTTTTTCGGGAATCAGCGTTGCCACGGTGCGATGGTTTTCCGAAAAATATTTTTTCACCACGCGCTGCACATCTTCTTTGGTAACTTTCTTATAATCATCAGCCGCGTTGAACATCTTTTTGTAATCACCGAAAAATACTTCGTAGCTGCCAAGCGTGTTGGCTTTGCCGTTGATGGTTTTCTGTGTGCGATAAAAATCGGCAAGCAAAATATTTTTGGCTTTTTCCAGCTCTTTATCGGTAATCAATTCGGTTTTCAGTTTATCAATCTCCTGATAGATGACCTTTTCAACCGTTTCGGGCGCGACCCCATCTTTGGGTTGCGCGGTGATTTCAAAAAGCGAGGGGTCGAAACTGAAGCCGAACCCCAAACCGCCGCGCACCGAAAGCGCCAGTTGGTCTTTATCAACCAGACGTTGATACAGGCGCGAACTGTCGCCCGCGAACAACACATTTTCTAAAACGCGAAGCGGATAATAATCCGGGTGTGCCGATTCGGGTATGTGATAGCCCATCATCAAAATCGGCAACTGCGCAAATTTTTTCAGCACGATGCGGCGTTCACCAAGCTGTTCGGGTTCCGTGGTCGTAACTTTTGCCGGCAGTTCGCGGGCGCGAATCGGTGCGATATATTTTTGCGCAAACTTGATAATTTCATCGGCGCTCACATCGCCGACCACAACCATCGTGGCGTTGTTTGGCGCATAGCCCATCTCGAAATGTTTTTTGAGGTCTTCCATTTTCCAGTTTTCAATATCGACCATCCAGCCGACCACCGGCCACTGATAGGGATGCGCCGTGAACGCCGCCGCATAAAGCTGTTCGTTCAGCAGTCCGAAATTATTGGCATCAACCGAAGTGCGCCGTTCGCTTGCCACCACGCCGCGTTCGGATTCGATAATCTTGGGGTCGAAGGCGAGGTTTTGAATGCGGTCGCCTTCGAGGTCAAAAATCAATTCAAGCGCCGAGGGCGTGAACCAGTCCTGATAAACCGTCACATCGTTTGAGGTGTAAGCGTTGTTGCGCCCGCCGGCGGCTTCCATCACGCGGTCAAATTCGCCCGCGCCATATTTTTTCGCGCCGTTAAACATCATGTGCTCGAAGAAATGTGAAAGCCCCGTAGTGCCGGGTCGTTCATTGCGCGAGCCGATGCGATAAAAAATATAGAGCGCCACACTCGGAATCGAGTGGTCTTCCTGAATTAAAATCTTCATCCCGTTTGTAAGCTGATGGGTTTTGACTTCAAAACTCTGGGCTTTGGTTGGGGTTGAATTGAAGGTGACAAAGAATAGAGCCAGAAACAGGCTGACAGTTGATTGCAAAAATTTCATATAACAATTCCTCATTGATCGGGCAGTATCGCTTTACCGGTTAAGCAATCGTAACTGAATAGTCAAGCCCACAGCAAGCGGCGCTTTATTGACGAAATTAAAGCCCGGAGTTTGTGAATTACACGGGCGCTGGTATTATCACACACGAGATGAGCGAAAAAATTTTAGTCACCGGAGCCACGGGATTTGTCGGCAGCCATCTGGTTGAGCGTTTGATTGAATGCGGCAAACAGGTGCGCTGCCTGGTGCGAAAATCAAGTAACCTCAGATACCTCACCCATCCGCAAATTGAATTGGTTTACGGCGGACTTGATGGCTCGACCAACTGGGAAGAGGCGTTTGCCGATGTCGGAATGGTTTATCACGTCGCCGGGTTGACCTTTGCCAGACGCCCACAAGACTATTTCATCGTCAATCATCAGGGCACCGAAGCGATTGTCTCGGCGACGCTGTTGCATCGTGAACAGATAAAAAAATTCGTGCATGTCAGTTCGCTTGCGGCGGTCGGTCCCGGCGTCAAAGACCGTCCGGTTGACGAAGACACAACCCCCGCGCCGATTACCGCTTACGGACGCAGCAAATTGATGGGCGAAGAGGTGGTGTTGGCTGCCGCAGATTTATTACCAGTGACCATCGTGCGACCCCCTGCGGTTTATGGGCCGCGCGATTACGCGATCTATGAAATGTTCAAAGCGATTGCCAGAGGTTTTTCTCCTTCGATTGGCAAATATGATAAGCAAATCAGTCTGGTGCATGTTTTCGATTTAGCCGATGGCATCATTCTCGCAGGTGAAAGCGACAACGCTAACGGGCGAGTCTATTTCATTTCAAGCGAAGAAATTTATTCTTATGATGCGCTGGTTGAAATGATTGCAAAAATTTTTAATCGCAAAGTGCGTTCGCTCGCGATACCGAAAAGCCTGGCTTACAGCGTGGCGGCAGTTGCCGAAGTCGCTTCAGCCATCACCCGCAAAGCGCCTGTGATGAATCGCGATAAAGTGACCGATTTTTCGCAGGAAAACTGGGGTTGTTCGATTGCCCGGGCTAAAAAAGAGTTGGGTTACGAACAACAGATTCCCATCGAAGAAGGCTTGCGCCGCACCATTGACTGGTACAGGAAAGAAGGATGGTTGTAAAAGAAGAAGGGGAGACCGGGAGACCGGGAGGCGGGGAGACGGCAAACTTTCAAACTCCTTTGCAAGAGCCTGTGCAAGCTACTACGCGAGAGCCTCTTCAAACTTCCACACAAAACCGCACCCTAAGCGTAGGTCAGGACGGCGCAAGCGGCGCTAAACAAAAATTACCTGAGGGCGCAGTCTACGATGGGCGATTGACACCCGCCGATAAAGTCTTCATTGCTTATCTGCTAATCCTTGCCGGTTTAATTTTATTGGCGATTGAACGCATTGAGCATTGGGCAATGTTACTGTTGCTTCATGCGTTGAGCCTGGGCTTTATCGTCTTACTGGCAAAAGTAATTGCGCCGAAACTGGGCAATGTCGGGCGATTCATTCGCGGCTGGTATGCCGTACCGTTTATTCCTACGACGTTTAAAGAGCTTGAATATTTGATTCCGCGCCTGCACCCGCGTGATTTCGACTGGCAACTGGCGGCTATTGATTACCGCGTGTTTGGCGTGCATCCGACCATCTGGCTCGAACGTTTGCACGTTCCGTTGCTCACGGAAATTTTTCAAATCGTTTATGCGACCTACTATTTTTATCCGGTGATTTTAGGTGTGGTACTCTGGCTGAGAGGCGATTTTGAGAGATTTCACTTCTGGGTATTTATTCTGATGTGCGGATTTTATTTATCGTATCTGGGCTATATCGCTGTACCGGCAATCGGGCCGCGATTTATTCTCGCCGACCAACAGAGCTTGCCGCTTTCGGGCGTCTGGTTATTCGATACGATTCGCGGGACGCTTGATCGAGCCGAGGGCATTACGCGGGATTGTTTCCCCAGCGGGCATACGGAAATCACATTGCTGGTACTTTTTTATGCGTGGAAATTTCATCGGCGAACCTTTCAATGGATGTGGTTGCCGCTTTTCGCCATCATTGTTTCAACGGTTTATTTGCGCTATCACTACGTTGTCGATGTGGTGGCGGGTGTGGTTGCGGCGCTTTTGGTGATTGCCGCCGCCAAACCAATGTATCGCTGGCTTGGCGGTGGTGAAATTGAAACGACCGATTAAGATTGGTGATGGTTGCCATTGAGTTGATGGTTCACCACCTTAATCGAAAGGGCGATTAAATACCGATTAACCATTTCTTTATCCATTGCCTGAGCCAATTCATCTTCAAGCCTTCTGAGCGCCTGAGAGCGATTTTCAATCAATCGTTGATAAACGTGTTCTACTAAATCATCGACCATAGCGTTGGTGTTTTTATTGTGTGTTTCTGCTTCTGCCTTCAAATTGAGAGAGGTGATGACGCTGGTATGAATCGTGCGATGAAATCGCGACACAAATTCATTCCAGGCAACCGCATCGGGGGGGCGGAGTGTACATCGCTGTATCAACTCCAAAGCGGTCATCCGACCAGCGCCATTTCTTGTGTAATCGTGATTAGGGTTCTCCATTTTCTCTCCACTGTTTTGGCGGTCAATGTTTTATTTTTATGCGTGTACTAGCGTTAAGTATCTTTGGCCCAAGTTGGTGGATTTGGCTGCTGCCTTGATTTGAGCAAGCGATTCGGGGCAAACCAGAAGCACCCGTATGGCAGTTTCTGTGAAATGGATTTTCTTGTCATTCACCAGCTGGCATAGTTCCAGCGTGCTCAAGCCAAAAATGGCGGTCGCTTCATCCAGTGATAACATCGTGGTGTCTTCGCTGCAAACCGGGCAATTCGGTTTAATCGCTTTGCTGCGACGGCGTATCACCATCACCTCGTGAGTTTCTACGATGATTTCAGTTCTTGTTGTATCCACGTCCTGACCTCAGAAAAGTTTGCTTGGGTCAGCGAACTGTGATATTTTTGCACCCAAAGTTTATTAGGTTCAGGCTTCCCTGTTCACTGACCTCAAGTTTGCACTGTGACAATTTCATATTGGGTTCGCTAAAATCCTTAGCAAACTTTGAATCTTTTATGAAAAAACTCTGAATAAGACTTAACAGGTAGTGATATGAAGCATTTATACAGATTCGGCGATTTTTATTTAGACCCCCAAAACAAATCTTTATTAAAAGACCAGGCGACGATTCAGCTTGCGCCCAAGACCTTCGACACCCTTTTGGTGCTGGTTGAAAAAAACGGTAATGTCGTAACCAAAGATGAATTGTTACAGAAAGTCTGGCAGGGCGCTGCCATTGAAGAGAACAATTTAAACCAACAGATTTCCGCTCTGCGGAAAACTTTGGGTGAAGCGCCCGATGGCATGAAGTTCATCGAAACGATTCCGAAACGCGGTTACAAATTCGTCGCCCCGGTTGAAGAAGTCGATGACGCCATCATCATCGAAAAGCATAAACTCTCGCGCGTGGTCATTGAACATCGAAGCGGCGAGCAGGCGCAGGTTGCAACAGCGGAACTCACAGACCCGGCGACTAAAGTTTTACCTGAGACTCAGCAAAGCTTTTGGCAAACCCGGCAAAAGGTGATTGCGGCTTTCCTGATACTTCTGATGCTCATCGGCGGCTACACGATTTGGCGATACTTCAAACCGGTTGATAGTCCTGAAGCTCAGTGGAGCAACGGCATCATTGAAACTCAGCTTATTTCCGTAAAAGCAAATGTCGGCGGAGGTATTGGTTCATGCAAATTTTCACCTGACGGAAAGCTGGTGGCTTATACTGATGAAAGAGATAATTATCTCAACATTCGAGTCACTAAAGTTGGCAGCAACGTTTCAAGAGCGATTACCGATGAAAAATCGATAAATCAAAGCCCGGTCTGGTCGCCTGATGGTGGGCAGATTGCTTTTTTATCTGACCGGGGCAGTAAACTCGGACTGTGGGCGGTGGATTCTTTTGGCGGCGCGCCGAAACCTCTCATCACGTTTGATGACTTCGGAGAAAAGGGCAAAGAGGGTAAACCATCACTTATCAAATGGTCAAAAAACGAAAAAATTTACTATCAATGGGGCAGCAATTTATTTAGCGTCGATTTAAATTCAAAAGCCATTTCGCAAATCACGTCATTTGACCAGACAAAATTTTTTACCAGAGATTTCGACATTTCAGCCGACGAAAACTATATCGTGTATTTGGATAAACAGAACAACCAGTCCGATATTTGGCAACTGCCGATGCAGGGTGGCACTCCGGTTCAACTTACCAGTGATGCAGCAACCGAACGTAGTCCGTTGTGGTATCCTGACGGGAAACACTTGGTTTACAAATCAATCACCGATGCCACCAATCAAATCTGTTTATACAATCTCGAAAGCCGAGAGATAACCCAGATTAAACTTGAAAACGACGATGGCGCTTTGAGGGATATATCACCCGATGGTCAGCAGATACTCTATTCTCAAAGAAAAATTGAATCGGATATATGGAAACTGGATGTAGATAATCCCGAAGAAATTCCGCTGACTGCGGAATCGGATTTGGAATCCTGGGCGGACGCTTCACCCGATGGCACAACCATCGCCTATCAAGTGATTAAAGGAACCCAGGGAAGATGGGATTTTAAAGAAAGCCGGTTATTTATTAAACCGATTGCTTCGGAAAGTCCGGCAACTGAACTCGCGGCGAAAGCCTATGACCCGCAATGGTCACCCGATGGAAAAAGCATCGCATTTCTTCGGGTTGTCGAGGGGTTCCATGACCTCTGTGTGATTAGCGCGATGGGCGGGCAGGAACGAAATCTGGTAGCGGGCAATGTTCAATATGGTGGTTCAGTTCCTCCGGCAATGCTTCGCTCACTGCCCAAAGATTATTGCTGGTCGCCCGATAGCAGCAAAATTGCTTATAGCTACCGGCAAGATGAAGTGAACAATATCTGGGTAGTAGCGGCAGATGGCTCCGACAATCGGAAAATTTCAAACAATCTGGATACAAACCTCGAAGTAAAATGCCCGATGTGGTCGCCTGATGGCAAACGCCTTGCCTATATTTCCGGTTACACTCCTCCCCCAAATGAAAATCAACGTTGGAGTTTATGGGTTTCCGATTCGGATAAGCCGGTATTTCAAACGGCTTCCGTTTTACAATTACTGGGCTGGGCAGGAGAAAACGAATTCATAGTCGCAAGCGTTGAAAACGAAAGGGGCAATAAAGCCAACCTTACAAAAGTGACATTGTCAAAAATTTCCCCCGCAGGTGAACAAAAAATTGCCACTCTCGAATCGACCTACCTTGCCAATATTTATTTATCGCCGGATGGTAAGCAGGTAGCATTTGTGGCGGTGCAAAACGGCAAAGGAAATATTTATCTGATGCCAGTTGGCGGAGGCGAGGTTAAACCATTAACCAACAATCCTGACCCAAGGGTGCTCTTTTCGACACTCAACTGGTCAGCCGACAGCAAAACCCTGTTTTACGGGAAAACCGGGTTAATTAACGGATTAACTCTGATTACGAGCAAAGGAGACGAATAGATGAACTCAGAAAAAGCTTTCACCATCAATGTCCTCAGCAAAAACGCAAAAGCCCACGCCGAAATTGTCGAGCGTGATTTTTATGCGGAAGATTTCAGAACCTTTTTAGTCCTCAGAGAGGTTCTCGATATTTTTCAGCGACGAATGATTGATTATTATCTGGCGGGCGAAACCGTTGAAGAGCGCAACGCCCGCGCCGCCGAAATCGAAAAAGGCATCAGCGCCATTCCCAATGAAATTTGGATGATTGACCAACTTCAATGCCATGATGATGGGGATTGTCCCGATGGGCAAAGATGCCTTGATGGGGTTTGCCAAGCCATGATGCAAGAGCGCGCTAAGGCATTAAAAGCATTTGCACAATCCGGTTCTCTGAAACCGTAATATTGCGATTTCCTCAATCATTTGGTTAAATTTCGCGGCTCCATAAAAACATTCTTGGTTGAATCAACGCTAAATAGTTTTGGGGTAGCGTTAGCTCTCATGTAGGTTTATGACTTTGGATGCTCCATTCGTCATAAATAAATATCAACGCTCAACAATATGGAGGATTAAATGGTAAAAAAACAAACTTTAGTCGTTCTTTTGATTGTGGTAATGGTTGCTGTCGTTCTTAGCATAGGGGTTGTTACACCTACTTCAAAAGCTGTCCAAAACACATCTCAGGTTGAAAATTCTCAACGTTGCTCTGAAGACAGCCAGTGTCCAACTGGGCAAAAATGTATCAATGGAACATGTCAGGAAACCGCGAAATAGGGTGCAGAACATTAAGACGGTTGTGTAATCTACCGCTTTTGAGAATTCAAAATTCAAATCATTGTGCAGCTACTCTTTGTACAAACATACGTAAAGAATAGCTGCACATCTTTCAAGCCGAGGGGATAAACTCAGGGTCTTGCTGGCGGACGCGCTCAGCCTTTAAGAAGTCGAAATAAGCGCAACGCCTGCCGTCCGGATATTCGCGACAAACGTCGGGTCGCGCTGCATAAATTGTGCAACGGCGTTCGCTCTGGTCGAAAAACTGGCAGGTGGATTTGAAGACATGGTCTTTGCGATGACGCAAAATGCGTTCGCCCCAGGCAAACTTGGTGAATTTTTTCTCAGCCTGTTCATAAGTCAGATTGAAACGTTTGGCTAATCGGGTGATGTCTTTTTTGGTGACTTCGATGCGGTCATAACTGCAACAATAACCGGGACACTGCGCACAATCGTATAAAACCCGCAAAACCTTACCGTTGGTTTGAGACATTCGGCGTTCCTTCAGCGTAAAGAATTTCTAAAGCCAAGCATTCTATACTGCCCTCGTAGCTTTCAACAAATTGTTACTTTCATTCGCTGTAAAAATTTAAAAGCCACCCTGTAGGTGGCTTGTTGTTTTTGACAAAACTGGGGAAAACCGGTAAGCCGATGCTTGGCAAATTTGCCTATTCGTCTTCCCATTCATCCTCTTCTTCTTCTACGGCTACGTCCAGTTCGATTGGGTCAAGACCAACGACTTCTAACATGACGCCGCAATCGTCGCATTCAACCGTATCGCCCTTGTCCATATCCTCATCAACTTGAACATCAGCATCGCATTCCGGGCAAGTCCCTCTTGGCATATCTCAATCCTCCGTTGTATTTCTTTCCACCATTGGTTGTGGATTGCTAACAGCAAATATCTAAACCAAAATTTCTGATGATTGCAAGAATTTCATTGGCAAATTCTTTTACGCCTTCTATTTTTGCGCCAACCGCTGTCTCTGGCTTTCCAGTTGTTTTGCGGCAACCTTTGCCTCTTCACTTTTCGGAAAACGTCGCAGAATTTCTTTGTAAGCCTGACCGTCATAAATATACTCGCTATGCTTTTCGACAAACTCGAAATGAATTTGCAAACGGCTGTAGCGGTCAAGCCCCGTATCACTCAAATAGTAATCGCGCGCCGCAAATTTCGAGTCAGTCGTTGACAGGTTTTTCAAACGGCGGTCGGCTGAACGATTAAGCTGAGCGGCGGCGCGTTCGGCTTCTTCGGCAAAAGTGAGCAGCACGCGAGGCAAAAGCGGCGAACGATTAAATTTTTCAATGAAGAATTGACAAAGCGCCAGGCGGTCAAAGCCTTCTGCCAATTGAATGAGTGAAAGCGCGCGCGCATCTTCGCCGGCGCGTCCGGGCAGGACAATCGCGCCTTCGTGCAGCCAGCCGCGTGTTCGACGAGTGACGGCGACGCGATAAAATTTCGGCTGCTGGTTGCGGGCAGGTCTGGTTTCGACAATATAAACCGCTCTGCCGATTCGCAATCTCCTTAGCACCGTAGATTTCAAATCGGGGGCGCGACGCAATGCCGATAACCGGTCATCAATCACGAATGCTTTATTTTGCGCCAGGGTTATGGGTTCAATTGAAAGCCATATCAGAAATGTAAACAGGCATAGCAGACCTCGCATGTGCATCATCTTTTCCTCCAAATGGTTTGTGTTGTTCCATTCAGACGGAAAATAAACCAAATACAATGCAAAAAAATTAACCAAATTCGCTGGCGGCATCATTTTGTTGCAATGCCAGAACAGCTTGCCAAACAATTTACTGAAGTTGAAAAAGCGGTCTTTGACTGCGTAATTGGTGAATCGTGGTCAAAGACCGCTTCTCAGTAAATTCAAAGGAAAATCAATCGCAAACGGCTCTAAGAGTACGGCGTATTATGCTTTGCAAAAAAGACAAGCGTTGAACCTGAAAGCTCAACGCTTGTTTAAAGGAAAACAAATTTTACAGACGAATTACAACTGCGCGCCCAGCACGTCGTAGCGTGTGACGATGCCGACGATGCGTCCGTATTCTTCAACCAGAATCGCCGGAGAATCTTTCAAATGTTTGGCGGCGTGTTCGATACTCACCGCTTCATCAACCACCGGGAAACCTTTTTCCATCACTTCGGCAACGGTTGATTTCATCAGGTCACGATTTTTTAAAAGCTTTGACATCATCTTGCCTTCGCGCAATGACCCCACGGATTTGCCATCTTCAATCACCGGCAACTGCGATAGCCCGTATTGATTCATCATCTGCAAAGCATCGCCGACCAGATGCTTGGGTGAAACCGCCACCAGATGCGGCGTCTCTTCGTTCTGTTTGGTCTGATGCAACAACCCGATGGTCATTTTTTCGGGTTGCAACAGACGTTTTTCGCGCATCCATTCATCAGATAAAAACTTCGATAGATACCGCTCGCCGGTATCACAAACGATAAACACGACGACCGCATCTTTGGGCAAATCATGCGCGACCTGTAAGGCGGCAACCGCAATCGTCCCCGTCGAACCGCCGCAAAAAATCCCTTCTTCGCGTCCAAGTCGTCTTGCCATCTGAAATGAATCGCGGTCGGTGACATTGATGATTTCGTCAATATATTTCATATGGACATTTTCGGGAATGATCTCTTGCCCGATACCTTCAACTAAATAGGGCGTTGCCTGCATGAGTTTGCCGGTCTCTTTGAAGGTTTTGAACACCGAGCCATAGGGGTCTGCGCCGATGATGCGGATGTCGGGATTTTTTTCTTTCAGAAATCGCCCGGTGCCGCTGATGGTGCCGCCGGTGCCGACGCCGGCGACGAAATGAGTGATGTGCCCGTTGGTCTGTTCCCAGATTTCCGGTCCCGTCGTCAAATAATGAGCTTCGGGATTTGCGGGATTGCCATATTGAAAAACGAATAAGGAATTGGGCGTTTCCTGGGCGATGCGCCGCGCCGTGTTGACATAGTGGTCGGGCGAATCGGGTTTTGCCGAAACCGGAACCACCACGACATCTGCGCCGAGGGCTTTTAAATAGCGAATCTTTTCAACCGAGCATTTGTCGGTCATCACAAACACTGCGCGATAGCCGCGCACCGCGCAGGTGAGAGCAAGCCCGATGCCTGTGTTGCCGCTGGTGGCTTCGACGATGGTGCCGCCGGGTTTGAGTCTGCCGTCGCGTTCCGCCGCATCAATCATCGAGATGCCGATGCGGTCTTTGACCGAGCCGCCCGGATTGCGCGATTCCATTTTCGCAAGCACCAGCGCCTTGATGCCCCTGGTCAATTTATTGAGTTTTACTAAAGGGGTTTTACCGATAAGCTCCAAAATATTTTCTTCGTAGTGCATAAAGTTCGTAGTCCTTTGAGTGGTTATTCAAATGTAGTATATGAAAATTTTGCTTTCCCTCTATGTCCTCTGCGCGAACCTTAATGTTTTCTGCGTTACTTTCTTTGGTGTTTATCAAACGCAGAGAACGCAGCGTTTTTTACAGAGGGCGCAGAGCGTTATTGCTTCTTCAATCTCCAGTTAAAATTTCGCCTGGCTCTTCACAACATCCTTGAAACGAAATAGTATCACTTCACTCGGTTTCCAAAAAAGCGTTCAGTGGACAAACGAAATTTCCATCGAAAGGCTTGCGCCATGAAAAAAACATTGGCTCTCTTGGTCACGTTCCTGTTCGCCATTCAACTGGCATTTTCCAATTCATTCTTAAACCCAACTCAATCAAACGACCTCGAAGCGCGCGCCCGCGCCGCACTGGCGCAAACTTCGGGGACAATTGAACTCGCGGGGTTGATGAAACCTGTCGAAGTGTTACGCGATGAATGGGGCGTGCCGCACCTCTACGCCGAGTCGCAGGAAGATTTGTTTTTCGCGCAAGGATTCGTCGCTGCGCAAGACCGCCTGTGGCAAATGGAACTCTGGCGCAGAACCGGCGAAGGGAGACTGAGCGAAATCCTCGGCGCGGCTTACCTTGAACGCGACAAGTTCGCGCGCTTGTGTCGTTATCGCGGCGATATGCAGAGGGAATGGCAAAGCTATGCGCCCGACACCAAACGCATCATCGAATCGTTTGTCGGCGGCGTGAATGCTTTCATTGAATTGAGTCGCCATCGTCTGCCGATTGAATTTCAACTGACTGGCATTCAACCGGAACTATGGACACCGGAAGTTTGTCTCACCAGAATGGCGGGCTACATTATGACGCGCAACGCCTCGAGCGAAGTGTTGCGCGCGCAACTTGTCAAACTCGTGGGCGCGGAAAAAGCCGCTGAACTTTTAGCTACCGACCCGCAGACCCATATCACCATTCCAGATGGCTTGGATTTGAATGGCATTGATTCGCGCATCCTCGCTTTAGCCAGTGCCGCAAGCGCGCCGATTTCGTTCGGTAATATCGAAGGCAGCAACAATTGGGTGGTAAGCGGAAAGCTTTCGGCAACCGGAAAACCGATTTTAGCCAACGACCCGCATCGCCCGATTTTGACGCCGTCGCTGCGCTACATTTCGCATCTGGTTGCGCCCGGTTGGAATGTTATCGGCGCGGGCGAACCGACGATTCCAGGCATTGCCGCAGGTCATAACGAGCGCGTCGGTTTCGGCTTTACCATTGTTGGTATTGACCAGCAGGATTTGTATGTCGAAGAAGTCAATCCGCAAAACCCGAATGAATATCTCTACAAAGGCAAATGGGAAAAGATGCGCGTCGAACGCGAACGCCTCAAAGTAAAGGGCAGCGCGGACGTCGAAGCTGAATTCAAATTCACCCGTCACGGCGCAGTGTTATTTGAAGATAAAACTTTGCATCGCGCCTATGCGCTCAAGTGGGTCGGCAGCGAACCGGGTACGGCAGGTTATCTCGCATCACTATCACTGAATCGCGCCAAAAACTGGAAAGCGTTCTTGAAGGCGCTTGAACGCTGGAAAGTGCCTTCGGAAAACCTCGTCTACGCAGATGTTGATGGCAACATCGGTTGGGTGGCGGCAGGGCTTGCGCCTGTGAGAAAGAATTGGAATGGACTTTTACCGGTTCCCGGCAAAGACGGCAAATATGAATGGCAAGGTTTCTTGCCGGTTTCCGAGCTTCCGCAATCCTATAATCCCGCGAATGGGTTTATCGCCACGGCAAACCACAACATTTTGCCCGAAGGCTACAAGCACGCCTTGAACTTTGAATTCTCGCCGTCGTTTCGCGCCATTCGTATTAAAGAGGTTTTAGGCGCAGGAAAAAATTTCACCGTTGAAGATTTCAAACAACTGCAACATGACGAAACCTCATTGGTGGCGCGTGAACTGGTGCCTCTGATGAAAGGTGTAAAGATTAATGATGCGACAACAAGAGAAGCCGCCGAGATGTTATTGAATTGGAATTTTGTAATGGCAAAAGAATCGCCTGCCGCAGCGATTTTTGCAGTGTGGTTGGACAAACTGCGCCCGAATGTTTTTAAGTTTGCGGTTTCTGCCGAGACCTGGAAATTGATGGGCGGACGCTTTTCAATTCCGCAAACGATTACTGCGCTCAAAACGGTTGACTCGAAAATTTTCGGCGCGAATGCTAAAGCCGCAAGAGATGCAGCGATGATTAAAAGCCTTGAAGAAAGTGTCTCTGATTTAACCAAACGTTTCGGCGCAGACAAGAAGAGTTGGCGCTGGGGCGCGTTGCATATTGCTGAATTCAAACATCAGCTTTCGGGAAAGCTAGCCGGGCAGATTTTCGATTTACCAACGGTTACGCGCGGCGGCGATGCCAATACGGTTAATGCGACGGGCGGCGGCAATTTCAAACAAAATGCCGGTGCATCTTACCGGCAGATTTTAGATGTGAGCAATTGGGATAACTCGGTCGCGGTCAATGTTCCCGGTCAATCGGGGCAACCTTTCAGTCCGCATTACGGTGATTTGTTATCGTACTGGGCGGAAGGCAAATATTTCCCGTTGCTATTCAGCCGCGAAAAAATCGAACAGCACACCAAAGAGCGATTGAAATTGGTGCCCAAAGCCAGACTGCAAAAATAACCGAGGGTAGAGGGACGGCTGGAGGTTGCCGCTAAACAAATTGAGATAATTCTTTTACCTCTACATCATTCAATTTCAATGCTGTAACTCACAACCCAAAGATCGAGTTGCTCAAGGCGAGATTTCCATCGGCTTTTGAATTGCCTCATCCATTTGCGATTCTTAACTGAATCAGGAACATCAACTATGATACGAACTAAATTATCACGATAGAGAATACCCCATGCCGCCAATGGCCTTCGACTTTTTGAGTTTCATAACTGGCTGCGCCAAAGTGGTCAACAATTTCCAAAACCGCTTCGGCAAGCCAGTCTCCCGGAATTTCTCGCCCATCATTGAACTGAAGCGGGAGCAGTACCTCGAATCGCCGCCATTTGCTGCTCATAGGTGGTTTTTCCTTTAACCGTAAATGCAATATTTTGATCCGCGAGCGCTTCCAATGCCGCTTCGGGAACTAAATGTTCACCTGTGCGAAGTACACGTCCCGAAAAACGACCAAGCAAAAACGCCAACGCCCGTTTTTCGGTTTCGCGGTCAGGAAAAACTATGGTCACCATAAATGAACTCCTTCTAGGAACCTTGCTGATGTTCGGGATGGGTGCAGCCGGTAAATTCTTTCAGGTAAGTGTTGCCGCGATATTTCAATTCTTCGTGAATGCCAATCTTTGAGGTGTAATAGCCATCAATGGTTCGGTCTTTGATGGATTTGAAAAATCGCTCTTCGAGAGTCTGCGGCTTGAACTCGTTTTTGCTGATGGCGGTGAGCAGTTCGACCTGTTGGGCTTCGCTGGCGTCCGCGAAATCTTTGCCATATTTATCGCGACTCATTTTATTGACCGCAGCGATACCTTCGCGCCAGTGCTTTTTGGTTTCCTCGTTGGCAATGTCAATAATCGAATCGATGTAGGCGGCGACTCCTGCGGCTTTCGCGCCCGGGCTGTGGTCATCTGCGGGAATGATGCGCTCGCTCATTTCCACCACCAGACGGTTTTCATCGGCGGTGAAAAATTTTAGTGGCGCAGCTTTTTGCGGAGCCGCTTTGATTTGCGCCGAATGATTCATATGGTCGTGCGCGGTTTTGTTCTGTGCCGCCACGGTTGAACCTAAAACCGGCAGCGTCACGATTGCGCCGCCCAGGGTTTTGATTGCGTCTCTTCTGGTCACATCATTTTTTGCATCTGCCATGTTTGCCTCCAAAGGTGAATTTCAATGATTAATATTTATTGCGATTGGGAATCAACGAATTGATCCAGGCTCTGCGCCTGGGATTTTCCGGCGCGCGAATGATTTTGCAAAACGTCTGCCCGGCAACTTGCTCAAGGTCAGCGAGCCAATCTTCCTGCGCGATGAAATGACCGTCGCTGGCTTTCAGCAATTTTCTTTCGGGAAACTGGTCTTCCCATTCGACGTGAAAGGCGCGTGCCCAGAAATCGTCACGCCCCTGTATAGCAATTTTGATTTGCCGCGCCATAACCCAAAATCAATTTTCGTCGGTGACTCGACTGAGCGGCGATTCTAGGCGGTTCATACCAAAATCGGGAACCGTGTCTTCAACGAAATCAATCTCGCGCGATTGTTCGACGATGGTGATTTCGCGTCCGTCTTCAACCACCCGCACCTCCTGAGTCTCTTCGACCACGCGCATATTTTCGGTCTCTTCAACCACCCGCACGGAACGCGCCTCGGCATTCAATCGCAGGAACGGTTCCGACGAGAGCGGCTGGGTAATCGGCGGTTGCGGATGCCCGTTGCCGAGTGGACTTGGATACAGTTGCCCACTGTTGCCGGTCGGCGGATACAGTTGCCCGCTTTGTCCGGGTTGCTGCAATGGCTGACTGTGTTGACCGTGATAATAATGACGCTCGGTTTTGGTTATCTGGTCAACATGAGCATCGAGTTCAATGAACTGATCGGCAACGTCAATAAGTCGCGGACTGGTGTTGGTGCGAAACCCCGCAAGTTCTACGCGCACGCCTTTGTAAGCAACAGCATTGATGGCATAGGCAAAATCTTCATCGCCGGAAACCAACACGGCAGTGTCGTATTTATCGGCAAGCGAGAGCATATCGACGGCGATTTCAACATCGAGGTTGGCTTTTTTGGTGCCATCAGCATATGTCTTGAGTTCTTTTTCAACGACGCGATAACCGTTGCGGCGCATCCATAACAAAAAACCTTGTTGGCGTTCTGCTCGTTCATCTACGCCCGTATAAAAGAATGCTCGGAGAAGGTCTGAACCACCTCTTAAAAAATTTAAAAGCTTCGCGTAATCGATTTCGACTCCCACGGCTCTGGCGGCGTGAAATAGATTATTCCCATCAATAAAGATAGCGATTTTACCGCGCATATTATCCTCTCAGTTTTCATATCAGGCTAAATAAATTAAAGAAATTTTATACACTCAATGTCTAACACACTGACGAAATCAGTTGCAAGCTAGCAGTAATATTGCTTGAAGCCCGATGTTGACAAGAGTAGCATAGCAAAGAGCTTCTTTCTCTCCCACAGTTTTGGAAATCACTAAAGCGAGTTGTTTAACTCTTATGCGGATTTTTGCAATACAGGCAAACTGTTTACTGGCAATCCTGTTGGCTTTTCTGCCTGCGCAAGCCATTCATCGACAAGCGACAACCCCGACAACACCAACCGCGACTTCGCCGTCAGCGAAACAATTGTATGCAGTGCGCGGGGAAGTGGTGAAAAAAACTATCGCTACCAAAGGTTGGTTACAAATCACCATTCGCCCGTTGAAAGAGACCTCGACGGTGGTGATTTTTGCCCGCGAAAACGATCTCGTAGGCAATGGTGTGCGGCGTTCAAGTGATACCAACTTCTTAGGTCTGCTCTCGGAAGATGAAGACCCAGGCGAACCTTTAACGGCTGCCGAGTTGGATGAAGGCGATTTTGTTTCGGTCATTTATGACCCGCAACAACAAAATCGCGCGATTGAAATTTATATTCATTGAGCCACACAACCTGAATGTCGCCTTGCGGCATCAACTCAACTCAGCTAACGAAAACAGGGCGTCATCGCTGATGATTTATTGATAATTTCCGATTGGGCAAATGCCCAAGGCTCAGGTAGAATCTTTGCGGCTGACACGAAAGCCCACAATGAATTTCAGTACAAGGAGAAGAATTCAAACATGCGTAAAAGTATCGTAGCTCTATTTCTTATAAGCGTATTTTCACTCGCCGCCTTTGCGGCGTTGACGGATGATAAAAAAGAAGAAACGATGGCTGTTACCAACAAGGAATGTCCGGTAAGCGGCGGTAAAGTCAACCCGCAATATCGCACCGAATACAACGGGCAATATGTTTATGTTTGCTGTCAGGGTTGTTTGGATGAATTCAAAAAAGACCCGGAAAAATTTGTCGCCAAGATGTCCAAAGAAGACAAGGAAGCGATAAAGACCAACGCCCTTTGTCCGATTTCCAAAGAAGCAATTACCAGTAAAGAATTCTGGGTCGAAGACCACGGCAGAAAAGTGTACCTCTGCTGCGCCGGTTGCAAAGCCACTTATGAAAAGAAAATGGCTACCAAGAAGAGCGATTAATTCAATTTAAATTCGGAACACGGTCAATGCCGCAAGGCACATGGTTTGACGATTGAAAATTCAATGAGCGGCTAAGTGAGGCGCGAGCGTTTCATTTAGCCGCTCGTTCATTTGGAGGAATCAGAAAATTGCTTAACAGAAAATCCATCGCACTTATTTTTTTGCTCGCCGGTCTGTTGTTGCTTGGCGCTTGCACTCAGCCGCAAAACACCAATCAACCAAGTAGTAATCAAGCCAACAGCAATCAGGCGCAACCTGCGCCCGCGCCGAAAGGTAAAAACCACATTGCGGTTTTGGAAACCGATGCTGGAATCATTAAATTCGAGTTGTTTGAATCGGACGCGCCGAAAACCACAGAGAATTTCATCAAGCTTGCCGAAAAGAATTTTTATAATGGTTTGATTTTCCATCGCGTCATTAAAGGCTTCATGATTCAGGGCGGCGACCCGCAAGGCAATGGCACCGGTGGTCAAACCTGGAACGGTAAAGATTTGCCCAATGAAATCAAATTGAATTCGCCGCTCTATCAAAAAGGCGGTTATTCGCGAGGCGTGGTGGCAATGGCTAACAAAGGTTTGCCACAAACCGCAACCAGCCAGTTTTTCATCATGCATCAATCGCGCCCATTTCAATCCTTACCACCCAACTACACGATTTTCGGGCAGGTGGTTTCCGGTATGGATGTGGTAGATAAAATCGTTTCGGCTCCCGTGAATGGTGACCGCCCCATCGCGCCTGTGAAGATGAAGAAAGTGTATATCGAAAATTAAAAGTCTGGAGTCGCGAGTCGCGAGTCTGGAGTCAGAAGAAGAACGCTGAATGCTGAACTTGGCAAATAGCTACTCAATTCATCCTTCATCGTTTAGCGTTCATACTTTCTTGCTTAGACTTTAGACTCCAGACTCGCGACTCCAGACTGCTTATTTCTGGACACCCCGCCAGTCGGTTTGTTAGTTTTGAAATAGCTCACTACGTTCTGCCGAGAATCAAGGTTGATGGATACGCCGTTGCACACCTCCCGAAAAAATTCCCGCGAAATGGTTGCTTATGCGCCGGAGGTTCACGACACTACGGATTTCAGCAAACTGCCGCGTTATCTGGTGCGTTCGTTGATTGCCGTGGTACTCGGCACACTGGTTTTACGTCTGTCATCGCAAACTATGGGGCAGATGCTGCAATATTACTTAGCGGAAATCGACCGCAATTATTTTCCCATTTCTTACACGGCGAGGGGATTTATTATTGCGGCATTTTTTATTCCCGAACTTCTCGGTTCACCTTTGCTGGGCGCGATGAGTGACCGTCACGGGCGCAAACTCTTCATTATGCTTGGACCCATTCTCGGAGCCATCGCTGTACAAATTACCTCACTGACCACAGCCATCTGGTTACTGGTATTCACGCGACTCCTTGAAGGGTTATCGACGGCGAGTTCAGTGCCGTCAACCCTCGGCTACATTTCCGAAGCGACAGTTGGCAGACCGAAACTTCGCGCCCGGGTGATGGGGCTTTTTGAAATCACTTTAGTTGGCGGGATTGCCATTGGCGCAGTCGCTGCCGGGTATCTCTGGAAGTTTTTCGGTTCCCCACAAATCATTTTCGGCATTCATCTCATCAGTCCGGCGTTTGCCCTCAATGCGGTGATTTATCTGATTAGTCTGCTTATCTTCTGGCGCGGCGTTGGCGAAGTACAAACCACCGCCAAACACTCGACTGTCGATGACCACAGTTGGCATCGCCTGGTGGATGCGGTGCGCGCGCCGCAGGTCTGGAAATTCGTTCCGGCGTGGCTTGGCATCAATTCCATCATCGGCGCGTGGCTCAATACGGCGAACGGACTGATGACCGGCAAAGACCATTTCGCGGGGCAATTACTGACCGGCAATGTCTCCCCCGAACGATTCGGCAACGGCTTTGCAATTCTCGCTGTAGTGTTTTCGGCGGGCGTTCTCGGCTGGAGTTTTTACATGGGCAGTCGCCGGCGCACCAGCATCATGTTGCTGGCGACCGGCGGCCTGTTCGCTACGGTGCTTTCGGTCTATGCCTTGAATCACCTCGGCTCATTCGATAGCCCATTTCATTATCCGCTGCTTGGCAGTTTGCTGGTGAGCGTCGTTGTGCTGAGCGCCTTCACGCCCGCCGCATTGATTTATCTTGCCGACGTAACGGAATCCAAAACCGAGGATCGCGGTTCAATTATGGGATTGTATTCGGTCTTTCTCGGTGTCGGGCAATTAATCGGCACGCTTGCGGGCGGCAAATTTGCCAGTTGGGCAGGCATTGATGGACTGGTGTTACTAAGCATCCTTCTCGGTTTGATCACCTTGTGGACGTTAATCATTTTGCGTCGTCAGGAACCGCGCAATCCGCCAGGCAGTTAAAATTCGCACGAAAAATATCATAAAAACTACTCTGCAAGCGGTAACCGGTAACTGCTCCTGTGCTAACATGCAAAAATGCAAGTGACGCGCATAGAAGCCAATGGATTTCGTAACCTCAGCGGCTTCGTCGAACCCGGTGCGGGACTGAACATTTTTTATGGCGACAATGCTCAGGGAAAGACCAATTGGCTGGAAGCGATTTATGTTTTAGGCATGACCAAATCGTTTCGCACCTCGCAGGTGCGCGACGCCATTAATTTCAATGCCGCGCAAGCGGTTTTGCGCGGCGAAGTCAGGCACGGCTCGCTTACCAAACAGATTCAACTGCTGCTCGCGCCATCAGCGAAAGAACTTTACGTAAACGGCAAACGCGAAGCCGTGATGCGTTATCTCGGCAATCTTGATGTATTCGTTTTTTCACTGGAAGAACTCGATGTCATCCGACGCGACCCGACCGAACGCCGGCGCTATATTGACCGAGGCATTGCCACCCTGACGCCCGCTTATCTGAATACCCTGGCGCGTTACAATCACATCCTCAAACAGAAAAATCGTCTGCTTGCCGATGCCAGTGAAAGCCGTCATCACGAATCGTTCCATTCGCAAATCGAAGCCTGGAATGATCAACTGATTGAAGTCGGCACAGAGGTTCATCAGGCGCGGGTCAAATACATCGAGCAGTTGAATCAAGTCTTAGCCGAAAATGATTATGGTCGAGATATTTTTGGCGCTGAACGAGTGAGTGTGCGCTACAAATCCCAACTTGAAGACAAGGGTGATTTAAGCAATTTCGCGCACCTGTTTGCCGAGCGATTGGCAATTCGCTTGCCTGCCGAAATCGCTTCCGGGCACGCCTTGATTGGTCCCCATCGTGACGATTTGGAAATTCTTGCAGATGGTCGTGAAGTGGCGCGTTTCGGCAGCGCCGGACAGCAGCGAAGTGCCTTACTTTTGCTTGATTTAGCGCAAGTTTCCATCTACAATTTTGCTTACGAAGAAAGCCCCGTTTTACTCATTGATGACGTTGATGCAGAACTCGACAGAACGCGGATTGAGGCGCTACTTTCAACGCTCGAAGGACGCTCACAAACCTTCATCAGCACCTCGCGAAGAGCCATTGCCAATCGTTACCGCGACCGCGCCGCTGTCTTCTATGTCCAACAAGGTCAGGCAATGAGTGAACGACCCAGCGTCTCTCGCTCCCAGTCCCATCAAAGCGCCACCCAACCCGATGATGAGCTAGAGCGAGCAGTACGTGAAATGTTCGTTGATGAAGAAAACGAACCCTTGAATGTCGAATGACTACAGGAGTTCGCCAACCTCAAAAACACATAACGGACAGGAACGGGCTTCATGAAATTAAAAACTCGATTGAAGAAGAAGCGGTCTGCCGCGGTGCAGACGGTCGCTAAAAAAGTTGTAAAAAAGGTCGTTGAAAAAAAGAAACCTTCAAAGAAACAAAAAGTCGCATATTTGCAAACACGAGCAAAAAATGCGCGTGGTAAAAAACATTTACCAAAACCGTTAGTTAAAAAGAGGAGATCAGTGAGTACAAATACGCAAGCATACGGTGCCGAATCCATTACCGTTTTAGAGGGCAGAGATGCCGTTCGCAAACGTCCAGCCATGTACATTGGCTCGACCGGTGATATGGGTCTTCACCACCTCGTCTACGAAGTGGTGGACAACTCGGTTGACGAAGCCCTCGCGGGTTATTGCGACCGCGTCGATGTCACGATTCACATAGACAATTCCATCACCGTCGTTGACAACGGGCGTGGCATCCCGGTTGATATTCACCCGAAAGAAAAAGTTTCCGCTGCACAAGTGGTCTTAACCATATTGCACGCCGGCGGCAAGTTCGATTCAAATGCTTATAAGGTGTCCGGTGGATTGCACGGCGTCGGTGTCTCTGTAGTGAACTTTTTGTCTGAATGGCTGCGCGTGGAAATCTGGCGCGAAGGCAATACCTATGAACAGGAATATGTGCGCGGCATCCCGCAATACAAATTGAAATTGACCGGTAAAACCCGCAAACGCGGCACCAAAATTACCTTTAAACCCGATGCGGAAATTTTCGACACCACCGAATTTAATTTCGATACCTTGTCGCAACGCCTGCGCGAAAAAGCCTTCCTGAATTCCGGCATTCGCATCACCATCACCGATGAACGCAGCGAAAAAGCTCACGAATTTTATTACAAAGGCGGCATCGCGGAATTCGTCAAACACCTGAATAAAAACAAAAACGTACTACACAATCAGCCGATTGCCTTCAGCAAAGAAGGCACAAACGATGACCCGGTTTCGATTGACATTGCCATTCAATACAACGACAGCTACAACGAAATCGTCCACACCTTCGCCAATAACATCAACACCGTGGATGGCGGCACCCACCTTTCCGGTTTTCGCGCGGCGCTTACGAGCACCATCAACAGCTATGCGAAATCGGCGGGGCTATTCAAGAAGGACGACGAAAAACTTGCGCCCGAAGATGTGCGCGAAGGGTTGGTTGCCGTGGTCAGCGTCAAATTGCCGCAACCGCAATTTGAAGGACAAACCAAAGGCAAATTGAATTCCGACGTCAAAGGGCAGGTGCAATCGTTTGTCAACGAAAACCTCGGTCAATATTTTGAAGAAAACCCGGCGGTTGCCAAGCGAATTATTTCAAAAGCTTTGGACGCCGCCCGCGCCCGCGAAGCCGCCCGCAAAGCGCGCGATTTGGTGCGCCGGAAAGGCGCTTTGGATTCAACCTCGCTTCCCGGAAAACTCGCCGATTGTTCCGAAAAAGACCCGACATTGTGCGAGTTGTTCATCGTCGAAGGCGATAGTGCAGGCGGGTGCTGGTCTGGTGATACATTGATCCAGTTAGCCGAAGGACGCGCCATAAGCTTCAAAAAATTAATTGAAGAACAGGAAGCCGGCAAAGAACATTTTTGTTACACGATGCGTCCCGGTGGGCGCATCGGTGTAGAGAAAATCATAAATGCGCGTTTGACTAAAAAAGATACCGAAGTAATTCAGATTACTTTGGACAATGGCGAAAAACTAGTTTGTACACCTGATCATCCGTTCATGCTTCGTGATAGCAGTTTCAAACCTGCGGAATTGTTGACTGCTGATGATTCGCTAATGCCTTTCCATCGCAGGTTATCTGTCAAAGGCGAATGCCGAGCGGCTTTGGATGGTTATGAGATGGTGTGGAATCCGGCTGATAACAGTTGGATTTATGCGCATATACTCGCAGATGCCTGGAATTTGTTGAATGACATTTATGAATTTGTGCCTGGCGATCACCGTCACCATGTTGATTTCAATAAATTGAACAACAATCCGACAAACATTCGCCGTTTGTCACCTGATGAACATATTAAATTGCATCATGAGAATATTGAGCGGGGGCTGCGCCGTCCCGAATCTCTTGAGAGGAGTCGTAAAACCCGTCAAAGCGCAGAATTTCGCTCAAAGATGAGTGCGCGCATGAAGCAGACAGAGACACGCCCAATATTATCTCAACAGGCAAAAGCGCAATGGGATAACCCTGAATACAAAACCTATATGGCTGAGAAATGGCTGAAATTTTACGCCTCAAATGAAGCCTACCGTCAAATGAATGCTCAACAATTGAATCAGGCACAAATTGAATACTGGGCGAAAGATGAGCATCGTCACGCACCATCCGAGCGGGTCCGCGCGTTTTTTGCAAATCATCCTGAAGTGCGCGACACGTTTTCTCAGCAAGCCAAGCAGCAATGGCAGAATCAAGATTTGGTTGAATGGAGACGCCAAAAAACTTCAGAGCAATGGACGGAAGAGTTTAGAAATAAACGCAAAAATGCCTTGCACCAAACCGATTATCGAAAAACCATTGGCGCGTTGAAACAGATTGAATTGGAGAACGGGAACCTTGACCTTGAGGCTTATCGGAATTTGCGTATTGCAACCCAAGACAAATCCCTACTTCGATTCGATACGTTTTGCAAACGTTACTTTAATGGCGACACGGCTAAAGCATACGAAGCCATTGCCAACTACAATCATCGTATTGTCAAAATCGAGAGATTAACCGAACGCATGGATGTTTATGACATTGAAGTACCCAACACCCACAACTTTGCGCTTGCCAGTGGCCTGTTCGTTCATAACAGTGCAAAGCAAGGTCGTGACCGCCGCACGCAGGCGATTTTGCCGCTCAAAGGAAAAATTCTGAATGTTGAAAAAGCCCGCTACGACAAGATGCTGTCGCATTCGGAAATCTCCGCGATGATTTCGGCGCTCGGCACCGGCATCGGCAAAAACGATTTTGACCCGACCCGGTTGCGCTATCACAAATTGATTCTTATGTGCGACGCCGACGTTGACGGTTCGCACATTCGTACCTTGCTGCTGACGTTTTTCTATCGCCAGATGCCGCAACTCATCGAACAGGGACATGTGTATATTGCGCAACCGCCCCTCTTCAAAGTCAAAAAAGGTCGCAGCGAACAATATATGCGCGATGAAAAAGAGCTGTCGAAATTTCTGCTGCGTAAAGCAACTGAAAATGTGACGGTCACCGTGAAAAACGCCGGTACGCAATATAAAGGCGCGGAACTTCGCAAGGTGCTTGAAAAACTTTCCGAACTCAGCACCTATGTTGAAAAGCTGGAACATCGTCTGCACGACCGCAAACTGGTCGAAACCATCATTGATGCTTTTGCCGGGGTGAAAGGCGTACTGGCTTCCCGGGAAGGGATGAAATTGCACGAGGTCTTCGCTAAAGAGAGCCTTTTGCAAAAAGTGTCATCAGCGTTGGAGAAAGCCGGATACGAAACCCTGCTTGAACAGGACGAAGAGCATAGCATTTACGAAATCGCCGTGGTTCGTTCGCGCAGCAGCAATCGCTTGATGATTGATTGGGAACTCGCAACCCACGTCGAATTTCAAAAAGCCATTCAACTGTATGGCGACCTGCGGGAACTGAGCGCGCCGCCATTCGAGATTGCCGATAACGGCAACAGCGCGACGGTTGAATCACGCGATGCGCTGTTGGAACACATTATGGGCGCGGCGAAAAAAGATTTGACCATCCAACGTTATAAAGGTCTGGGCGAAATGAACCCCGAACAACTCTGGGAAACCACGCTCAATCCAGACAAACGCACGCTGCTCAATGTGCAAATCAACGATGCCGTTGAAACCGATGAAATGTTTACCGTGTTGATGGGCGATGCCGTTGAACCGCGTCGTCGGTTTATCGAAGATAACGCGCTTGAGGTTAAAAACCTCGACATCTAAAACAAGCGTTTGGTCGATGAATACAATTGGTCTATCGAGTTTGGTCATTCACCTAACTTGATAGACCAATTCAACCCATCGCCTTTCATTGATTAAAAGTATACAAAATCCGCGATGCGTGATTTAGAATAACCACAGATGTTGTCCCCTTCATCAATTCACTGAATTCACCAAAGCCCCGCAATCAATCAAGCAGGTTTGCCCTTAGGCGCACCGATTCAACCTTTTGAATTTGTGCTGAAAGCCCTCAGAAGTTGTGAGGTAGATGCAAAATGTTTGGAAAAGAAAATCCCGTACTCTCAATCAAAGAAATCAAAAACCGGTATGTCAATGAATGGGTAGCCCTGGCGATTGCCGAAACCGATGCCGATGGCTTTGCCGCCGCAGGCGAAGTCATCACCCATGACAGAGATGAAAGTTTTGTGTGGACGGCGGTAAAACTGCGAGAAGTCGAAGACCCGATTTATGTCTTTTTCACCGGCACCAGGCGCAAGTTCCGAAACGTCGCGTAATGAATCAAAGCCGCTTCTTTAAAGCTTTGACGCAATCGCTCGCATAAAAACATCCAGGCTGATATTGCGTCCCGAAATAATCGCCGCTAGCGATTGACCTGTGAGTTTCGGCGAATGCAACGCCGCCAGACTCACCGCCGCAGACCCTTCAATCATCACATGCTCTTCGCGCGCAAATCGGTAAAGCGCCTCACCAATTTCCGCTTCACTGACAGTAATCATGTCATCGACGAAGCGCTGCACAATCGGAAACGTAATCGAACCGGGTTCGATGTTTCCCGCAAGCCCATCGGCAATGGTGTCGTCTTCGATGACTTCAATAATCTGCCCGGCTTTCAAAGCTTCCATCATCGTCGGCGTTGTAGCGGGTTCCGCGCCATAAATTTTGATTTGCGGATTCAAGGCTTTTGCGGCAAGCGCGATGCCGGCAATGAGTCCGCCGCCGCCAACCGGAATGACCATCGCGTCAAGGTGCGGCGCGTCTTCCAAAATTTCAAGCGCGATGGTTCCCTGTCCGGCAATCACTTCGAGGTCATTATAAGGCGAGACAAAAGTTTTGCCGCTTTCGCGTTCCATTTCACGCGCGGCGCGCTCGGCTTCGTCATAATTTGCGCCACGTTCGATGAGGGTGACGGGGAAGCGACGAATGGCTTCGACTTTGGCGCGCGATGCGGACTTTGGCACCACGATAGTTGCATCGATTTTCAAAACCTCAGCGCCGCGCGCGACCGCCAATCCGTGATTGCCCGCTGAAACCGTCAACACGCCGCGCGCTTTTTCTTCATCGCTGAGCGCCGTGAGTTTCGCCATCGCGCCGCGCAATTTGAAAGAGCCGGTCTGCTGAAAGCATTCCAGCTTTAAAAATATTTCGCGGCTGAGTTCTTTCGTAAGCCATCGCGAATACTCGGTCGGCGTGCGCCGCACCCATTCGGCGATGCGCGCGCGCGCCTGCTTCACTTGTTCGAGAGTAACTGAGTTCATAAAAATTTGAATTTCAGTAAATATCCAAATCGCGGGCTGAGACCACTTTGCCCGAATAAAATTGCTGCACCTCTTTTACCAAATCTGCTTCGCTGGTTCCCCAGAACAGTTGATGATACAAAATCAACAAACCGGGTTTGGTTTGCGTGGCGAGATCAGCGAGTTGGCGTGAAGAGGTATGAAAATTCGCATGATATTTTTGCCATTCGGGAGGACGGCGCGCAAACCCTGCGGTTGAATAGACCTCGTGAATCAACACATCGCAACCATCGCAATTGTCAATCACACTTTTTGCGGGCGTTGCATCACCTGAGATAACAATGGTTTTGTCGGGCGTTTCAAACCGAAAGCCGAACGCCTCGCGCCACGAGCCATGCGGCACGCGAAAGGCTTTCACGCGGACATTTTTATCCTGATAAATCATGCCGGGTTTGAGGTCTTCGGCAATCACCCGATAGCCGGTTTTGTTTGAGGGTTCCAACCCTTTGGTGCGGATTTCAATATCTTCTCGATAAGCCTGCAACAAATGATGAGACATGGTTTTGATGCCGCGTGGCCCGAAAACTTTTAATGGCTCCTGACGTTCCAGTGTCCACGGCGTGAAGATTAAATCGGCAAAACCCAACGTATGGTCAGAATGCAAGTGGGTCACGAACGCGGTTTTGAGTTTATCGACTTTCAATCCGGTCACGCCTTTTTGATAAGCGGCGGCGGCGCGACGCACCACGCCGGGTCCGCAATCAACAATGTAAGGCGTGTCATTGACGACAATCGCCACGCTTGGTCCCGAACGTTCGGGGTCGGCATTGGGTGTGCCGGTTCCAAGCATCACGATTTGCGTAATTGGCTGCTTGTTCGTTTGCGAATTATCGCTTGCGGGTTTGGTCGTATGGGTTGATGTAGCAACGACAAAAATAAAAATCAACGACAGGCAAGACATTTTGTATTTCAAGGAAATCACCTCCAAAACAATGCCAGGATGATTAATTGATACGCTCCATCACGGCGGCAAAAAAACCATCGGTGGCGTGAAGATGCGGAAAGGTTCTAACAAATCCTTCGCGGGTGATGCAAACATCCGGCGCGTTCGGCGCAAGCAATCGAAACCCTGAATTCATTTGCAGAAAATTCTGTACAACCGCTTCGTTCTCTTGGCGTTCGATTGAACAGGTCGAATAGACCAGTTTGCCGCCTGCTGCGACGACACTTGCGGCGCGGTCGAGTAATATCGCTTGCAAAGTTGCGAGCCGCTTGAGGTCATTCACCACCAGTCGCCATTTGATTTCAGGATTGCGCCTGAGCGTTCCGGTTCCCGAACACGGCGCGTCAAGTAAAACCCGGTCAAATGATTTTGCGCTTTCAACGAAGGGCAATCCTAGGGTGGCATCGCAAGCGACGGCGTCAACCGAAGTCACCCCCAACCGGTTGCAGGTGGTCATCAAGGTTTTCAAACGATGGGAATATAAATCGGCGGCAAGGATTTCCGCTTGATTATCGGTGAGCGCGGCAAGCAGCGAGGTTTTAGAACCCGGCGCGGCGCACATATCGAGAATGCGCTGTGCGGGTTTGACATCGAGTAATCGCGCGATGAGTTGCGAGGCTTCGTCTTGAATATAAATCCGCCCGGCTTCAAGGGCGCGTGTGAGGCTCGCTATTGAACCCTGTTCGACTACGAAAGCCTGACGAGCAATTTTAGAAGGCGCGATTTGCACACCGGCTTTGGTCAATTCGTCCAGCACTTCATCAACCTGTGCTTTCAGGGTATTGACGCGAAAAGCGAGCAAAGGCGTTTGATTATTGGCTCGCGCAAGTTCTGTGGCTTCAGTTTCGCCAAAGGTTTTTATCCAGCGTTCGAGCATCCAGCGCGGGTGCGAAACGGCTATCGCCAATTTTTCGAGCGCGTCGTTTATGCCTTCGCCCGGTTGGTCTTCGAGATGCCTCGCAGCGTTGCGAAGCGTTGCATTCACAAACGGCGCGGCGCTTGATTTGCGGGCAAATTTTACGAGTTTCACTGATTCATTGACCGCCGCCGATGGCGGAATGCGGGTCAGGAAACGCAGTTGATAAAGCCCCAGGCGAAGCGCCAGCAATACCGCTAAATCCAACTTTGCAATTTTTCGTCCGGCATATTTTTTGATGAAATAATCGAGGGTTTTTTGTTGGCGCAACACGCCGAGCACCAGTTCCTGGGTTAGCGCCTGATCTTCACGCGAAAGTTGGTTGAGGGATGCCAGCAACACCGATGCGTAAGCGTTTTCGGAAGCGACACGATTGAGAATTTCAAAAGCCACGCGCCGCGCGTGAGTGATTTCGGGGTGTTTACCTGACGGGGATTTTCGTTTTGCAGATTTCATCAAGCACGTCGATTATAGCGCAGCGCCGGTTCACGCGCCTGCAAAGATTACTCGACGGATTGTGAATTCCAGGCGTATTCACTTTCTTCATCTGCGGTAGTGGGGTTCGCGAAAATTTTATAACGAGCCGTCAGCGAAGCGGAGATGGCAGCCAGAAAACAGAATATCGGCGAATAGGCGTGCGATAACAGCGCCCCGGAAACCATGAAGCCGACAATACTGACTTCGATTGCCGAAGCCAGCCACCACAATTCCTGGGCTTCGGTTGCGTCACGCGCCAGGCGTCGCGCCCTGCGCGCACCCAAAATTGCCGTGATGATGATTGCCAGAAAACAGAGGATGCCGCCGACACCGAGTTCCGCCATGACTTGAATGAACGAGTTGTGCGGCGAGATATAAATGTGACCGTCGGATAAAACCCGATGCGCTTCGTTAAACGAGCCGATGCCTACGCCGGTCAGCGGATGAGTGATGAGCATTTTTATGCCGTTTTGCCAGACGCTTTTTCGCCCATGCCCATCCTGCATATTGTAGTCCTGCTCCAACGCAAAAATCGTATTGATACGATTCCAGAACGAAGCCGGCGCAGCCACCACGAAAAGCGTCGCGCAAACGAGCAGCCCGATTAACACATATTTTCGCGCTTCACTTGATGAGCGAACGAAAATGAACAGGCTGATGACCACCAAACCTAAAAAGCCGCCGCGCGAAGCCGTCTTCACCATTCCTAAAAGCATCAAGCCGATAGCGCAAAAGAGCAGGAGGCGAGATTTGAAACTTGCTTCTTTCATCAGGAAAAAAGCGAAAGGCAGGGTGACGACAAACAAGAGCGCCAGATCGTTTACATCATAAGTGCCGCCCACCATCATTCGTTGTTCGGCTTCATAAATCGAAACTTCGGGACCAAAGCCGGTCATAATCGCCAGCACGATCAGCGAACAACCCAAAACCAACGCCCCGGCAATCATTCGCGATGAGCGATTGTCTTTTGCGCCCTGCACCAACAGGTAAGCGAACACCACATTTTTGACAAAGGTTTCCATCAGAAAATTAACGCTGCCGCCGCGCCAGTAAGAGAACGGCAGGGTTAAAACGCCAAGAAGCAGAATGCCAAGCAGATATTTAAATTGGGGGATGTCACCTAAACGCCAGCGATTGGCAATCAGATGCGGGGTGGTAACAAAAATGATGGCAACCAGAGCGACGATGATTTTAACCAGCGGCAAACCATTCAATTTGGGAAAAAGCTGCATCAACTGCGTCACGAAAAACAGCGTCAATACCGATACGCCCAGCACAAACACCGACGGTTTGGTTTTCGCCGCCGCTTCAGACCGCGTTTCACTTTTACTCGCTTCGAGTTCGGTGTTGTCGGTGAATTCAAATGATTCGTATGTGCTGCTCATTTTGTAACTTTCTGTGATTATTCACCGCGCACCCAGACATTGCGTTTGCCGAAAATAAAGTAGAATAAGCCGACAATCGCCGCGGCGTTCATCACTGAAAAAACATAGACGACATTAAAAATTTTTACCCTGATTTTACGTTTAGCCAGAAGCCAACCAAACAACACACTCAGATAAAACCCCGATTGGAAAGCCAGCGCAGTTTTATAAAAAAGCGCCGCCAAATCACCCGCGTTTTGCAGGCAAATGCTGATATTGGCAATCAGCAAAATCATCATCAGGATGGGCGCGGCAAGGCGCAGCAATTTATGCGACCAGAATTGCCATAACAACAGATTGTTGGGAAATAACAATCTTGGCATCAACTGGCAGAGTTGATAATTGCCTGTCAGCGTCCGTGCTTTGCGGGAAAACTCGCGCCTTGCAGATTGAGGAGCACGGTCGTGCGCGGCGGCTGCGGGTTCATAAATGACGCGGCTGCCGCTTAAAGCGATTTGCATCGGCGTATAGACATCATCAAGGATAGTTTCCGGCGGCAAGGCTTTCCACAATTTTTTACGAATCGCATAAATCGCCCCGGTTGCGCCAATGATGGAATTGAACCTGCCTTCGTTTTGACGAATCCACGCTTCGTATTGCCAATAAAAGCCGACACCTTCGACCACCGTTGAACCGCCGGGTTTACTTATTACATAGGAACCGGAAACCGCGCCGACGGTGGCATCGGCAAAATTCGCAGCCAGTTCTTTGAGCGCCTGTGGTTCAAAGCTTTGTCGCGCATCGGCAAACACCAGGATGTCGCCGCTGGCATGTTGTACGCCGAGATTCAAGGCGCTCGGTTTGCCCCTGCGTTCCGGGTAATGCAACAGGCGCACGCTTTGACTGGTGAACGATTCTGCGCATTCAACGGTGCGGTCGGTTGAGCCATCCGAAACCACAATGATTTCCAAATGGGTTTTCGGATAATCGCTTTGCAATAGATTGTGAATTCTTGCGGCGATGTTTTTTTCTTCATTCAAACAGGCGATGATGACTGTAAGATGTGGCGTAAACGGTTGTTTGCTAACGTGTCTTCCGCGAAAGCGCGCAAGCATCCACACCGCGAGTGGATAGCCGACAAAGGTGTAAAGGAGTGCTGCTATGGAAAACCAGAAAAGAAATTTTGCCATGTTTGAATCACCGCAAATTAAACGTGAGCCAAAGCCTTCTGACAAGTTAAATTCGTAACTGTGTTCTGATTCCTGATTTGTTTATCAACGAATGGAAAAATTATTCGATTGACCATTTATTGGTTATTGAAGCCATCTCAGGTGTGCATCTCGATTCTTGGTTAGCGCCATATGATTAAAACAAATTCTTCCACTGATTCCAGTTTCAACATCAGGAAAGGTTTACCTGACCGCGATACCCAGGTCATCAGCAATGAAGCGTTTCATAAAGTCGAAACCCACAATGCTCAGCCGGAAATTTTTCCCAATGCTTTGCCTGATAAAAAAACATTAATCATTGGCAGCCTTTGCATCACCATTTTTGTCACGGCTTTTGTTCTGTTGTGGTGGAATAAATATCTTGGCATTACCAATGACGGCTGGCATTTTTTTCACGCGCAGAGAATGTTGAATGGCGAAATTCCTTATCGTGATTTTTATCTCTTCATTCCGCCGCTGCATCCTCTGCGACTGGCGCTTGAAATCAAACTATTCGGCAATTATTTAATCGTTCCGCAAATTTTCGGACTCCTTGAACGCTTGATTTTATTCGTGGTTTTATTCATCTGGCTGGCGCGCTTTTTCCCGGTCAAATACGCCTGCATAGGAGTTATCGCCGGAGCGGTTTTTTATCTCGCGGATTATTCCGAGACCCTCAGTTCATTGCATCACGAAGCGGTTTTTTTTCCGACACTAGCGGCTTTCAGTTTAAGCGCCGCTTATAGCAAATCTCATCGCCAAACCCGTTGGTTGATGGTTGCCGGGTTTTTTGCTGGACTCGCATTTTTAGGAAAGCAGACCTCGGGGCTTGGCATCACGGCAGCAATTCCCGGGTTTTTGATTTTCGCGGACTATAAATCCGGCTGGCGGTTGTTGGCGAAAAAGCTCGCGGCATTCGCCGCCGCTTTCATCTTGCCGGTCGGGATGGTTTTCAGTTGGCTTGCCGCAAATCATGCCTTTTCGCCGTTCATCGAACAGATTTTTCTTAAAGGTCCCACCAGTAAAGGCTCACTCGCGCAATTGCTGATTCGCCCGATTGCCATGACGCTTGAAGAACCTTATATGCGGCGCACGGCATTTTTGGCTCTGGCAATCATTATAGGGTGTGCTTATTTGATTTATCGCAGCAGAGGCAAAGCGACCAATCCCACAACCAACCGTCAGCTGTTGGTTATCACCACCGGCGCGTTTTTATCATTGGGCGCGGGAATAATGATTGCGAAATTGACGACGCTTTCTCTGCAATCCTATTTTGCCAAACTGGTTGAACAATTGCCGATGTACATCAGTCAAATCGGCATCCTCGCCATGTTGATTTATATCGCTCAACGATTTTTTCGCGGGAAATTCAACAAACAGGATTTACCCCTCGGCGCGTTTGTGTTTTGCGGCGCGGCGATTATTCTGACCCTCTCTTTTTCGTGGTCGGTTTATGTGTCGATGATTATTCCGGCGTTGCCTTTTTTAATCGCTTTGGCGCTCACCCATCTCGACAAGCGCCGCTTGACAGGTTTTGCGCGTTTTGGACTGCTCGCCGGATGCGCGTTGCTGATCATGTTCACCGTCGCGCAAAAACTTGAACGCCCTTATAACTGGGCGCACTGGATCGAACCGAGTGTCGAACAGGCGACAGTTGCTTCAACGCTTCCTGAGTTGCGTGGTATTCAAATGTCACCTTTAACCAGAGAGCGCGTCGAACGCATCACTCAGTTGATGCAAACTCATGCAAGCGAAACCGAGCCGGTTTTTGTCTATCCGCATCTGCCGATTTTTTATAGCCTCTCGCATCGTCGTCCAAGCACGTTTGCGAGTGTCCATTTTTTTGACGTCAATCCCGATTATGTCGCCAGACAGGATGCCGCCGAACTTTTGCAACATCCACCGGCGGTTATTGTCGATTTTCAGTTTACGCCTGAACAGATTGCCAATAACGAAATGCTGTTTCGCGGCGGCGCGCCAAGCGGGCAACGCGACATCGTTGACGCCATTCACCAATTGACGGTTAATTACCAGTTGCTCGAAAGCTACAGCTTGCCGAAAGGTAATGTGATTCGCGTCTGGGCAAAAAAGTCATGAAAGCGTAGGATGCAAACCATGCGTAAGTGGGAACCGCAGCTTAGAATTTTATATTTCGCGCCGCGTCTTTGCGTCCCGACCAATACCGGCGCGCACCTGCGCAATTTTCATCTCACGCGTGAACTGTCACAATCGGCGCGCGTGGTTTTTCTCTCTTTCCCGAATCAGGATTCAGAGACCGCTGTTGATACAGATGAAACCAAGGAATGGGGTGTCCAACGTGTAGTGACAGTGCCGCGAGCCGGCGGTTATTCTGCCGGTAAAATTTTGCGCGGCGCGGTTGGCAAAACCCCTTTGCCGATTCTCAACTACACCACAGACGATATGCACGAAACCCTTGCGCGATTACTCGATGAAGAAGATTTTCACATCGTGCAGATTGAAAGCGTGCAACTGTCCGCTTATCTGCCGACGATTCGCCGGGCGCGCTCAAAACCCTCAATCATTTGCGACTGGCATAATGTCGAATCGGAATTGATGCAACGTTACAGCGAACACGCTACGAATCCTGCCCGAAAAATGTATGCGCGAATGACAGCGCGGCGTCTGGAAGCGGTTGAACGCCGCGTGTTGCGCGATTGTGATGCCCATTTTACGGTCAGCCAACGCGACCGTTTGCGACTACTTGAGATGAACCCGAAGGCGCAAATTTCGGTTGCCGATAATGGCGTCGATGCGCGGCATTATTCCCCGCAAGCCTGTCAAAAAGCCTATGAACATTGGCTAAATAGCCTATCGGATAATTCTTTAAAAAATCGTTCGGCAATCAACGGACGCCCACGTTTGTTATTCGTCGGTTCGATGGATTATCACGCCAACATTGATGCGGCGCTCTATTTCGCGAATGAAATCTGGTCGGAGGTTTACCAGAAACACCCTGAAATGATTTTCACTATCGTTGGTCGCAATCCCGCAAAAGTGGTGCAGGAGTTGGCGAATTTACCCGGCATCGAAGTCACCGGCACTGTTGATGACGTGCGCCCTTTTTACGCCGAAGCCTTTGCCTCGGTTGTGCCTTTAAGAGTTGGCGGCGGTTCGCGTTTAAAAATTCTTGAATCAATGGCTGCGGGGGTGCCGGTCATTTCGACGCGACTTGGAGCCGAAGGCATAGCGGTGTGCGATGGCGAAAATATTTTACTTGCCGATAGCCAAGCGAGTTTAGCGCAGCACATATCACAGGTTCTTATTAATCGGGAATTGCAGAATAAATTAAGCCAAGCCGCGCAGACGCTCGTGCATAAAGGTTATGACTGGTCGGCAATCGGTAGCGTTTTATTGAACGCTTATGCGAAGCTATCGCAAGCCAATCGCTGGTCTTTTGAAAGCACCGGTGTCACGCTGACATCTTAGAAATCATTGTTGAACGGCTTTTATCGGGTGAAAGCGGTTTTCAAGGAACCAAACATTTCATGAAGTTACTGGCAATCATCGAAGCGGGTTCGATCACCGGACCTGCAAAAAATCTTCTGGCATTTTGCGAGAACGCCCGCTGTCATGCGTTTGATAATTTGCCGCGCATTGAAACCACGCTTGCGACCTTTCAAAGAGCCGGTTCTGCAAACTCATCGAATGAATTCATCGCCTGCGCTCAAGAGAAATCCATTCCCATCGAAATCATCGAAGAACGGTTTCGTTTCGACACCCGCATCATTGGTGATGTGAAAAAGCTGGTCAACCAATTGCAGCCCGAGGTCATTCAAACGCACAACGTCAAATCGCATTTTTTAGTGAACGCATCGGGACTGTGGCGCGATATTCCCTGGGTGATCTTTCATCACGGCTACACGGCGACCGATTTCAAAATGCAGCTTTACAATCAACTGGATCGCATCTCGATTAGAAATGCGGCGCGCGTCGTCACCATGAATCAGGCATTTGGGCAGCACCTTGAAGCCATTGGCGCGAAATCTGCAAGCATTAGAATTTTGCACAATGCGGTTGACGTCGAAAATCTGACGAATATCAATCAACAGGAAACAGAAAATTTAAAAACCCGTTTGGGCATCGCTGATAATCAACCCGTTGTAATTGCCATCGGACGATTATCGAAAGAAAAGGGACACCTTGATTTAATTCGCGCCTTTGCGCGGTTGCTTGAACTCGATGCGCAAACATCAGCCAGATTGTTGATTGTCGGTGATGGTCCTGAACGCCCTGTACTTGAAGAAACGGCAAATAATCTGGGACTCAAAGCGCGTGTGGTATTTGCAGGGCAAATAAGTGATGTGAAGCCATTTTACGCGCTGGCTGATTTGCTGGTTTTGCCTTCACATTCTGAAGGCTCGCCCAATGTTTTACTTGAAGCGATGGCGGCGCGTGTGCCTGCGATTGCGACAGCGGTCGGCGGCGTACCGGAAATCGCTACGCATAATGAAACGGCGTGGCTGGTAAACGCGCGCGATACGCAAGCGATGGCTCAGGCGATGCGAACCCTGTTGACGGAGCGGGCATGGGCTTTGCAGCTTGCCGAAAATGCCCAACAACACATCATCAAGCATCATTCGCCCGATGCCCGTTTGCGGTCATTGCTGGAAATTTATCGAGAGGTTGTGCCAACCAGCATCGAGAATCAAGTTTCGGTTGCGCGTTGGTAAATGCCTGGGTTTTTAATACGAAAATAATGAACGAAGGCTCAGTAAAAATTTTAGAACCGCAAACTGCTGGTGAAGTTGTTGGAGAAACGCCATCATTTGCGGCACGGGCGCGTTCCTGGGTTAAAGCAGTTTTCTTTTTCATCTATCTCTATTGCGGCTATGTGCAATTGCGCGATTATTGTCTGGCGTTACTTGGTCGTTCACGCGCCGTGGTGCTGTATTATCATCGACTCGGTAAAGCCGATGTGTTGACCCGCGCGCCGGAACAATTCAGCGAAGACCTCAACTATTTAAAGCAACATTACGACTGCATCAGCCTGCGCGAACTGTGCCAGCGTTTGCAAAGTAAACAGGCGTTTCGTCGTCGCGCTGTGGTCATAACCTTCGATGATGGGTATCGCGACAATTACCTGCTGGCGGCGCCGATGTTGAAAAAAGCTGGAATTACCGCAACATTTTTCGTTTCCACTGGATATATGGGAACCGAGCGCGACTTTCTACATGATTTGCGAGATGAAAAAGAAGTTTCAGAAAAACCGCTGCGGTTCCCGAAACTGACTTGGGATGATTTACGTGAGATGGAACGCGAGGGGTTTGAAATCGGTTCGCATACCGTCAATCACACGAATATGGGAAAAACGGATAAAGTGAGCATTGAACGGGAAATTGTCGGCTCACTTGCAATGCTGAATTGCGAACTCAATGAACGACCGCGCGCTTTCTCGTTTCCCTGGGGGAAACCCGATGACATTTCCGATTACGCGCTGGAAATCGTCCGGCAAGCCGGTTATTACACCGCCGTGTCGGCGTATGGCGGAAGCAATACGCGCGGCGCAAATCTATTCAACATCCATCGCGTGGATGTTGGCAACGGTGAACTGAGCCGCCTTGCGATGCGCGCCCGGGTTGCAGGTTTTGACCCGGACTTTTATCGGTTGAAATTAAAAAATAGAAATATCTAAACGTTACCTGGCTGTACTGGCATTAAATCAGATGTTACCCGCAACCCAGACAATCGATACACCCCTCCCGAAGACTTGGTCTCTGGCTTTTGTGAACCTGCGCAAACTCTTACTTCTTTTCTGGGCATTCATCGCATTTTTCTTTTATCTATCTGCCAGCGCGCAGGCAAAAACGATTTATGTTGCGTCGAATGGTAAAGACAGTAATTCCGGCACACTTCAACGTCCCGTGGCATCGCCCGCGCAGGCGCTGGCAATGAGCGAAGCGGGCGATACGATTTACCTGAGAGCCGGACGTTACTCGATCAATCATTTTTTGTGGGTTGATAAACCCGGCATCACCATCGCTTCTTATCCGAAAGAGCGCGCCACCCTCACAAGCGGCACCGAAGAAACCGATAGCAACGCCAACAACATTCTCATTCTGGTCGCCGACAATATTTCCATCCTTGATATAGACATCGAAGGCGGTTCGTATTACGGCATTAAAATCGACATTGACCGCGCGCAAACCACCAAAGGCGTCACCCTTCGCGGTTGTCGCATACGCAACACCGGACGCGATTGCATCAAAAGCTTTCGCGCCGATAAATTGCTCATTGAAAATTGTGAAATCGGCCCATCGGGCATACGCGACGCATCAAACGCCGAAGGCATTGATGCCATTGCTTCTGTCGGCATCACCATTCGCGGTTGTTACATACACGACACTGCGACCAACGGGCTTTATTTAAAAGGCGGAACCCGTGAAGGTTTGGTTGAGCGCAATCGCCTCGAACGCGCGGGACATGCAGGGATATTGCTTGGACAGGACACCGACGAAGCGGCGATGCGCGACGGCGCAAAGTATGAAGCCCTCAATTGCGTTGCGCGAAATAATATCATCAGTGACACGCGGGGAGCGGGCATCGGTTCTTATTCGGGAAGCCAGATTCGTTTTGAAAACAACACGCTTTACGATGTAGCGAAACAGATGCAGGCGGGTTTTTATGTTGTGACCAACAGCCGCGCGGTGATGGCTGAAAAAATTTCTTTCAAAAATAATATTGTGGTTGTCTTGAGCGAACGCCCGCTGGTGTTGATTAAAAATTTAGGCGACCCGCTCCTGTGTGATACGAACATCTGGTTCAGCCCCAGGCAAGCCAACAATTTTCATCGCGAAGTCGAACTTGCAGGCAAATTCGATAAATGGAGTTTTGCGGATTGGCAGCGCCAGTTGCGAATTGATGCGCACTCGTTTTTTGCTGACCCACTGCTTGACCCGGCAAGCCTGTTCAAACCGCGCGCCGGAAGCCCTGCATTTGACAGCGGCGAACAGTTGCCGGAAATCAAAACCGATTATAGAGGCAACCCCAGACCACAAGGTGCGGCTTTTGACATCGGCGCTTACGAAGTGGGCGGCAACCACGAATCTGCGACAACCGCTTTGCCCGAACGCAACCCTGACGTTCCCGATACCAACGCCGAAATCGAAGAAAAGGACGAAACATTTGTCTCAAGAAAAAAACAAATCCTTGTTATAGTTTTTTCGGTACTGTCCGGGATATTGATTGTTTTATGTATCTACTGGTTTCGCGCCAAAAACCGTGCTCCCAAAAATATCCGCATCTAGGTGAAGCCAACAGCAAAGTGATTGAGCAATGATACGAGTAGAGAGGATTAACACCGATACCGCATTTCAACAACTCGCGCCGATCTGGAATCAAATTCTGGAAGCGAGCGCGAGCAACACGCTGACCCTCACCTTTGAATGGCTCTCCTGCTGGTGGCAAACCTTTAAAGAAAATCGCGGGTTATACATTCTGCTGGCGCGTGATGGAGAAGCCATCATCGGCATTGCGCCACTGCTGAAACGCGCGGTTCAACACTTAGGTGTGCTTCCCTATCAACGCCTTGAATTCCTCGCTTCGGGCGAAGATGAAGCGGACGAAATTTGCTCGGACTATCTCGATTTCATCTGTGTGCGCGGACGCGAAACCGATGCTTTAACGGCGATAGTCACTTATCTCAATCAAAACAGCAGCGATTGGGATGAAATTCTGCTGACCGATATTTCCGGCGAATCAATCAACCTGCCAATCCTTGAAAAACTTTGCGAGCAATACCGGATGCCGGTGCAAACCGTAGGTGAAGCCATTGCCGTTTACCTGCCGCTCAATCAAAGTTGGGAATCCATTGTGCAAAATGTCGGCAGCCATTTTCGCAGGCGCATTCGTCAGGATCGTCAGGTCTTTTCGGATTTTGGCGGAGAGTTTCGCATCATTGACACAGGCGAAGGCTTTGCCGAAGGGTTTGCAACGCTCATCGAGTTGCATCAAAGTCGCTGGGAATCGAAAGCCGAGTCAGGGGTTTTTGCCAGTCCACGCTTTGTGGAATTTCATCAACGATTTGCTGAACAAGCAATTGAACAAGGTTGGCTGCGGTTATATGTCGCGCTTAAAAACGGTGAACCTTTTGCGGCAATTTATAACTTTTTTTACAACCGCAAAGTGTATTACTACCAAAGCGGCGTCAATATCGCAGCGAGCGGTTTACATAGCCCTGGCATTTTATTGCAGGGCTTGGCGATTGAAGACGCCATGCGAAGCGGGCTTTGGGAGTATGATTTTTTGAAAAGCCCGGAAGGCAGTTATAAATTCAAATGGCGACCTCAGACGCGCCCACTTCTGCAAGTGCGCCTTGCGCAATCGCAAGCCAAAGAGCGGGTTTACCGGGCAACGACAAAAATGCTGAATGGCTTAAAAAATTTCAAACGCGGTTTACGAAATAAGGCGGCTCTGTAATCGCGCGAAGTTTAGTTATGAGCAAACGAGAAGTAGCGGCAAAAATTTTAGATAACCCGTTGGTGCGCGGCTTGTGGCGTGTGGCGACGCCCTTGAGAAACGGTTTGCGCATTCTGGCTTATCATCGCATCTTTGATTCTACAGATAGTGAATTTCCATTTGATGAAGCGGTGATCAGCGCCTGCACCGAGGCGTTTTATCAGCAGATGAAATTTGTTCAGCGTAATTTTGAGGTCATCTCGTTTGCTGATTTAGATGAGTGCGAACGAAAAGGTCGCCCGTTTCCGCGTCGCGGATTGATTATTACTTTCGATGACGGCTATCGCGATAATTACACCCACGCTTATCCGATTCTCAAACAGCTCAATTTACCGGCAACCATTTTTCTGGTCACCGGCCACATCGGCTCAGCAAAATTATTCTGGTGGGACATGGTCTCTTATTGCATTAAACATACGCCGCTCAAAGAAAAAATCTTTCACGACATTTCGCATCAAAAAATGAGATTGATTGATAGCCGCGATAAAGCCTTCATCATTCAATTGATTCTCGGATGGATTAAACATGTCCCGGACGATGTGAGCCGCCGGTTTGTTGAAAAATTGCCCGCAGAACTTGAAGTCGATTTATCGAATGAAGTTGGTCAGGGCGTGTGTCTCGCCTGGGAAGAGGTGCGTGAAATGGCTGCAAATCGCATTGAATTCGGCTCACATACGGTGACTCATCCAATCCTGGCTAACGTTAGCGAAGAACGATTGAACTGGGAAATTTCAGAAAGCAAAAAAACCATCGAGCAACAGGTTGGCAAAGAAGCCCTGGTGATGGCTTATCCGGTCGGACGTAAAACCAAATTCAGCAAACTGGCGCAGGAAGCCGCCGCTCATCACGGTTTTCGTTTTGCCGTCTCTTATGAAGAAGGCGTCGTCCTGCAAAAAAACTACAATCGTTATGCGATGCCGCGCGTTCATGTGGAAACCGAATATACCCGCAATCTTTTCCGCGCCAATTTAATGTTTCCCAATTTAATGTTGAGCGGCAGTCAATGGCCGCATTTAGCTCTGGAATTCACCGAGAATTTTCATTTATCTTCTAAAGAGCTTGCTTGAGGGTTTCCTTATATCCCCGCAATTTCCATCAGGCAAGAGAGCAAACTGTGAACACACTCAGTGAAAATGAAATGAATTTGAGCGATGAACTGGTTGCCGCCTGTGTCGCTACGAAAACGCCGCTTGCCGTCATGCAGGTCGTCTGGTCGCTGGTTGCCGGTGGTTCGGAAATGTACGCCTACACGGTGGCTGCCAATTTGAATGCCGAACGGTTCAGCAGTTCGCTTTGCGCCATTGATAAAGGCGGCGCGCTGGAACCGGAAATTCGCAGAAAAGCGATTCCCTATTTTGTAATGAATCGACGCAACGGGTTGGATTTCGCCTTGATGTGGCGAATGTATCGTCTGCTCAAATCTCAACGGATTCGCGTCATTCACACGCATCATTTCAATCAACTGTTTTACAGTGTCATCGGCGCGAAACTCACGGGTGCGCGCATCGTTCACATGGAACATTCCATTGAATATTTGAAAAGCAAAAAATTCCGCCTGGCATTGAAATTTCTATCCTTCTTTTGTGACAAAGTCATGGCTATCGGCAATGACGGACTGACGGTTTTAAAAGAGCAGGTGGGCATTCATCCTCGCAAACTGGAAATCGTGCGCGCCGGCGTTGACCCGGCAATCTATGCGGAAGAAAAAAAACAAGCGCGACAGGCGCTGGGATTGAATGCCGACGCTAAAATCATTGCCATCATCGCCCGGTTGTTCCCTGAAAAGAATCACCTGTTGCTGCTTGCAGCTTTCGCCGAAGTTGTTCGTCGCCTATCGAATGCGCAACTGCTGATTGTCGGCGATGGCACTGAACAGAAAATCATCGAAGAAAAAATTAATGAATTGCATTTAACCGCTAGTGTGCAGATGCTCGGTGTGCGCCGCGATGTGCCGCGCATTCTGGCGGCAGCCGATGTTTTTGCGCTCTCATCAGACCGCGAAGGTTTGCCGATTGCCGTGCTCGAAGCAATGGCAGCCGGAAAGCCTGTGGTGGCGACAGCCGTTGGCGATTTGCCGATGGTTGTTAAAGATGGTGAAACCGGACGCCTGGTGCCGCCGAAAAATTCTCAGGCTTTTGCCGACGCGCTTTGTGAAATTTTGAGTGATTCAGACCTTGCCTCAAAGATGGGCGCAAATGCCAGACGCGCGAGCGAAAATTACAGCCTTCGCGCTATGATTGAAAAATTTGAAAAACTCTATTCGGGCAAATGAACCTTAGAGGGTTGAACCGAACACCAGTAGGCAATTTGATTGCTGCTTTTCAGGATGAATAATGAGCGTGCGCTTTACCCAGATGGAACCAGATAACGCAAGCCCGGTTGCCTTAGCAACTCAAAACCTTGTGCGCCAAAAAGCTTTATCGGAAACCGCACCAACCTCAACGCCTTTAACACCAAGCGAAAATAAAATGACGGTTGTGGTGGCGCGAACGGTTGATGAGTTAAAACCGCATCTCGACGCCTGGAAAAAACTCGCCGCCACTGTCATCGAACCGAATGCGTTTTATGAATCGTGGATGCTTGTGCCGGCAATTGAAGTCTTAGGCAAAGAAACGGATTTATATGTTGTTTTAATTTACGCAACCGACCCGTTGCACCCATTTGGAGAAAAGATTTTATGCGGGTTGTTTCCGCTTGAACGGTTGCGAAACTACAAAATATTTCCGCTTGCCACGTTTCGTTTCTGGAAAAGCCTTCATGGTTTTTTATGCACGCCGTTAATTCACACGGAATTCGCGCACCGTTGTTTAGCGACATTTTTCGATTGGCTTAAATCTCCTGCCGCGCCTGCAAAATTAATGGAATTTTATTCGGTAGCCGGTGACGGTCTGTTTTACCGATTATTGATTGATGAATTGAATAATCGCGGTTGTTTGACATTTTCTTCCGACAGTTACAATCGCGCCATGTTCAAACCGCATACCAGCGAACCATCGGTGGTCGAAGGCATTTCGGGGCGACATAAAAAAGAGTTGCGCAGGAAACTAAATCGCCTGGCAGAAGAAGGCGCGGTTGAATTCGTCGCGCTTGAATTTGAAGACGAGGTGGATGCCTGGATTCAGGAATTTTTAACCCTTGAAGCGATGGGCTGGAAAGGGCAGGAAGGCACGGCTTTTGCCGCAGACGTTGAACAAAAAAGGTTTTTTGAAAAGGTAGTGAAAAACGCCTTTGCCAACGGGCGATTGATGATGCTGGCTTTGCGACTGGGCGGCAAAGCGATTGCGATGAAATGTAATTTCCTGTCGGGTCGCGGTTCATTCGCTTTTAAAATCGCTTTTGATGAGCACTATTCGCGCTTTTCGCCGGGTGTGTTATTAGAGATGGAAAATATGCGTCGCTTAGAAGCGATGCCTGAAAGAGAGTGGATGGATTCCTGCGCCGTGGCAGAGCATTTTATGATTAACCGGTTGTGGACGTCGCGCCGCAACATTACAACATTGCTGGTTTCGACCGGCAAAGGCTCTGCCGATTTATTGGTTTCAACGCTCCCGCTTTTGCGCTGGCTCAGTCGCAAATTGAAAGGGATAAAGAAGAGGAGTTAAGATGAGCGCACAATTGGTAATGGGAAAGGCAATGACAAACGCTTCCGCGAATCCATCAACGACGAACCGTAACTTGCTGGAGATTAACCAAGCCGAGTTTCGCGAAAATTTTAATCGCCAGTCATTTTTCATCCGTCACTATTTAACCGGGCAGCAATTGTTTGAACTGCCGCGATTGATTGAATTAGCCAAACAACTGCCCGCTGAATTTGTTGAATATAACACCGGTACGATTCCAATCAATCAAGACCCCACACTGACACCCCAAAACGGACTTTCAGTGGAAGAGACTATTCGCCGCATCGAAGCCTGTAGGTCATGGCTGGTCTTGAAATATGTCGAAACCGCCCCCGAATATAAAAAGCTTCTGGATGATTGTCTTGATGAAATCAAACCGTTTTCAGAACCCTTAGCGCCGGGGATGCGCAAACGCGAAGGCTTTATTTTTATCACCTCGCCCGGTTCAGTAACGCCTTATCATATCGACCCCGAATATAATTTTCTTTTACAAATTCGCGGCAATAAAACCATGAGTGTGTGGAACCCTGCGGATCGCGCGGTGCTCAGCGAACAGGAACTCGAACAATATTTATCGGGCGGGCATCGCAATTTGGTTTACAAAGACGAGTATCAAGCGAAGGCGAAAGAATATCATTTAACGCCCGGAATGGGTTTGCACGTTCCGGTGACTGCGCCGCACTGGGTGCAAAACGGCGATGCGGTATCGGTTTCATTCAGCATTACCTTTCGCAATCCGGCATCCGACCGGCGCAACCTCATCTACACCACGAATGCCTATTTGCGAAAACGTGGTTTGAACCCCAAGCCTTTTAATGAATCGCGCTGGCGCGACGAAATAAAATTTAATTCCTATCGCGTGGTGAGAAAAATCAAAGGCGTGCTGGGAAGTAAAAAGTAAAAAGTAAAAAGGCAAAAGTAAAAAGTCAGGAAAGCTGTTTAGTTCATTGCGCCAAACCGATTTCCAAAACAACAATCAAGAAGGCAAAAGTGAAAATTGAAACTCACTTTTGCCTTTTTACTTTTTACTTTTTACTTGATACGGGCAATGACGGCAGTTTGCATCACAGCAAGAACCGCGCTTTAACAGATAGGCGCTTGTAAAAATCATAAACCGACCTTCAAAATAGAAATCGGCTCCCTCAATCAATTCCAAAGTCGCGATGGGATTCGCAGGGATTGATTTTTTAACTTCATGGCGGTTCATTACTGGCTTACCAAAAATGTAAAACAAAATTTCGCAAAAGGCGTTAGATAGATTTTATTTTGCCACTCTTGAAGAGGAGAACATGTTCACAATTTTCCGAACGGTTGGTTTATTGACTTTATCCAACATCTTTATGACCTTCGCCTGGTATGGGCATCTCAAAAATTTAAACAACCGAAAATGGTACGTCGCCGCGCTGCTCAGTTGGGGCATTGCGCTGTTTGAGTATCTTTTACAGGTTCCGGCAAACCGCATCGGCGCAACCGAACTGAGCGTCCCGAAACTGAAAATTATGCAAGAGGTCATCACGCTTTGCGTGTTTGCGCCATTTGCGATTTTTTATATGCAGCAACCGTTGAAACTCGATTACCTGTGGGCAGGGCTTTGTCTGCTCGGCGCGGTCTATTTTATCTTTCGCTCTTAACAGAGGTCGCAGTCTTCAGACCACTTGCTCAACCAACGCCATGTTTCGCGAAACGATTAGCTGGCATTCAGGCACATCTGGTAAAGCGCTCTGGAAAAATCGCCTTTGACGCCCAGCATTTCGCGAAGTGCGGCTTTGGCTTTTTCCTGCGCCTCGCGGGTGTCGGCAAATTTTTCGATAATCGCGAGCGCGCGTTCGGCGTGGTCTTCATCTTCGCCAATGTGAATGAGCAGATATTCCACATCGTTTTTCGATAAACCGTAGTTGGTTTGCAAAGACCGGGCGAACATTGCGAAAAATTGCGGAATCGAATATTCGATACCGACACCGATTGCTGTCATGCCTTCGACGAACGACTGGTCGTGAGTGATGCGCAAACAAAAATTCACATAGGCAGTGGTTTCAGGAAGCGGCGCAACCGAATGGAGTTCTTCATCAGTTGCGCCGAGACTTTTCGCCAGGCGTTGAATCAATCGGTAATGGTCGCGTTCGATTTTACCTTTGCCATGTTCTTCCCAGAGATTTTCCGCAAGCAAAGCCTGCGCGTCGCGATGCGGGCAATTGGCATGAATGCCGCTCACGAACCGCGTAAACGGTTCGACGATGAGTGACGCCTGCAACATCCAGAGCTTGAGCGCCTCGCGACTCAGTTGCCCTTGCTGAATCGCCTCAAAAATCGGGTCGCGGCTGGATGCTTCGCGAAGAATGTCAAGTAGTTCTTCGCGAAATAATTTTCCTTTGGGTTGTGACATGGCGTTGCTCCTTTTAAAACACCGGGTCGGCAAGTTTCGCGAGCATCAATGCAGATGATTGTTCGACATCGGCGTGCAGAGAATTGCCATGCGCATCCATCGTCACGATTGCCGGAAAATCTTTGACGCGCAGATGCCACATCGCTTCAGGAATGCCGAAATCAAGCAATTCGACATCAACCACTTCTTCAATACAACGCGAATAATATTGCGCTGCGCCGCCGATGGCATTCAGATAAACCGCGCCCGATTCTTTCAGCCCATTGAGCGTCTTTTTGCCCATTCCGCCTTTGCCGATGACGGCGCGCACCCCGTAACGTTTGATGATGTCGGCTTGATACGGCTCTTCGCGAATGCTGGTCGTCGGGCCTGCGGCAGTGATTTTGTAATGCCCGTTATTTTTCAAGACGACGGGTCCGCAATGATAAAGCACAGAACCTTGCAAATCATAGGGCGCGTCATGTTTCATCAAGTAAGAATGTACGGCGTCGCGCCCGGTAAACATTTCGCCGGAAATCAACACCACATCCCCGACTTTAAGCTCGCGCACCTGGGCTTCGGTTATCGGTGCGGTGAGATATTTTTCATTCCCGGTCAAGGTAAAGCCCGCGCCGGCTGCCATCGGTTGCGGCGCAACTTGGTCATCGCGATAGAGCCAGCGTTTGATTGCGCCGGTTTTGGCATCAAGCACCACGCCGAGCCGTCTGAACGCCCAGCAATCATAAGCTACTGAAACGAAGAAACTCGCGGGCAGGCGATTGAGCGCGCCAACTTTGCAACCGATGAGCGTGGTGCCGCCGGAAAATCCCATCGTGCCGATACCCAGAGTATTGGCGGCTTGCATGATGTAATCTTCGAGGGCTGCAAGTTTCGCATTCGGGTTGGTGTCGTCCAAGGTGCGAAAGAGTTGTTCTTTGGCGAATGAATAACTGCTGGCACGGTCGCCGCCGATGCAAACGCCTACGGCACCGGCGCTACAGCCTTTGCCCTGGGCTGCCCAGATGGCATGCAGAATACATTTGCGAACACCATCGAGGTCACGACCGGCGCGACCGAGTTGCGGGAGTTCCATCGGCAAGGCGTATTGCGCGTTGGTGTTTTCGCAACCGCCACCTTTCAGCAAGAGTTTGATTTCGATTTCATCTTCGTTTTCCCACTGATCGAAATAGATGGCAGGGGTGCCGGGTCCGAGGTTGTTGCCGGAATTTGCGCCAGTGATGGAATCGACTGAATTGGGGCGAAGTTTCCCGGTTTTGGTTGCGTCGTCAATTGCCTGATAAATTTCGCGGCGCATGACGATTTGATTAGCGCCCACAGGCGTTTTGATTTTGAAGGTCGGAAAGCCGGTATCCTGACAGATGGGACCTTCCGCTTCGCAAGCCATATCGATGTTGCTGGCGATAACATTTAAAGCCGTACCGGCGCGGGTTGCGGCGTCTTCCGTGTTGAGCGCAGCCGCCATCGCCTGTCGAACATCGGGCGGTAAATTGGTTGATGTCTGGGTGATGAGTTCAAGCACACTTTCTTTGAATGATTGCATATCAAGGTCTCCAAAAAATTAAAGTGGTAGGTCAACGATTAAATTTGTCCGGTCTTCCATTTCTGATGCCGTCCATACCAAAAGCAATTCGTTAATTGCCGACCGCACGCTTTCTCTTTGCGAGATGATAAAAACCCCGGGACTATCCTCATTCGCAATAAATTTTGCAAAATGACCGGGCATGGTTCGGCGGTCATGAGTAACTAAAATTCGCTTGTCTCGCATAGCGATTTGCAAAACTTCTTCATCAGCCAAACCGCGCAGTTTCGCTTCGCTAGCGGTTTGAAAATCCACAGTAGATTCCTGTCGTATGAGTCCTGAAACGATTTCTTCATTCAGGTCTGCATCGGCTTGGAAGCGGATTTTCATTACCTTGTGACCTCGCTCTCCTGCTTGGCGCTTTTCAGCCGTTTTATCAACTCTGGTTTCGCTTTTTGTATTTGCTTTCGACGGGCTGCGGCTGTTGATTCGAGTTGGGTATTGGCTTCTTCAAGGTAGTCATCGACTTTTTTCTCATTTGCGAGATAGAAAGTTATTGCGCCGTAGATTTCTTCGAGCCTTAACAAAGGAAATTTGTGTTTTATGGTTTCAGGTGAAGCGCCTGCTTTAAAAGCATAAACAATTGAATCAAGTGAAATGCGGCTATCTTTAACCCAGTATCCGCCTTTACGTTTTTCTATATAATCTTTGCTCATGGTTTCCACCCGAATCTGATTTCATGTGTTTAACGAAGGTATCGGATATTCGATTGTCGCTATTCATTGATGTCAAGTCAACGGCATCACCAAATAAAAAAGGGAGGCGCGATTGCCTCCCCTTTTTAGCTTGTCTGGCTCATTCATTACTTGGCGATAAACAGCGTCAGGAACGTAAAGAGCACGAGGGTTTCAATCAGCGCCAGACCCAGAATCAACATGGTGAAGATACGTCCACCAGCGCCGGGGTTGCGGGCAGTGCCTTCGCAAGCGGCGGCAATCGCTTTTCCGTCTGCGAGCGCGCCACCGATAGCGGCAAGCGCCACGGCAAATCCGGGCCAATTGGGAATCACCCAGAACTGGCTGCCGGTCGCGGCAGTATGAGTGTCTTGCGCGGACGCGGTGGCAACCGCAATCAACATAACAAAGAGCGCCATGAAAAATAATCTTGCTTTAACCATTGAGCTTTCCTCCAGAGGTTGTGAACAACACTCGTCGGTCGTCGGTAGCCGGTAGCCGGTAAAGAATGAAATTTATAAAATGACTACAGGTTGCGAACTTCCGCTTTCGGTTGTTCGGGTTAATGCCAAAGGAGAGCGTTGAGAAAACTCAGGGATTATTTCCACTCGTCTGGTATTCACTTGCCTTTCCCCCTAGCTGTTGGCAAGGCTCCGACAACCAAGTGCCTCATTGAACTGCTTATAAAAGAGCTTCTTTCTTCTCTCCCACTTTTTGAACGATGAAGTTTAAGATTTCAGTTCATCGTTCATACTTCATACTTCATCAGTTAAATATTAATGCGCAGCGGCGGCTTCGCCGTGACCGGATTCTTCGTGGTCGTGTTCTTCGTGCGGCACGGTTTCCGATAGATAGACCATCGACAGCATGATGAAAATAAAGGTCTGCACGAAGGCGACGAATATGCCAAGCACGGTGGTAAACATCGGCACCAATGGCGGCGCGAGGTTCAAAAAGGATACGGCAATCTGATGGTCGGCAAACATATTGACGAACAAACGCAGTGCCAGCGTCACCGGTCGCACGCTATTGGATAACAATTCGACAAAGAAAATCAAAACCCCGATGATGACCAGCGGTCCCGATGTCAGCCCACCGGTGAAATGCTTCAAATATTTAATGCCTTGCTGTTTGAAGCCCATCGCCATGTAATACAAAAATGAACAGACGCCAAGCGCCCCCGTGACGTTGATATTATCGGTTGGCGCTGTAAGCCCCGGAACCAGTCCCATGAGGTTGGCGATTAAAATAAACAGCGCGAATGAACCGACGACCGGCAAATAGCGCCGTCCGTAAGGACCAACGACGCCATCAAGCATGCCGCGCACCTGTTCGACGGCGACTTCAAGCAGTTGTTGCCCTTTGGATGGTTTATCCACAGAGAGTTTGCCGCGCAGCAACAGCACCAGGACAATGACAATCAGAAACAGCAGCACGGTTGCGATAATGTGTTCGGGAACTTTGCCGCCCAGCAGGTGGTTGATTTGTTCGATGATAAACGGAGGCGGGCCGTGATCGCCGCCCGATTCGCCGCCACCGTGGTCGCCTTGTAATAATGCAAGTAAAATTGCTGTCATTTAATTATGCTCTCCGGGTTGAGTGATCGTCTTATAGGTAACGTAACCAGCTTCAATCATCACGGCAAGCGCGGGAGCAAAAAGTCCCGCAAGCATGGCGACGATGTCAAAATAACCGGTCAGGTGCAGCCCGTAAACCACCGCGCCAACCAAAATCCAGCGAACGATGAACAGAAGCATCGTGCCGGGAGGTCGTTTGCCATCGCTTGCCGTCAGCACATCTTTGATGGAGGCGTGCAGCCATTTGAAATTGACCAGACTGAGCGCGCTACCGACGAACAAGCTGAGCGTGAATTTGAGGTTGGCAAATAGGCTTGCGAAGATGATTGCCAGAATAATAATCGCAAACGTATTGCGCCAGATTCGGCGTTCGACCCGTTCGGGACTGGTCACTTCGTTCAGCGCCCTGGTTGCGGGCGAGTCCGGCGAATCTGCTACGCCATGCTCAGGTGTCTCACTCGTATTCAAAGCCGCTGATTTTAGCAGCGCGGTGAAATCATTGTCCAGCGCGTCAGTTTTCAATTAATGGCGGTTTTGCTATGCTCAAACCGCCATTGGCAATTCTGGTTTTTCTATTAGTTCATTAATCAAGGTCAATTGATTTTTAAATCACAATTCGAGTCAACGCAACTTACAGAACTTTAATAGAATTGGTGGTCATGGAAAATAATTACACATGGATTATTGAGGGAATTGGTTACTATCCGGTTTTCGGGAGCATATTACCTGATGGGCATTTACGAATTGCAATATCGGGTATGAACTCGAATGGTGAAAGATGGGATGGATATGAAACCATCGGTCTGCAACATAAACACTATGAACTCTGGCGGCAAATCATCGAAAATAAAGAAACTATTCTTCGTGCAATGAAGGACGAAAGAGCGAAAAGAAGGGCAAAAAATAAATCTGATGTCTTTGAAGAACGTAAATCAAAAAATCGCTAATTTCCCTTCAAAAAGGTTTGCTGCGAATATTTATCAAAATGTTATTTTCCGTGACCGCAGTTTATGATTGTTTGAAAAAGAACTGTTGAATTACAATCGTTGCGCCGACGCTTCTTATCGTTATGAGTAACACTTCAAAACAAGCGATCCGTATTTTACTCATTGATGACCATGTGGTGATTCGCACGGCGCTCAAAATACTCATTGAAAGTCAGGAAAGTTTGACGATGGTCGGCGAAGCTGGCAATCGTCAGGAAGCATTTGCTATTGCCGAAGGCGAACAGCCCGACATTATTTTGCTCGATATTGACCTTGGCGGCGAAAACGGTTTAGACCTCATTCCTGAACTGCTCAACCTCGCAACTCAAGCGCGCATTGTCGTGCTGACGGGCGTGCGCGACCAGGCGGTTCATCAACAAGCCATCAGCCTCGGCGCAATGGGCATCGTGCAAAAAGACCGCGCTTTTGAGGTGCTGGTCGGCGCTATCGAGCGCGTCAATGCCGGTGAAGCGTGGCTTGACCCGACCTTGATGGCAAAGGTACTCAATCAAATGTCTGCCGCCGGGAAAGCCAAAAAGGTTGACCCGGAAGAAGCCAAAATCGCCACGCTGACCGAGCGCGAACGCGAAGTGCTGGAGCATATCGGGCAGGGGTTAAAGAATAAGGAAATCGCTGATAAATTATTTATCAGCGAATGGACGGTGCGCCATCACATCACTTCGATTTTTTCCAAACTGGAAGTTTCCGACCGCGTGGAGTTGATTCTCTACGCCTATAAACGAGGGCTTGCCACGCCGCCCCGCTAAATTTTTCATCCTCACTGATTTTTCGTTATAGCAGTTTGGTGCTACCCATTCTGGTTAGTTGTAGCCAGTGAAATTGGCACCGGCTGGCGATGACGAAGAAAATAAACAATGCTAGACTGTAGTTTCTTGAACAGGTGGTAAGAAAAACGTGGGGTGTCTGGCCTGTCTTAATATTCTAAACAATAGAGGAAAAGAGGTAGAGATGGACAAGAGAGTTAGATTTCGTTCGTTTATCGTAGCAATTTTGGCTTTAACTGTCGGACTTGGAAATGGGTTTGCCGCCTTTGCGCAAAAAAAGACGACAACCACAACAAAGAAAACTTCAACAACCGCGAAAAGCGCGACCGCACAAAAAACCGCAACCAAACCTGCGGCTCCGGCAACGCCTTACGCCAAAGGTTATACCAGCGGTTATTCGGATGGATTCGGGCAGGGCGGTCAGGACTGGCGCGCCAAGTATCCGCGCGATTATAAAAACTCGGATGCCTATCAACGCCGCGAGCGGCTCTATGACCCGCAACTCGCAGATTCCGATGAGTATCGTCAAGGTTACGATTTAGGCTATGAACTCGGCTACACCGATGGTTATTTCGGTCGCCTGCGCAATGCGGAAGTTCCGGTCAATGGCGAAGCGATTGCCCGCGCCGCCGCGCCGCGTGAAACGGAAAGACCGCGCGAGCCTGAGCCAACCCAACCGGTGCAACCGGCGCAACCACAGACGCGCCGCGATACCTCTTCGAGCCGCAATGCCATGTCGGTCAATATTCCGGTCGATACCAAGTTGCGCTTGCAACTCACATCGGAAATCAGCACCAAGACGGCGCGCGTCGGCGACCGCTTTACCGCCACCGTCACTTCGCCTGACACCTATGCCAATGCGGTGGTTGAAGGGCATGTTTCCAGCATCAACAAATCCGGCAGAGTGAGCGGCAAAACCGAAATGAGTTTGACCTTTGATTCGATTTCCCTCGAAGACGGCAGAAAAGGACCCTTGACCGCAGACATCGAACGCATCGTCGAATCCGACAGCGTCAAAACCATTGATGAAGAGGGTAACATTCAATCCGGCAGTCGCACGTCGGATTCGCAAAAACGCGGCGGCATCGGCGCGGCAGCCGGCGCAGTCATTGGCGGTATTGCCGGTGGCATCAAAGGCGCGATTTTAGGCGCAGTGCTTGGTGGCGGCGCAGGCGTTGCAACGGTTGCTATCGAGGGCAGCAAGGATTTGGTTTTAGGCGTGGGAACCGAAATGGTCATTCGCACAGCAAAAAGCAGTTCGCGCGCGCAATAATCCGAACGATTTTTTAGTCAACATTATTGTAAAAGCGGTCAGAGATTTCATTGGTTGATCTCTGACCGCTTTTGATTTTAAAAATCATTTGTCACCTGATTCAACAACTTCTCTGAACGTAAGATGCAATCACTCACCCGTTGCCTTGCGAAATTCATCACGGTTTAACAGGCGCGATAGCCAAGCAAAACGATAAGCATAGCAAGCACGATTAATGCGCCTCTTTGTTGAGTCGGGGTAAATCCTGAAGCTTTCATTGCCTGATGATTATGACCGCAGCCTTGTGATAAGCAAACCGTAAAACGGATGGTTTGATTGTTGCATAAAAGCTTTTGATGAAATTTACCTTGAAGGAGTCTCAATATGGCAGATGTTGACAACACTTGCGCTCATGAAAATTGTAATTGCGCGGTAGACGAAAGTTCAAAATATTGCAGCGTACAATGCGAAACCGCTGAAGCCGCAAATACCACAAGTATGGCTTGCGAATGCGGGCATCCGGGCTGCGCCGGAGAAATTACCGCTTAATCAATGCAGAAAATTTTGGTTGGCGAAAGGATGGTTGATGATTGTGCTGTACGCAATTCAACCATCCTACCTGTCTTTTCAACGGACGATTATCTAAATTGATACACGGAGCGGCACCTCAATCAACAGACCGTAAAACCCGGCAACTGCATAATCATTTTCATTGTCGGATGAACAGGCACAAATTTCTTTAGAAATTTTGCGGAGTTCCTACATTCTGATTTTTTTCATTGTCCAACTGACTAATTGCCGTTTTTCATTAAACGAAAACCGGATGCGAAGTTCAAACCTTGCATCTATGATGCGCTCGATTTCAGGAATGCTGGCATCGATTATGCCGCTGTTTTCCGACCGATTGTTGCGCACCTCAGAGGTCTCGACATAGTCAAGGTGTTCAATCTTATTCACATCAAGAAAAGCGATAACCTCGGTAATTGTCATCCCTTTGATGAGTTGTTGCTTGAGCAATTGCTTGATGTCATTGTAGGTATATTTTTGAGCGTTGCCTTTAATGGTTGAAGCGCCGAAGCTCTGTAGCTTCTTCCATAAAATCGTGACGCTGCCGTTCTCATGAATGCGAATGACGCGAAATGCCACCAGCACATCCGACCCATCATATGCCAGATTATAGAGGCGTTTAAATCGGTGATACGGTTCATTCGGCTCAACCACAGCGCCATCTCTTTTGTAGAGGATTGAGCGAAAGAGGTAGGTTGTATCTGGCTTGACCTCGCTGACAAAACGGTAAGTGAAATCGCCGACCGTCAAGCCTTGAGCGAGGTCCTCAGTTAATTGCACGAAGCCGACATAATTTTTAGGAGGTGAAAGTTTAGTCAAAAAAACCACACCTGGAGTGCTTAGCGTAACCGACGCGAGCGGAATATCTCCAAGTTGGGTTAATGCTCCGACGGCGTAGCGCGAACGTACCGTGTATAAGCCATGACCGTCATTGCCGAGCGCCACATTATCCTGGTCGCTTAAAACCCCCATTGTTTTACCGGTGACCGCGGCATAGAAACGATTATTTGCCAGGTACAGATCAGACCACGGCCCGAGTTTATTGGTTTTTTCGGTGAACGAGTAGTAGGCTGCGCCGCCGAGTATGGGAAGCCGCATCTTTACCGTCTCATGAACCGAAACTGTGCGACCGGTTATCGCATATCGTCCTTGAGGTTGCAGACGGGCGATACCGGTATTTTTCTGCTTCAGGAACGATTCGTGTGCCGTTTGATCTTCGGGCAGGGGGGCGAGCAAGGCTTTCTGCTCCGGGGGTAACTTGGTGTCGTAAAAGTTCGGCCGCGTGTAAAACCAGTCGACCGCGCCGCGCGGCGACGGTGTAAAGTTCGGCGTAACCTCCAGGACATCCTGTCCAAAGATGCCGGTCGGAGAAAACGCGATCAAAAAGATGAACAGCCAGATTTTTGAGTAGGAGAGGTTTTTCATCGCCAATACACCCTCACAAACAGATTGATTATGGCAACGCCATGGTACTGAAAAACACCCCTCATTTCAGTCGTGATGCTTAACTATACTGAACTTTTCAAATCCTGGATACACCAATGAACACAAATTATTGGACGAAGCTAATCTGCCGAGGCTTCCGCTGTCTCCTGAACCCCTACGGAAAAATAGGTCGCGTCCGGGTGATGGAAGACCAATGCCGAAACGCTCGTACTTTGAGATCGGTTGGACAATTCATTTGTGACTTATTCAAAAAATTCTATTACACGATGACGACTCAACTTGTCGTGATGAGTCTGATTGCTAAAGTTTTTCAGACAATCATAACAAGCAACTTCGCATTTACATTTCTCACAAACCTTCTGTGCAGACGCTACGGTTTGCTGCCAGTTATCAAAGCCTTCTTTAACAAACCCTGCGCCGCCTGGAGTGTTGTCGAAAAGTATTATCTCTGCTTTCGCATCAGCAATATTGCGATTTGCCAACCAACGCCAAGCAACACCAATATCTGATGTTTCGATTTCGAGCATCTCACATAAGCCTTTTTGCAAAGCATAAGCTAAAGACTCAATTGGCGGTTTGGGTTCAATCGGACGCGCAATCAAACAAAAGCTTTGGAATTGATGACCATAAGCCAAAGGCTTCGTCCATGGAGTTTCATTTGAACAATCTAAACTGCCTTGCATTGGGCGTAACTTTCTATGCTTCTTGCCAGCTTTAAAGAAGTGTAACGGCTCGCTGCATCCGCAATGCGCGCAGAGCATGAAGCCTTTATTTTGTGGACCTAAGTTGTATCGAAACAGACTGCCTGAAGTTTTTAACGCAATTTTAAATGCCCCTCTGTCTTCAAACTCATCATCATTTACTGAATCAATGAAATGTGTCAGCGATTGCCTTTGTCGAACTAACGAAGCTCGCCGATGTCTTGCTGCATTAACATTGCTTTTTTCAATTCGCACACTGAAGGTTGCTGGCTCAACGAAAGGTTTGATGTGTTGTGTTGTAATAGAGCGTCCGCAAACCTCACAACTTGTTATCAAAGGGTCTTGTGTTCGTGAGGTACGAATTTGTAAACACTCAGGGCATTTTGAGTACCACCAACGCTCTGGTTTGTCTGTGCGACTGACGACATATAAGCCTGAACTGGTGAAGACCTTTTTGTGAGCAATCACTTGCGCCCCCGGAGCGAACTCTGAAATAGCAATGGCTCTATCCCGATTGAGTTCAACGTCGCTGTCACTCGACCATCGACTCCAACCCGTTTCCAAAGTGACAGTGTCCAACGGAAAAGCATAGCGTGGCAAGAAACCGCGTTTTGCCATAACTGCGACAATATCGCTATCAAGCAAATTCTTTACAGAGCGATCAATGTCGCCTGTCTCTTTACCCTCATTAAAAAATTTCTTGCGCTCGCTCATCAATTCAGATAGCTCATCTGCAATGTTGCTTAAAACTTCTTTATAGGTTTCTTTCGACTTTTCTTTGCCCAACTCAAAACCATCAATCGCTCCAAGCAAAGACTGTCCGGCTGGTGAGCAAAAAATGTCGGCAACGCTTTGCGTTTCGAGCCAAGCAATAAAATCTAAATGCAAATCCGACGGATAAAGCTGCAACCAATCTTGTGGAATGCCCACGCGGGAATCGGTTGGCAAAAAAGCTGCCAAACGGATTTTTTGTTTGACATCACGAAGAGCCTTTTCGTTAAGAATTTTGACGCGCAAGAAACGCGCAAAAACAACAGCGTTGAAATGTCTTTGCGCTATGACACGATTTTCTATAAAAACGGTTGGCGTGCGAACTTCGCCAGACATCAGACGCTGAGGCTCACGCCACATATCTGCATCATACTTTGAACGCCGGCAGAGTGTGACGCACACAGCATTCTTATCTTGTCCGCGTCCCGCTCGCCCAACTCTCTGCACATAACTTGCGCTTGAAGGCGGCGCGTTTCGCAATAAGACTTTTTGCAAATCACCGATATTAATGCCCATCTCAAAAGTCGTCGTGCTGCTCAAAAGGTTTACTCCCTCAGCACGGAAATCATCTTCAATCTTCTTGGCAAGGTCTTTGTTGATTTGTGCTGTGTGTTCTTCAGATTTCAAAGTTGTAAACTGGGGTTCGCCAGTGCCTGCCACCCAACGAGCGATGATATTGGCTTGAGTTGCATCGAATGGTCGTTCTTCTAATTTCCCGCTACAGGCTTTGCGGGGACAACACTGTTTAGCGGCGTAAGCTGTCACCATACCGCAACGATTGCAAATATACCGCGCTGTATTTTTCACAACAGCTAATCGCTCGTGGTCAAGCCGATACCTACCAGTACCTTTTTTGTTGATAATCAAAAGGTCGTGCTTAGTTAAAAAAGTCCAAACCTCTTCAGCTAATTTGAGCGTTTCTGCATCTGATTGACCAAATAATCGACGCAAATAGTCTGTGATAAAATTGTCATTGTAGCTACCATCTTTCTTAAGAAGCGGTAGCCAGCCGTTGGTGATTTTTTGACCCTCACGACGAAGCGCGTAACTGATGTCAGCAGTCACTCGCCCGAATGCTGGCGCATCATGCGCGACACCATTAGGCAAAGTAAATGCTTTACGTTGACGCATAAAACCAAGCAAGGTTTGTAAAACCGCTTTTGCTTCGACCAATGAAAGCTCAGGTAAGAGTGATTGAAACGCTTTCATCTCGGTTTCTTTGACTTCGTATTTGATTGCAACCAATCCTAAATCTTCCGCTGATTCGCGGGCTGAATCAAGAATGCCGAAATAGCTGAGGGTTTCCGCGATCCAAAGATTGCCTTTCTCTTTTGCGCTTGGGTTTTCATCCGTATAACGCGATACAGGCAGAAAGAATTCGGGATCGTGAATATCCGAATTGCGCTCTTCCGCAATCTCTGCAAGCAACTCTCCAAGATCACTCACTGTCAGAGGCTCATTTCTATTATGAATAAGTTTTACGATCTTGCGCCCCATATCGTGTGCGAAAGTTTCTTCCTCTAATAGTGACGGAAAAGCGGCTGCACGTTGGCGATGGTCAGTAAAACAAAGCAATTTGCGTGGCGGCTTGCCTTTGGTTTTTGGTTGACTGACTTGGAAATGCGACAAAGGAATTGCCATCGCCAAGCCTGTCTCATCGTCGGATTCTTGAAAACGACGCACAGGCTCTATGCCTGATCCGTTACGCGCTCCGCAATTGGGGCATGCAGCTAAAAGTTTTTTCTGTTGGCTGTAGATGTCTTGAAATCTCTCTGCTGCACATTGCCGATGAAAAATTTTGATTGGTCGCAAGTGTGGGGCTTCGCAACTGCAATTGTCTCCTTCACCCGAATCGCTTTTCTTGCCACATACAACGCACCACTCCAGCGAAGCAGGATTAACTAACAATTTGTCCTGTTCTTCGTCTTCTTCATCAGCCTTTGCCTGTATGGGATAAGGCAAATCATCCTCAACGCTAAAGTAAGACCAAAACGAATCTGATGCCCAACCAAGCTCTGTACTAAAAGAGTCGAAGGCAGGCTTTTGTATTTGCTCGTCGTTGTCAGGGTTTTGAGCGCGACGCGGCCCTAAATCCTGCAATGCGCCAAACAAGTAACCGCATTTGCGACAAGAAACGACTTCAACGAGTTGCGATCTTTGTGCAGGATAACATTTCGGGCATAGACCTTCGGGGATGTCGCTGTCGTCGCTCTTGCGCGAAACGAAAAAGGCAGGTTTATCGTTGCTTGAGCGCCCCGGACAATTTCGGTGCAAACAAACGTGTAAGCCATCTTGCGCTCGCACGAAATAATGTAAACGAGTAGGCAGCAAATCTTCGTGTGCGTCATCCTGTTTGGCAGCAGCGACGATTTCCAACAATGCTTGTAGCCCATCTTCCGCCTGTTTGTTCCCTCCCCATAAACTCTTTGCTGCGTCTTTCAACAGAGTCGGTTTGGTTAAAATTTCTGCGCGCAAGCGATAGAGGTTCTCGTCGTAGTTGAATAAATCTGCCAAAGTTTTTGCCACGTGATTGTGCGATAAAACTGTTCGCACATCGGCTTCTTTATTTTGTTGCAAGATTTCTGCTGCTTTTATGTACTGTCCGGGAGTCGGACAAACTGATGGTTGCAAAAGGAGTGGCGGCGCAGGTGTGCCGTAAATCGGATTCGGTTCAATAAATTCTTCGCCAAACAGTGCAGACGCGAAGGCACGAACTCTGCGTTTGCTGTCTTCCTCGTTCGGATTGCCAAGCGTTGCTGATGTGGCGATGCAAGACAATTGCTCTAACCCTAGTCTGTCTTTGAGTCGTCGAACCAAGAAAGCAATCTCTGTTGCCTGCACGCCGCGATAGGCGTGGACTTCATCCAAAACTAAAAACCTGAGCCTTGCGTTTTCAAATATCGGGGCATCAACAGGACGTTCCATCAAGTATTCGAGCATTGAAAAATTGGTGATGAGAATATGTGGCGGATTGGCGCGAATGTCATCCCGATGATTGAGGCGATTGGACGGATCATTTCTTAACTGTTCGTTCAGTTTGCGATTTACTTCACGTTGCAATTCGTTTTGCATCAACCCTTGTTCGCGGAGTTGTGTTTCAAAAGTTTGCTTTAAACGTGATTCATAATCTTGCTGATTATTTGGAGTTTGTCCTGTGAATCGTGCAAAAGTAATATGCTGGTGCTTCTTCAACATAGTTTCCCATTCTTCGAGTTGGTCATTAACCAGAGCATTAAGCGGATAGATAATGATGGCACGTAATCCGGGCGACGAATCATGTAACAAATCATCAAGAATCGGGATTTGATAACAGAGCGTCTTGCCACTGCTTGTGCCAGTGGCGATGACCGCATTCTGCCCATTCAAAATCAATTGTAAAGCGTCTGTTTGATGTTGATAAAGATTGCGCCCTTTCAATCTTTCATGGATAGTTGCTTTGGTTTTCTCATGCAGTGGCAGATTTTCTAAGCTTACACCTATTTTATACATCTGCGATTTTTCCAGAAATGCACCGTGAACCAATTCCGCCATCGTGAGTTTTTCATGCCAAGTTCTTTCAGCGTAGGCAAATTGCGGGTGGAAACGATATTCAGATTTGAGTAAATCCAAATACGGATTGAAAACTTCCTGCTCGAAACGATCTGTTAATGATTTCATACGCTCTCTCCAATTTTTCTTTTCATCGACCACAGCAATTAGGGTTCGGCATTCCATAAATCATCAACAATGCGAACTCCTTTTTTTTGCAGATATGTTCGTATAAGTTTTTTCAGGTCTTTTTGCCAAGCCATATAGAAATAAGGCAAACAACGAGGCTCGGCTACTACCTCAATAACAGGCAACCCATATTGAGGAATATGTTTGCCGTTCTCAAATCTAAAAATAGTTTGTCGCTCAAGTAATCCTGGGTTTTCTTTAGAAATCTCCCTATATAAGCCCCAAAGCAAAGATGGGTCGCCACAGAAACTTAAATGACATTCGTTGGCTGTATCTATAACAGCGAGTGATTCAGCAATTTGCCATTTCTGACCGCGTTGTATAAGCAATCCGTAAGATTCATACTTGCGTAGCAAAGCCACTGAGAATCGTTGAGAGTTTGGCGCAAGAATCTCTTTAGCCAATATCATGTCTTCCCATTTCAGCCCTTCAACTGATTGGCACAGTAAGAAAAAAGGAAGCATTTTGCCGGGCAAATTTTTCCAAAACTTTTCCAGTTTGGGAATCGGCTTAACCACTTCAATTTCCTTTTGAAACTTGAGGCCCAATTTGGAAGAAGTCAGATAAATGCTTTTGCGATTGCCAGTCAGATCAGGAGGTGCTAAGTATGCTCCCAGTTCTGCAAATGGATTGATTCCATCAGAACTTCTAAGCGGTTTGCGTTTCAGGCGAACAGCCTCTTCGTCCCAAATCCAAAAATATATCTCGCGCTCATTGTCTTCGTATCGCTTTTTCCATAAGCCATATAATTCATACTCATTAGACTCATCAATACTGACTTTGAATTCTCTTTCTAGCAGAGAAAGATTGTTATCAGAAAAACCTTGGGGAATAACTACACACACGATAGGCAGGTGTGCGATTCTAGTCACCTCAGATTCATGTGAGAAATTTGCCATCTGTGCGCCTTCGCCAAAGTAGAAACGTGCATCGATGCGCGCACTATTGCGAAAACGAATTTGGTGTAAACCATCTCGACTTGTAAAACAGATTTGCGGGATTTTACCAATAGGGAATAGTTTGGTTACATAACAAAATGTGCCATCTTCAAGTTCATACTTTTCATTTAGGGGATTTTCTTCCTCATCAAATCCTTCTCGTTTGAATTCAGTTAATGGTTGCTCAGCAATTAAAATATAGCTGCTGATTGGCAACTCCTGTCTTTCAGGATTGACGAATTTGTTTTTGACTATGTCAAATAGCCCATAAGGCGCAAGCCCCCGCAACATTTGCCTTTCGCTCAGTGTTTGATTATTGAGCGTAAGGAAGAGTTTCTTCGTAAAGGCGGCAGCATTTAAATTCAAACTATTTGAGTTGGCGCTGGCAACTTGCTTAAGATTCGCAATCTTCCAATCTGCAGGTAATTTGGCGCGCTCCACACCGGGTAAATCTAACCGGATTCTGCAAGGGTCTTCTTGCCAAACCAAAGACGCTCGATTCTTAAAAAGTGATTCTGGGTTGCTCGGACGCAAAAACTCTGCGGTTTCAGGTACTTCTTCAAAATATTCTGCACGTAGCAAACTTGCTTGTTTTCTTTCTATGGTCTGCTTTTCGTTCTCGCTAAGAACGGCACGAGCGTCGAGAAGTTCTTGAATAAAACCAGAAGCGGCTTCGCGGTTGGCTAATAAAAAATTCTTCAATCTTGTGCGCCCTCCCGCTCGCCTTTCGATAGCTTCTTTCCACTGTGTTTCCGAAAAATCACGCCATTCATCATGCAACAAAGCCCACGCACAAATTTTTAAGAAATCGTCCCACAACGAAAGCGGAATTCCTATGTAAAAAACGGCAGATCCTACATAGTCCATAGAAGTTTCTCTTTTGAGAATCTTTAAGCCTAAATTTTGTGCTGCGTCGGCGAAATAGCGATTAATATCTTGTTGTTGCTTAGCTGCAAGAGGTGGACAGCCAACGGCAGCGGCAAACGGCCTCCAAAAATTTCTTTCGTTGTATTCATAAAAGGCTAGCCCGCCAAACAAAGCAACTAGACAATGAGGGTAGCGCAGATCAGCTTGCCAGTAACGCCACTCTGTTTTAATAGAAAGAATGAAATCTTCCCACTCAGCACGGCTCGGCGTTATAGTCAACAACGCGCCTGCCGTTTGTCGCGCAGATAAACTAAGCTCTTTAAATTTGGCTTCAAATAAAGCATCCCAAGACGCCAAGCTATCCAACACTGGTTCCCCAACCTCTTGATGAAAATTTGAGAGCGGACGTCCACTGTTTAGAAACCGCGAAACCTGTTTTGATAAGCCGAAGAATGATTCAAAGATTGAAGTTATGAATCAATCGCCAGTTCTAACTTGTCGGTCAAAGTAGTCTGAGTTTTTCAGAAGGGTGGACGTCAACTAATAAATCAAGCACTGTTGGGAATAAGTGCGGTTCATTATTGCGAACAGATTAGTCGAGACTACTACGTCCACCAACGGCAGGAATAATAAGACAGAAATAGTTTGATGTCTATTGACTTTGTGTACAGGAAATAACAGAAATCAATCTGCCGAGGCTTCCGCTGTCTCCTGAACCCCTACGGAAAAATAGGTCGCGTCCGGGTGATGGAAGACCAATGCCGAAACGCTCGCTTCCGGTTCCATCATAAATCCGTCCGTGAGTTCGACGCCGATGTCTTCAGGGTGGAGAAGTTTGAAAAGCCCTGCCTGCGATTCCAAATCGGGGCACGCCGGATAACCGAACGAATAACGCTTGCCGCGATAACGCGCCTGAAAAAGATTCTGGCGCGACAAATCTTCGCTGTCGGCAAATCCCCACGCGGCGCGAAGTCGCGCGTGCAACCATTCGGCGGCGGCTTCGGCGGTTTCAATCGCTAAAGCCTGCAAGGCATACGAGCGCAGATATTCGCCCTGTTGTTTGGCGGCTTCTGCAAGTTCACGTATGCCGCTGCCTGCCGTGGTGACAAACATCGCGATGTGGTCGCGGCGGATTTCGCCGTTATGAATTTCCAGCGGCAAAACATAATCGCTCAAACACAAGCCGTCATCTTTGCGTTGCCGTGGGAAAGTAAAGGTTTCAATCGGCATATCGGAATTTTTATCGCTGAAAAGGTGAATGCGATTGCCGCTGGACTCGGCTGCAAAAAATTGCCACAAAACACGAACCTGCATCGCCCCTGCGCGACATTCTTCTTTCACCCGTTCGATTTTTTCTTCAAGCTCCAGGGCTTTCTTATCGCCCGCCGCCAGCATATCTTTGAAGCGCCCGCGAAAGCCCAGATGTTTGCCGTAGAGCATTTGCGGATTGATATAGCTCCAGATTTCATCAAGGTCTGTGACCGGTAAAATATGACGCTCCACATCGGGCACCGCAGGGATAGCGACATCAAGCGAAACGCGCGCGCTGCGCTGTTCGGTTTCAAGGGTTGCCGCTGGTGAAGTTTGCACCGTTGCGCCGTTCGCCTGCGCGTTCAATTCGGCAATCAGTTGGGCGCGCGCTCCCGCATCCATCAAACGATTTAAAATATCCAGCCCGCTCATCGCATCTTTCGCGTAGGCGACCGTGCCGTCATAAGCCGGAGCGATTTTCGTGCGGGTGAATTTATCGGAAAGCGCCGCGCCGCCAACCAGCATCGGCAGTTCAATGCCGGCGTCTTTTAAATCCGCAGCGGTGACCACCATCTGTTGCGCCGATTTGACGAGCAGACCCGAAAGCCCTATGGCGTCGGGTCGATGTTCACGCGCCGCAAGTATCAACGTCTCCGGCAAAACTTTAATGCCGAGATTGATGACCTGATAGCCGTTATTTGAAAAAATGATGTCCACGAGATTTTTGCCAATGTCGTGAACATCGCCTTTGACGGTTGCCAGGATGACTTTGCCGCGCGACGAGGTGTCGCTCTTTTCCATGAATTGTTCAAGGTGCGACACCGCGGCTTTCATGGCTTCGGCAGATTGCAACACTTCTGCGACGATGAGTTCGTTGGCGTTAAACAGTCGTCCGACCTCATCCATGCCGCGCATAAGCGCCCCGTTGATAATCTCAAGCGGCGCGGCTTCCTGTAACTTCAAATCCAAATCAGCAATCAGTCCGTCTTTGGTGCCTTCGATGATGTAATTCGCGAGCCGTTCATCAAGCGATAAATTCGATGCAGCGACTTTCACACGTGAAGTCTTATTGCGAAAATGCGCGGCAAACGCAGCAATCGGGTCATCGCCGCGATTCCACAACAGGTCTTCCGCGAGATGGCGTTCTTCTTCAGGGATAGAAGCATAGCGTTCAAGTTTTTCCGAATTGACGATGGCGAGGTCAAGCCCGGCTTTGGTGCAATGATACAAAAAGACCGAGTTTAAAACTTCGCGTCCGGCATCCGGCAATCCAAACGACACATTGCTGATGCCTAAAATGGTTTTGCAAAGCGGCAACGCTTCTTTGATTAATCGCACGCCTTCGATGGTTTCAACGGCGCTGCCGATATAATTCGCGTCGCCGGTCGCGCAAGGAAATACCAGCGGGTCAAAGAGAATGTCTTCCGGGCGAATGCCAAAATCTTCGGTTAAAAGTTTGTGCGAACGCAAAGCGATTTCCAGTTTGCGATGGCGGGTGATGGCTTGCGCCTGTTCTTTGTCTTCGTCAATGCAACCGACAACTAAAGCTGCGCCGTAACGGCGAGCCAGCGGCGTCACCAGTTCAAATTTTTCCAAACCGTCTTCAAGGTTGATGGAATTGATAATGGATTTGCCCTGACAGAAAGTGAGGGCGCGCTCGATTGCCACCGCATCTGTGGTGTCAATCATAATCGGCACTTTGACGATGCGCATCAATTTGTCATAGAAGCGGTCAACATCTATGAGTTCATCACGGTCGGCGTTTTGCAAATTGACATCGATGATGTGCGCGCCGCCTTTGACCTGCTGGCGTCCGATTTCGGCGGCTTCTTCGTATTTTTCTTCGCTGATGAGACGTTTGAATTTGCGCGAGCCGACTTCGTTGGTGCGCTCGCCGACTATCAGCGGGCGATTGTCATCGTTCGCCTCAACGATGTCCATGCCGGAAAAAAATGTGCGATGAATTTTTTTCGGAAGGCGCGGGCGTTTGCCTTCGAGCATTTGCGCGAGCGTGCGAATGTGTTCGTAAGTGGTGCCGCAACATCCACCAATCAGGTTTAACCAACCTTTATCAACAAAGTGTTCCAAGGTTGACGCGAATTCCGTAGGTGTTTCCAGATACTCGCCGGTCACCGTATCAGGCAAGCCGGCGTTCGGATAACACGAGATGCGATGTTCACTAATCTCTGCAAGACTGCGGATATGATCCGTCATGTGTTCGGGTCCGGTCGCGCAATTGAGTCCCAGCGATAAGAGATCGGCATGCATCATTGAGACGGCGAGGGCTTCGGCAGTTTGTCCGGCAAGCATTGCCTGCCCGACCAACTCAACGGTTGCCGAAACCATCACCGGAACGCGCGTACCGATTTCATCAAATAAACGTTCAATGCCGACGAGCGCGGCTTTGATATTGCGGGTGTCAATCATCGTCTCGACCAGCAAAATATCTGCGCCGCCGGCAACGAGTCCTGCCGCCTGGTCGTGAAATGCCGCGGAGAGTTCAGCAAAGGTAATGCCGCCGGTAAGTGAAATCGCTTTAGTTGTGGGACCGATAGAACCGGCGACGAATCGCGGTTTACTTACGGTCGAATATTCGGCGGCGGCTTGACAGGCGAGTTCGGCGGCGCGTTTGTTCTGCTCAAACGTCAACTCTTGCAGGTTGTATTCGGCAAGCACGATGGAGGTGCCGCCGAAGGTGTCGGTTTCGATGATGTCTGCGCCGACTTCGAGATATTGGCGGTGAATGCCGAGCACCACATCGGGGCGCGTGAAGACTAAATTTTCGTTGCAGCCTTCGAGATGCGCGCCGCCAAAATCTTCGGCGTGCAGGTGACAGGCTTGCATAGCCGTGCCGGTCGCGCCATCCAGTAACAGGATGCGCTCGGCTAAAACTTCTTCGAGTAACTTGGTTCGTGACTGTCTATCGGTCATTAGCTAATGCTCCGTTTTAAAAACCATATAGATCTTTAATCAAATTATTGATTTCTGCTTCATGATTTTTGGGATATTCGTGATGGTTCTTTAAAGCAAACAAAATTATTTCTACTGCCGCATTAATTGCAGTCAAAATATCTTCGGGCGGCACAATGAACGGAATTTTTTTTATGTAGTTTGCCGAGTTGTTTGTCGTTGGGTTAATGGTACGAATCAGTTGATTACAAGTCGGTGAATTGAAGAAGGCTAATAGATAAAAAAGCCATCGTGCGTCTTTCGGAAAAACGCCGACGATAGATTGGTCGAATAACTGATTGTCAATTAATGCTGCGCTAATTGACGATGATGAAACCATCGGCACGCCTACGCCGCGCTTGAAATAAAACTGTGAATTCTGGAATCGTGATTTCTTGTCCTGCTTAAAGTGTGCAACCGATTCGACGTGCCAATCCATAAACCAGCAATCCGGTTTGAAATAACGTAAACCACCGCCTTTCATAATCGGCACAAAACAGACAGACGCATCAATTCCATTGAATCGCTGTTCGTCGGTGATTGACGAACGAAAAACTGAGGTGGGATGCACCGTTTCATAATTTTTAGCATTTTTATGTTGCGCGGAAAGCGTTCGTAGAAATTTTTTATCATTACCTGAATAAAATCCGGTTACGCAATCGGCAACATCACCGACGCGAGTTTGGCATTGATTTATTAACCGCAAAACTTTATCGCTGTGGGCTATAAACAAAGCGTAATCAATATTGTTTTGAAGGTCGCTTTGCTTGAAAACGAATGAGGACGAATGCTCAGACTGCGCCAATTCATCAACATTTTTCAAATTGGTAATGACTTTGAAGCGATTATCAGTTCGTTTATTTTCATCTCTGCATTTTTCCAGGGTGATGATGCACAGATTTGAATAACCGAAATTGACCTTTGGAAAAAATGACGAGGGAAACAAACAAATTTCCTTTATACAAGTTGTCTGCAAAATAAACTTCCGCAATTGTGCATGACGATGAAGATTCAAAAAGGTATCGGGAATGATGAAAACTAAAATCCCGGTTTCGCGCAATAATTCAATACAACGATACAAAAAGAGTGCATAGGTTTCTTTGACATACAGGTTGGGGAAAAGTTTTTTGAGATATTTGCGTTTATCAAAGTCTTGCCACGCGCCGTAAGGCGGATTACCGATAATGCGATCATATCCCCTCCCAAGGTTTGTAAGCAAAATCAAGGTTTGACTGGTGAGAGTGTCATCACAGATTACATTGATGTTTTCTTGAAATTGATATTTTGCTTTAAGCGATTCACCGGCTTGCGGATTAAGTTCGTAAGCGTCCAGTGAAAGATTGATGCCTGAGTTGAGCAGGGCATCGACAAACACCCCATCGCCAGCACAGGGTTCCAGTACCCTGACGCTACCTGTGAGCGAAAGTTTTTTGACCATATAACTGACTATCGAAACGGATTTCGTATAGTGCGGTCGGTAAATTTGTTGACTCGGTTTTACCATTTCAAATATTGATCGAGATGATGTCTCCTGAGATGCTCAAAGGTATCGCTTCGTAAATCGTTGTCCCAATCTATATTGCTATCAATCCAAGCTTTCAAATCAAAGCCGGAGAGTTTTTTGATCGCTCCGTAGGTCTCATCGCCGCAATAAGCTTCCCAAATACCTGAGCGTTTAAGAGTTTGAAAGTAGTGATTATTCGTGTCTTCTGCGGCTCTCACCAAAAGCAGGCAACGATAGCGCGCTTCCAGATTTTTGTAGATGGTTGCGACTAATAACAACCGGTTGGTATTGCCTTTTTCATTTGAGCCGAACCCACTTTTGAAATCAATAATGAATTTTTCTCTCCGTTGCTCAAAATGTAAATCCGATTCCAGCTTTATTTCCCCTGAATCAACTAAGCCCCAAACTTTAGCGTAGTATTTTTTTAACTGTGATTTTTGATCAGGAGATAGCCCCAAAGCATCAATATAGTTTTCTATTTCATCGGTAAGGCTTTGCTTCACTTCTGAGAAAAGAGGCGGAATAAATAAGGTGAGTTTCTTCAAAGGATGCTGAAAGCAAAGTTTGCAAAAAGGCTCCCATAATTCGCCGATTCTGCGTGAAAACGCCATATAATCATAAGCCCAAACATCATTGCGAGACTCTATCATAACCACATAACTACAGTAGGCGATCATCAGGCAGCAGCGCAAAATAGCATCATTACTCCACTTCTCAGCGAGGGCTTTTTGCATAACCGCAGCGAGAATGTTGTCCTTTGTTGCAACGATAGCTTTGTTTATCGCCGCCGCTCGTTCTTTGAACTGAGTTGAGCCGTAAGAGAGTTTTATTTCGTCAAGCGATTCACTCGCTCTTTCTCTAAAGTAAGCAAGCAATTCCGCTTTTTTGTTATTCAAAGACCGGTCAATATTAAACATAATATGCACTGTTGCGATATGGTTTAATCAACTTCTTGCACTTCATAGCCCGATTTCCAGAAGGCGGTGAACCAGAAGATCACCCCGGAAAACGCGCCAACAATTAGCAATAAAAAGAACGTGTTGATAAAAGACCAGACCCCAAATAACGGTGCGATGAGTCCGCTTATAAGCCCTGCAAGTGTGCCGCCCGAAACCGATGCGGTCAGCAGCCTGATGCCGCGATAACGCATGAGCGTTAGACAGGGCACAGCAATGAACAGTTGGGCGATGAGGGCAAACAAAAAGAGCCGCAGCATCGGCGATGAACTGCTGCCAACCCAGCTTTGTTCATCACGATAAACGCTTGCTGAAAATACCAGGACTGCCGCAATCATCGGCGTGGTGATTAAACTTAAAATAAATCTTCGTCCGGTCATGTCAATCGCTTCTCTTTAGGCAACTCAAAATTTCCAATAGCCAAAATTGCTATAGGCAATAGACTATTGAAATATTTTTGCCTTTTAACTTTTGCCTTCTTATCGAGTCGGCGGTTTATCTTCGGCGGCTTTCTTGGGGTCTAAAGGTTTATCGGGTTCAAGCCCCAGGAGTTTGCGAATCTCCGGTTTATGTTCGCGTTCGGTCGCGAGCATTGAAAGATAAATCGTATCGAACGCGCTTTTGGTAATCGTCGTGCCGACATTGATGATGTATTTGTAACCGATGTCATCTTCATCATCGACGAAAAACGAACCGATAGAAATTTTATCGTTGGTCGAAAGCAGATAACGATAGACCTCATCTTTGTTGGGAAGGTCGCGGACATTGCCGAAATTATAAATATAAAAACTGAGCAGCGTCTTATTTTTGCTTTGTAAAATGACGATGTTGGTTTTGAGACTGGTCTTGGGGTCAAGGTAATTTGAAACCACCATCGCCGGGCTGCTTTTCGATTCATCGACCGTCGCTCCGGCTTTTGCGACCAACTCTTTGACCTGCTCAATCAAGGTTTTGGGTTTTGGCGGCGCGGCTTTGGGCTTGGGTCGATCAATCTGGGTTTGAGTGATTTCGACCTGCGCGGCGGCTTGAACGGCAAACAGCGTGAGAATAACCAGCACCGCATAAATTATTTTCCTGTTCATTACAATTCCCTCTTCGTCGTTTTATCGCGCACCCAAGACGATGCGCTTATGCCAGGTATAAAAATTAATTCTTGATTTTCGGCGTATCTTTCGCCGCTTTATCCTTATCGGATTTATCTCCGGACTTATCGGCTTCGGGTTTCTGCATATAGGTTTCCATTTTCGGCGTGAACTGGTCGGCAATTCTCAACACTTCGTTGACAGCGGCATTGAAGGCTTCATAGCCGATGCCGTTTTCGCTGGTAAACGTGAAGCGTGTGCCGATGTCGCCTTGCCGGTCAACAAAAAAAGTTGTGAATCCCGCGTAATTTTCTTCGAGTAATTTTTGAAAAAGTTTTTCCTTGTCAGCGACTCGCGACAGGTTGAAATATCTGCCTTTGGATTTTGCATAGACAGTTAAAATTACCGTCAAGTCTTTGCGAATTTCAACATAAAGGTCGAGCCGTTCCGCCGCTTCATTCTCGCGCGTGGTGACCACCAGGGTGTTGTCATTTTTCGGATGCACCACATATTTCAAACCGATTTTATCGAGATAGCCTTGAAGCTGTTTGATGTTTACCGCATCTTGCGCCTCAGCCGACGACGCAAAAAATAAAAATAGAAAAATAAATGTCAAATATCGTTTTTTCATAAAACCTCAAAACCAGTCTGGAGTCTGGAGTCTGGCGTCAGAAGAAGAGCGATGAAGGATGAAGTATGAACGCTGAACTTGGCGGATAGCAACTCTGTTCATCCTCCATCGCTCATATTTTCTTGCTTGGACTCCAGACTCCAGACACCCGACTCCAGACTGTTTGATTATAAAACCGAAAACACATCAAGCGCATATTTCACATTGCCGAAGGGCGCAGAGACCTGTACGCCTTGCACCAGGTCGCGCACTTCCGTAAGCGTTTCGCGGGCAATCGCCAAGCCTTCTTCGCGGGCAGCATCTTTGTCTGTCACTTTCGCCATGCGTTTTAAAATCGCTTCGGGCACCACGACGCCCGGCACTTCGTTTGCCAAAAATTCGGCATTGCGATAACTCACCAGCGGCCAGATGCCTGCAATCACCGGAATCCGGCAGTGCTCGATGCGTTTTAAGAAATTCTTGAGTTGTTCAACATCAAAGGTCGGTTGGGTGATGGCAAATTCCGCGCCCGCTTCGACCTTCCATTCAAACCGCCGCAGTTCATACTCCAAATCTACCGCGCAAGGGTTGACGCCGACGCCCATAAAAAAAGAGGTCGGACTGCCAATCGGGTTGCCGCCAATATCCAAACCGTGATTCAAACGATTGACCATATTCACCAGACCGATGGAATCAATATCAAACACGGCAGTGGCTTCCGGGTAAGGTCCCATCTTAGGCGGGTCGCCGGTGATGATTAACAGGTTTTTAAGTCCGAGTCCCGCTGCGCCGAGCAAATCGCTTGTCATACCGAGCAGGTTTCTATCGCGACAACAATAATGCACGACGGCTTCCATGCCGACGCGCTGTTCAATCAAAGTCGAAACCGCCAGCGCCCCCATGCGTGATTGGGCGCGCGGACCATCAGGGACATTGACGGCACTGACGCCCGCGTCTTTTAAAAGCTTAACGCTTTCCAGCATCTTCGACGGATCGCTGCCTTTGGGCGGCACGATTTCAACCGAAGTGACGAATTTACCTTGGCAAATGCTGCGGGCAAACTGTGATTTTTCGGCGCGCGGCGTGACCTTCACATCTGCGGGTTTATCATCGTGTGAAAGCACATGAACCGTCGTGCGACCGGGCGACATGGCGGCGACGGCGTTGGCAATTTCTTTGATATGTTTGGGCGTCGTGCCGCAACAACCGCCGATAAATTTCGCGCCCGATTGAATGAGTCGCTTGGCGTATTTCGCCATGTAATCGGGTGACGCCATGTACATCAAACGCCCTTCGTATTGACGGGGAAGTCCGCCGTTGGGTTGCGCAGACAATTTGCGGTCGGTGACTTCGCGCATCTTTTCCAGCGCGTCAAGCATGGCGTGGGGACCGACCGAACAATTCAAACCGATAACGTCCGCGCCCCATTCATCCAATCGTTGCGTGAAGAGTTCAGGCGACGTGCCGTAACTGGTGTTGCCATCGTTTTGAATGGTCATCTGCGCAACGATGGGCAAATCGCAAAGCGACCGCACGGCTTTGATGGCTTGTTGGATTTCGGCAATGTCGGAAAAGGTTTCGAGAATGAATAAATCGACGCCGCCTTCAAGCAGGGCGCTCGCCTGTTCGCGAAAGAGTTCCTGTGCCTCTTCGTTTGAAGTTGCTCCGTAAGGCTCGATGCGAATACCTAAAGGGCCAATCGCACCGGCAACAAAAGCCCGTTCGCCGGCGGCTTCGCGCGCCAGGCGCACACCCGCGAGATTGATGTCGCGGATTTTATCTTCGAGTCCGTAGTGTCGCAGCTTGACGCGGGTCGCGCCAAAAGTGTTGGTTTCGATAATATCTGCGCCCGCTTTAATGTATTCGCGGTGAATCCCTAAAATTAAATCGGGTTGCGCGACGTTCAATTCATCGTAGCATTTGTTGATGTATACGCCACGCGAATAAATCATGGTGCCCATTGCGCCATCAAAAACATAAACGCGGTCATCGGTAACGGCTTTGCGAAAATCTTTCATAAGGTTGAGAACTGAGTGCTGAGGACTGAGTTGTAGAAACGATGAAGGATGAACGCGGAACGATGAACTGGAAGATTTCTAATTTGACTTCATCTGTTCATCCTTCATCGTCCCTACAACTCAGTCCTCAGCACTCCTTACTTAAAAATTAAAAGCCTCGCGCTAAACGAACGCGAGGCTTAAAAACTCTCAGGCTGTTTAGCAGTTTTTTAAGTGGAGCAATTCGACCTTAAATCGCCACATTCGGTTATCAACGCTTCAAGCATACACGCCGCGTCAAAGTGAGTCAATTAACAATACCTTGGTCAATTCAATGCGAATTCAAACGCCTCCAGACATATTTTGCGCCGGTGTAGTAAAGAAAACCGGGCTTGCCGTCAAGCGTTTGTTGAATCACCTCGCCGCGCAACTGCGGAAAGCTTTTTATGCGCCGGGCAGTTTTAATCAAAGCTTTTGGGTCTTGAAGCATCATTTGATTGCCCACAGCATTTTTCAGCAGGTAAGTTTGAATCGCCTGAGGGCTGCGCCAGCCTTCTTGCCCGAATCCATGCAAAATCGCCAGCAAGCGGTCCGCAGGTTCGACGCGCACAGGGGCAGGGGCAGGCGGAAAAGGTTGAACGGGTTTTGTCGGGTCTGGCAGCGGGATGTTTTGCGGGTCTTCCAGAATCCAATTGGCAACCTCGCTACTCAGTTCTTGGTGTTTACCCGCAGCCGGTTTGACGATAACCGCGAGGTCTTGGGAATGGTCGCCGTTGAAATCGCCAACCAGGAATTGATGGGCTTCAATCATCACCGTGTCTTTATAGAGGCGGTTGACTGCCTGTTGTAATTCAGTCGGAGTAGGCGGTGGCAGTTTCAAAGTTAAATCAATCGGCTGAGGTTCGGCTGCCGGTAACACCGGTTGAGCAATTTCGACGGGAACTTCGCGTGTCGTGGTTTCAGGTTTGGCGCAACCACCTAGCAAAATAAACACACTCAAAAGGACACTCAGACGCAAAAATATCGCATAGCTTTGTTTAGCTGACATGGCGTTCTCCTTTGTAGAAAGTGAGGGCGGGTGGCGAAGCATCCCCGATGCATGCCGTTCGAGGATGCTTCGGTTATAGCTGATCATTATGCATTCAACCGAATGAATGCAGCGTCGCAAAGTTTAGAGTGAATTGAGAAATTTGATCAGCCGGTTTTTCTGCGTATTCGAGAGCGCGTTGTAATTCGAGATGACATTATTCGCTTCGCCCGCGTGACGCAAAATGGCTTCGTTGCGGTTGACGGTTTCGCCATCGTGCATCAGGCGGTTGCGACTGCGCATGCCCCAGAGCGGCGGCGTGCGCACTTTGTTGCGGGTTGATTGTCCGCCATTTTGCACAATGCCATCGCCTGTGCCGACATTGTGGAGCAGAAAATCGCTGAACGGGTGAATGATTTTGTTGCCAAGCGCCGCAGGAACCGTAAACGCGCCACCGTTAATAACCGTGCCGACAGGTGAGGTAGTGATGGTGCGAACGTGACAGATGTTGCAGCCCACTTGATTGAAAAGGTTGGAACCGGCAACGATGTCGGGGTCGGGACTGCTCGAATTTTCCGCGCCGGGACCGCGCGCCGGGGCTTTGGTGGCGCGCATGAAACGCGCGAAAATTTCGATGTCTTCGCCATCATCTTCGGGGTCAGCCACCGTATCATATGCTGCAATCGAGTTGCCATTGGAAGTATTTTCGGTTGGCTGCAATGGGCTGGTGATACCCATTTCATTCAAATAAGCATCGGCAGAAAACGAAACCAGACTGGCATGTTGATTTTTCCAGCCGAACCGCCCGCCGCGATTGTTGCCTGGGGCTTCGAGCACCGGCACTTGAATGAATTGCCCGCGCATCCCCGGCGGTTGATTGTTGGCAATCGCCACCAGAGTGTTACTGTCTATACATTCAATGTAACCATCGCCCAGAGTGTTTAGCGAGGTGCGAAAGGTGCGCACTTCATTGCCGCCAAGCACACGTTCTTGAATATCGGCATTGATGGCGCGGTCATTGATGAGCGAACCGCCGGGATGGTCAATGAAAATCGAGCCGTTGTAATGTCCTGCCCGCAGTTCGGTAATCTGGCTGATGCCACCGGTCACAGGGTTTTGATGGCATTCGCCACAGGCTTGAGCGTTGTAAACCGGACCCAGCCCTTCGGCAATCGATTCACGCTCGTCAAAGACTTCTTTATCTGCGTCAAAGGTCGCCTGGTCTACCAGCCCATTGGTTAAGTTATCGAAACCGCTTGGCGCTTCGGTTGCCGACTGACTCTCAACCGGCTGTGTCGATACGATGGAAAAGGTGAATAGCACAAAAAAAGAGACGAGAAGGGATATTTTTAGGGTTCTCATCTTCAGGTTTCCTCCTTTAAGAATGTCTGTGAAGAAACAGGTGAGGAAAGCTTCTTCGGTTAAACGAAAAAGGTGAGGTTGTTTGATTTTGCAGATAGGTTAATGGTTTTGCTTCTCTTTTGGTGACGCTATCTTGAGAAACAAGTTTGACGCGGAGGCGATAATACTCCCATTCAATTTCCGGCGCAATAGCCTGAAAAAATTCTCCGAATATTTTTTCGATTCGGAAATGTAAAAACCAAAAGGCTGGTGAAATGAAAATTGATATGCCGGATGGCTGCTAAAAATTTAGCAGCGCAAAGCATCTGCCTTACGCTGCTAAAGTTGTTTAAGCAAATACGGCGGGATCGATTTCGGTGAAAAATTCGCTGTGCAATTTGCGCGCAACCTGTTCGACATCGCGGTCTTCTATCACGAAGGTCAAATTAATTTCCGACGCCCCCTGGCTAATCATGTGAATGTTGACGTCGCCCAAGGCGCTGAACAATTTTCCGGCGACCCCCGGTTTGAATTTCAAATTGTCACCGACGACACAAACAATCGCTTTATGGGTTTCTATGCTCAGTTCGCCGTAGCCGCGCAAATCCGCTTTGATGGCTTCAAGGCGTTCGGTGCTGTCGAGGGTCATCGAAACCGAAACTTCAGAAGTCGTGACCACGTCAACCGAAGTTTGATGGCGTTCAAAGACTTCAAACAGGGCGCGCAAAAAACCATGCGCCATCAGCATTCGCGTCGAATTGACATTGACCACCGTGACCTTGCGTTTAAAAGCAATCGCCTTGATGGAATTTTTTGACGGCGGCGACTCGGCTAAAATCACCGTGCCTTCACAACTCGGATTTTTGGTGTTGAAGATATGCACCGGAATGCCTTTTTCAACCGCGGGCAAAACCGTACTCGGATGCAAGACTTTTGCGCCGAAATAAGAAAGCTCGGCGGCTTCTTCAAATGAAATGACGCGAATGCGCCGCACATCGCTAACGACTCGCGGGTCTGAGGTCAGAAGCCCGTCAACATCTGTCCAGATTTCGATGGCATCGGCAGCGAGCGCCGCGCCGATAATCGCCGCCGAATAATCGCTGCCGCCGCGTCCGATGGTGGTTGTGATGCCGTCTGTCGTTGAACCGATGAACCCTTGCGCTACGGGAACGCGACCGCTTTCGATGATGTGGGCGAGCGCCGCGCGTGTGCGCATCTCTGTGGCTTCCAGACGCGGCGCGGCGCTGGTGAATTTATCGTCGGTGATGACGAAACTGCGCGAATCGACGAGTTCCGCGTGAATGCCGTTTGCCTGAAAGGCGGCGCTGATGATGAGCGATGACAGGCGTTCGCCGAACGACACAATCGCGTCCTGACTGCGCGGCGTCAGTTCGCCAAGCGTGGCAACCGAATGCGCCAGGTTATCGAGTTCGGAAAAATATTTATGAATGTTTTGTTCAACGTATTCGAGCAGATTGGCGGAACCTGCCGACGATAAAAGTTCACGCGCGGTTGCCAGATGTCTCGTGAGCAGGTCATCGATAACGACGCGCGCTTCATCATAACGCCGAGACTGGGCGGTATGAGCAATCTTGAGTAGCGCGTCGGTGACCCGCGACATCGCCGACACCACGACTACGGGTTTTTGCGAAAGTTTGCTCTTAACAATTTCAGTGGTTTGGTTAATCGCTGCGGCATCCTGCACAGAAGTGCCGCCAAATTTCATGACAATCATTTTCTCTTTTCAATACCCGTTTCGTTTTTTTAGTCGGTAAGATTAAATCAATCCCCAGGTTTTCACGACATCGAGAATCGGGGGCAAGCTCTCTTGCCACAACCAATCGACTTTCAAAGTTAATCCTGCAAGCGTGCGACTGTGATAGACGCCGGTTTCATCCGGGGTTATGGCTTCGTAGGTTTTATCTTCCCCCAGACAATAAAACTCGGCTTTTTTGCGCATCGGGTCAATCAACCAATATTCGCGCACGCCGCCTTCTTCGTACTCGTAAAATTTTTCGCCGCGATCACGCACGCGACTTTCGGGGCTGATGATTTCAACCACCAAATCGGCAGGTCCTTCGAGATAATTCTTTTTGAGTCGCGCGAGATTTTCTTTAGCAACAAACAGAATGTCGGGTGAGCGACCATTCAAATGCGGCGCAGTTTTCATATTGAAGGGGTCGTAACGAATCTCTCCCAGATTTTTCGTTTCAACCCAGATACGAAATAATGCAATCAGAAAACTCCCAATGATTTGATGCAAACTTGAAACTGTTCCCATAAACACCACCTCGCCGTTTACCCATTCAACATGTTGTTTATCATCCGCCCATTGCAAAAATTCTTCATAAGTCATCTTGAGCGGAGAAACGACGGTTGGCAGATTCTTGGATGATGCAACTTTTAATTCCTGAACCATAAAGCCTCCTTGAACCGGAGATTCGCCAAAGACGAAAGCCATCGTCATTGTAGCACGATTTTTTGCTTCCGCTTTTGGCGGTTGCTGAGTGCCCTGTAAAAACCGTTGATTGAATCAACCAACTTACAAGATAAAATCCGCAATTCGCAATCCGCAATTGCAGCTTTTGCCTTTTGTGAGCCTTTTTGTTACTCTCGCATATCAATAAACCTGCTCTTCACACACGGGTTTTTATGAAAAAAAAAGACCTTTATTTCATCATCGGCGCGATTGTCATCATCGGCATTTTCGTTTATCTGTCTTACATCGGACGAAAAGCCAAACCGCTGACGGCGATTACTGAACACGCAGGCATCACCGACAAAACCGAACCGGCTTCATGTCTTCCGTGTCACGCGCCGGATTCCAACGTCAAACCGATGCCGGAACACCATCCGAAGAAGGGTCGTCCGCCCGACAAATCCAGTTGTTTTATGTGTCATAAACCGCCCGCGTCAGCGAGCGCCCTATTTTTACCTACTTTTTCTAAAGCTATATCGGAGGGAAAATTTAAATGGCAAAGCCAGCAGCAAAAATAAAACATGAATGCAATTTTATAAACGGCAAGTGGGTCGCCCCCGCTTCCGGTGAGTACCTTGAAAACCGCAACCCCGCAGATACGCGCGAACTCGTCGGGCGTTTTCCGGCTTCAAACGCCGAAGACGTCAATCAGGCGGTCGCCGCCGCCAAAGCCGCTTTTCAAATATGGCGCAAAACTCCTGCGCCGCGTCGCGCCGAAATTCTTTTCAAAGCCGGTGAAATTTTAATCCGTCGCAAAGATGAATTCGCCCGCGCTATGACCCGCGAAATGGGCAAAGTTCTTAAAGAGACCAGCGGCGATGTGCAGGAAGCCATCGATATGACTTACTTCATCGCCGGTGAAGGTCGCCGCCTGCACGGGTACACCACGAAAGCGGAACTGCCGAACAAAACCGCGATGTGCGTGCGCGAACCCATAGGCGTTTGCGGACTGATTACGCCGTGGAATTTTCCAATGGCAATTCCGTCGTGGAAAATTTTACCGGCGCTCATTTGCGGCAATACCGTGGTCATCAAACCCGCAGAAGACACGCCGCTTTCGACCTATAATTTCGTCGAAGCCTTAATTGAAGCAGGCGTTCCCGCAGGCGTCGTCAACATCGTTTCCGGTTACGGCGAAGCGGCAGGCGCGGCGCTTACCAATCACCCCGATGTGCGCTTGATTTCGTTTACGGGTTCAACCGACACCGGGCGCATTGTGGCAACCGCCGCCGCGCAAACCGACAAGATTTGCTCGCTTGAGATGGGCGGCAAAAATGTCGTGATGGTGATGGAAGACGCCGACCTTGAACTCGCGGTTGAAGGCGTTTTGTGGGGCGCGTTTGGCACTTCGGGTCAACGTTGCACCGCAGCCTCGCGCGTCGTAGTGCATAAACGGGTCGCCAAAAAATTCACCCAGATGTTAGTCGAAGGCGCAAAAACTTTGCGACTCGGCAATGGACTCGGCAATAAAACCGATGTCGGTCCGGTCATCAACGAAGAGGCGATGAATAAAATTCTCGGCTACATCGAAATCGGCAAAACCGCAGACCGCGCTAAACTCTTGTGTGGCGGCAATCGCGCCACCAAAGGCGAGTTGAAATACGGTTATTTCATCGAGCCGACCATATTTGGCGGCGTCAAGCCTGCGATGCGCATCGCCCAGGAAGAGATTTTCGGACCCGTGCTTTCGATTATCGAATGCAAAGATTTGCAAGACGCCGTCACCATTGCCAACAGCGTGAAATATGGGCTTTCGGCTTCGATTTACACGCGTGATGTCAATCGCGCTTACCAGGCAATGGAAGATTTGCAGACCGGAATTTTTTATGTCAACGCTTCGACCATCGGCGCAGAAGTTCACTTGCCGTTTGGCGGCGTGAAAGCCACCGGCAACGGTCATCGCGAAGGCGGCTTACAGGTCTTGGATATTTTCTCCGAGTGGAAAGCCGTTTACGTCGATTATTCGGGCAAATTGCAACGCGCCCAGATTGATAACCAGTGAATTAGTTCGTAGTCCGTAGTCCGTAGCCTTTGTTTTTGAGTTTTTTGCCGTAAACGAAAGATTGTGATGATGAAATAACTATGGACTATGGACTACGGACTACGGACTTCCTGCTTATTCAACTTAGGTCTGGAAGTCCGTAGCGCAATGCAGGCATTTCGTGAAACCGAATTGGCAAAAAGCCTGAACGCGGTTTATCAAATCGAAGGCAATAAGCGCGTTGACATTTCTGAAGTGACTCAAGTGCTGCGCGATTGAAATAGAAACCCCCCTTCACCATGCAACGGGCTTCAACTTATAAAAATCTCTCCGCGCCGTTTCGTTATTCCTGCAAAACATCGTAAAATCGAAACTCATAAATCAGCCTTATTACAAAATAAATCTGGAGACTTACGAATGAAAATCGGACTACCAAAGGAAGTGAAAGATAATGAAAATCGCGTCGGACTCACGCCTGCCGGGGTCAAAGCCCTCACCGACGCCGGACACGCTGTCCTGGTGCAGAAATCCGCAGGCGAAGGTTCGGGCATCACCGACGCCGAATACGCGCAAGCGGGCGGGCACCTGGTTGACCCCGCCGCCGAAGCCTGGGACGTCGATATGGTCGTCAAGGTCAAAGAACCGATCCCTGCGGAATACGGTTTTTTGCGTGAAAATCTTTTGCTTTTTACTTACTTGCATCTGGCTCCCGCGCGTGAACTCACCAAAGCATTACTTGATAGCGGCACCATCGGCGTCGCTTATGAAACCGTCACCAACGACAAAGGTCATCTGCCACTGTTGACCCCGATGAGCGAAGTCGCAGGTCGTATGGCTGTGCAAATCGGCGCGTATTATCTAGAAAAAGTCAACGGCGGACGCGGCGTATTGATGGGCGGCGTTCCCGGAGTTGAACCGGCGCAGGTGACCATCTTGGGCGGCGGCGTGGTCGGCACCAACGCCTGCAAGATGGCAGTGGGACTTGGCGCAGCCGTCACGCTGATTGACCGCGACCTCGACCGATTGCGCTACCTTGATGATATTTTCGGAAGCCGCATTCGCACGCTGGCTTCCAATCCTTACACCATTGCCGCATCGGTAGCGCAATCGGATTTGGTTATCGGCGGCGTTCTCGTGCCGGGGGCGGCGGCTCCGCGACTGGTCACCCGCGATATGCTTAAAACCATGCCGACGGCTTCGGTGATTGTTGACGTTGCGGTTGACCAGGGCGGTTGCATCGAAACTACCAAAGTCACAACCCACAGCAACCCGACTTACTTTGTTGACGGGGTGTTGCATTACGGCGTCGCGAATATGCCGGGCGCGGTGCCGCGCACCTCGACCTTTGCGCTGACGAATGTGACCATGCCGTTTGCCGTGAAGCTTGCCAATCTCGGTGTGGTTGAAGCCATCAAACGCGACCCGCATCTCAAACGCGGCGTCAATACTTTTAAAGGCAAATGCGTTTACGAAGCTGTCGCCATTGATCAAGGCATCGAATACACGCCGATTGACAGTTTGATTTAATCCAGGTTGTCGGTTGTTCAAAAAGGGGATTAGCCTGTGGTAAAGCCACAGGCTAATCCCCGCAGCGCCTCCCGCGCCTTTCTTTGCGTTTTGGCGTGAAATAGCTTTTATTCACCTACACCAGCCTGGTTGTTGTTCCTTCTTGAACTTTTACCTTGCCCGATACTTTTTAAGACTTTTTCGGTCGCATTCAAATCAAAACCTTGAAACTGATTTCAGGAGATATTTATGCGATTGATGAGAGCCGCGTTTATTGTCACTCTACTTTCGGTTATCGCCGTCGGTTTAACCATCAAATTCAAATCCGGAGCGCACGCATTCAGATTCAACGAAGGCGGTCAAAATAAGACCTTCACGGTTGATGGCGTCGAACGAACCGCGATTATCTACGCCAATACGGAAGCCGCGCCGAAAGCGGGCGTGCCGGTGGTGTTTTTCTTTCACGGACACGGCGGCAATTCACGCAACATTGACCGTCGCTACCAGCTAAACACCCTCTGGCGTGAAGCGGTGTGTGTTTATCCGCAAGGACTCACGGGCGTGCAAGGCATTACCGACCCGGAAGGCAAAAAAACCGGCTGGCAAAAAAATCCCGGTGAACTCGGCGACCGCGATGTGAAATTTTTTGACGCCATGCTTGCCGGACTGCAAAAAGCTTACCGGATTGATATGAATCGCATTTATGTGATGGGGCATTCAAACGGCGGGCGGTTCGTCAATGTCTTGTGGAAGATGCGCGGCGAACAACTTGCCGCCATTTGTTCCGTAGCCGGGCAGGGCGGCTTGATGATTCAAAACGCGGTGCCGAAATCCATCTTCATGATTGCCGGGGAGCGTGACCCGCTGGTGCCCTTTGAAGGACAAAAACGCAGCATGGATGTGGTTCGCAAAGTGTTAAAGACCGACTCAACAAAAGCCAAAACCGAAGGTTTGATGACCACAGAACCCGGCACGAATGGCACAGAGCTTGTCACCTACCTGCATCCCGGCGGGCACGAATTTCCTCAAGAGACCTTGCCGGCGATTATCAGTTTTTTTAAACGTCATCCCAAAGCCTGAACGTTGAACCGGCGGGTTTATTGGTCTATCTTCTCTGCGACGAATTCACAGGGAGGCACAGACCATGAGAGATGAAAGCCAGGAGTGGCAATTGCGTTGTCCAAAATGTGGACGCGCTAAAACCTACGCGGAACTCGGCGGCTACCGCGCGGGCGCAGCTTCAAAAGGTAAACGCCTGCTCGGTTGGTGCAGCCAGTGTCGCTGGTTTCGCTGGGCGATTGTTGAACGGGTCCCCGCCAAAGATAATGTTGCAAATACCCCGGCAAGCGATTGAGCAGGCATTTCTTTCAAAACTTCGTTTCCACTGAATGAGCGAATCAATTGGTTTTTATAGAAGAAATCGTTCTTGCCTGAATGGGAAAATTTACTTCGCGGATTGGGAGCTTGACTGAGAAAAACCAATCCTGCAAATCCGTTTCATCCGCTGAATCCGAGGATAAATTATCGCCTTTCGCAACTGTGCGCTTGCGCTTTTAGCGACACCTGTGAAATCCCCTGGAATATAAAGCCCAACCGAATGATTTATTCTCAAGATTGCCAGCGCGAATTCTATGAGGCAAAATTTCCGAGAAAAATCAGGAGAACGCCATGCGTAAATTATTTTTTAGCTTTTTAATCCTGCCGCTTTTTGTAGCCGCGCAAATCAGTTGCGCCGCCGCGCAATCTTCAACCTCAGAAGGCAAAGAATCAACCAAAGCCGCAACCAGTGAAACCACTGCAACCGCAGAAGGCAAACAGGTCGCCACCCTTGCGGGCGGCTGTTTCTGGTGCACCGAAGCAATCTTTAAAGAACTGCGCGGCGTCGAGCGGGTGGAATCGGGCTATTCGGGCGGCTCGGTTAAAAATCCGACCTATGAACAGGTTTCAAGCGGGACGACCGGACATGCCGAAGTCATTCAAATCACCTTTGACCCGACAGTCGTTTCATTCAAGGAACTTCTTGAAGTTTTCTTTGTCACCCACGACCCGACGACTTTAGACCGGCAGGGCGCAGACATCGGCACGCAATATCGTTCAGCAGTTTTTTACCATTCAAAGGAACAGAAAAAAATTGCCGAAGAGGTCATCAAAGATTTCACCGCGCAGAAGCTTTACCCAAACCCGATTGTCACCAAACTTGAACCCTTCAACGCATTTTATAAAGCCGAGGAATATCACCAGAATTATTACGAGCGCAATCCTGAAAAAGGTTATTGTCGCATCGTCATCGAGCCGAAGGTTTTGAAGTTTCGCAAACAGTTTATCAATAAGCTCAAAAAAACCGAGCAGTCGCAATAAACCCGTTCAACGAAAAGCTGCACGAAAATCAATTTCCGGAGTGATTGATGGTGAAAAAGGCGAGCCGTTGTTTAGCAATTTTTATAACCTTGCTTTCGCTTACGGTTTCGCTTTTTTCAAAGCAATCATCAACCGATAAATCGCCGCTTGCGCCGGATGCCTCCGGCAAAAACCAGGCGCAAAAACAATCCGAAAAGCAAACCGCACCTGCGGCATTCACCTATCAAAGCGAAACCGCAGACCGCGACATTGCCGCAATCTACGCGCCCGATTTTTATCAAGCCTATGCCGAAAAGCGTTTCGATTACCTCACCAATTTTGACTTCGATGGCGACTGGCGCGGCGACAACAACTGGGCGAATGCCGGTAAAGCGGAATTTGCGATGAAGGCGTTCATCTATTTCGCGGTGAGCGAAACCGCTACCCATTACTTCATTCACTACGCGGTCTTTCATCCACGCGATTACAAAGGCGGTGAACGGCGCGGCATGATTTTGAGCGAAATGATTCGCGAAGGCGCGAAAATCGGCACTCAGTATGACCCCACCGGCAAACTTGATGAAGCAGTCCTGGCGCACGAAAACGACATGGAAGGCTGTCTGGTCGTGGTGGAAAAAAATCTCAACAAACCGAAAAAATCCCGCGTCGCTTATGTTGAAACCCTCGCGCATAACAAGTTTTTGAAGTATGCGCCGGACACAAAAAATCTCAAAGGCGTACAGACAATTCAATTTGAAGGCAAGCGCCCGCGATTGTTCATCGAAGCCAAAGGTCACGGCATGGCGGCTTACACAGGCAAAGAGAAAGAGGTCGTTGAGAAAAAATATTTGCTCTATTCCTTCACCGGCGAATCCGAAAACCCCGAAGAAAAAAATAGTCCGGCTGTCGGGTATGATTTGCTGCCGCTTTACAGCACGCTCTGGAGTCGCGCACAGAATACGCCCAACGAGACGTTTGGCGAAGCGCAGGAATACCAAGGTGTAAAGCTGGTCAAGTCGTTGAACGAAACCAAAGCGGATGAAAAATCCGTGGAGTTGAATAAACTCGGTTCGGCGTTTTCAGGTAAAGTCGGCGCAGAAAACATGGCGCGACCGCCCTGGGGTTGGTTCGATAGCAGTGAACGCGAGAGACCTCTGGGCGAATGGTTTTTTAACCCTGCCGAAACTATCAAACGCCATTTCAAACAGGATGAAAAATTTGCCCTGACCTATACGCACAATCCCTTTTCAGGCGTATTTCGTTAAATTGACCGCGACAAAATTTTCCGTCGCGTGTAAGCTTGCTTTTCCAGCCGTCATGGCAACGACCTGCTGCGAGTTCAATGTCGAAAAATAATCGCTGAAATAAAATTCTCTGCGACCTCTGTGAAAGCCTCTGGGTTCTCTGCGGTTACTTTCAACCGGAAATATGAATCGCAAAGAATACAGAGGAAACCTCAGAGGACGCGGAGGTATTCGCGGCGCGCGTCACTTGTCGAATTCGCAGTTCATTAAAATTTGCATGACAACATTACTTCTCGGAGAAAATTTATGAATCGCCAACGCCACTTTCTGGTTTTGCTAATTATCTTGTTCATCGCGCAAATGGGTTTCGCGCAACAAACGGCAACCGACCCGTCGCGCCTCACGCTTGAGCGCATCTACAGTTCAAATGAATTCACTCCTAATTTTTTGCCGCAATCGCGCTGGATTGACGGGGGCGCGGGCTACACGACGCTTGAAGCTTCAAAGACTGCACAAGGACGCGACATTGTGCGTTACGACACGGCAACCGGCGGGCGCGCGATTTTGGTTGCCGCAGAAAAATTGATTCCCGCAGGACAAAATGCGCCGCTGGCGATTCACAACTACATCTGGTCGCCCAGCGGCAAACTGCTGATGATTTATACGAATTCGCAAAAAGTCTGGCGACTCAATACGCGCGGCGATTACTGGGTATTGGATTTAAACACCGGCAAATTATCCAAACTCGGCGGCGACGCCAAGCCCGCGACCTTGATGTTTGCCAAATTTTCCCCCGACAACACCCGCGTCGCTTATGTGCGCGAAAATAATTTGTATGTTGAAAACCTCGCTGATCATCGCATCACCCAACTTACCTCTGACGGTTCGCGCACCATCATCAACGGGACATTCGATTGGGTCTATGAAGAAGAGTTGGATTTGCGCGACGGTTGGCGTTGGAGTCCCGACAGTAAACAAATTGCTTACTGGCAACTTGATGCTGAAGGCGTGAAAAATTTCAACCTCATCAACTACACCGACGAACTCTATTCCAAAGTCATTCCCATTCAATACCCGAAAGCCGGTGAAAGCAATTCGGCGGCGCGCATCGGCGTGGTGAGCGCCGTAGGCGGCGCGACCCGTTGGATGCAGGTTCCGGGCGACGCGCGCAACAATTACCTGGCGCGCATGGATTGGGCGGAAAGCGCGGCTGAACTCATCATTCAACAACTCAATCGCCTGCAAAACACCAACACCGTGATGCTCGCTGATGCGAAAACCGGAGGTGTGCGCGCGGTTTTAACCGAAGTGGATAAAGCGTGGGTGGATATTTACGGTGATGAAGTGACCTGGTTTGATGGCGGCAAAAGTTTTTTGTGGGTGAGTGAACGCGATGGCTGGCGACACGTCTATGTGATTTCGCGTGATGGCAAAACGACGCGCCTGGTGACCAAAGGCGAATATGATGTGGTGAGCATTCAAAGCGTCGATGATGCGCAGGGATGGTTATATTTCATCGCTTCGCCGGAAAATGCTACGCAACGGTATTTGTATCGCGCGAAACTCGATGCGAGCGGTAAAGCCGAACGCCTGTCGCCTGCAAGTCAATCCGGGTGGCATTCGTATAACATTGCGCCGAATTCCAGTTGGGCATTTCATACCTATTCATCATTTGGCGCACCGCCGCGCACAGAACTGGTGCGACTGCCGGAACACACCGTGGCGCGGGTGATGGTTGATAACGCGGCGTTGCAGGCGAAAGTTAAACAACTCAAATTGGGAGCCAGCGAATTTTTCCGCGTCGATATTGGCGAGGGGCTGCAACTTGATGGCTGGATGATTAAACCGCCGGATTTCGACGCGTCGAAAAAATATCCGGTGCTGTTTTATGTTTACGGCGAACCGGCGGCGCAAACCGTCACCGATAACTGGGGCGGTGGAAATTATCTCTGGCATCAGATGCTTGCCGGTGAAGGTTACATCGTGATGAGCGTCGATAATCGCGGCACACCTGCGCCGCGCGGACGCGAATGGCGAAAAATTATTTATCGTCAATTCGGGCTGGTGGCTTCGCAGGATGAAGCAAATGCCGTTCGCGCGATTTCGCGCTGGCCATTTGTTGATGCAACGCGCATCGGCATATGGGGATGGAGCGGCGGCGGTTCATCTACGCTGAATGCGCTGTTTCGTTTTCCCGAGGTTTATCGTATGGGCATGGCGGTTGCGCCCGTAGGCGACCCGCGTTATTACGACACGATTTATCAGGAACGTTATATGGGACTTCCGCAAGACCACCCGGACGAATATAAACGTGGCGCACCCGTGACCTTTGCTCATCAGTTGAAAGGTGACCTGTTAATCGTGCATGGAACGGGCGATGATAACGTGCATTATCAAAATTCGGAGGCGGTGATTAACGCGCTCATCAAAGCCAACAAACCATTTACCATGATGGCTTATCCGAATCGCACACATGGAATTTTTGAAGGCGAGAATACCACGCGCCATCTGTTTGAACTGCTCACCAGATTTTTGCGCGAGAAGTTACCGGCGGGCGGGCGATGACGCTGAGGTGTGAAAAGTTAATGCTTGATTAGAAAATAGCGAGTAACGCGAAACCGGCTACTGTAGCCGGTTTCGCGTTTTAAGGTTGAGGTGATGTTCGCCGCACGCTCCAATGAAATGCCACCGGGCTTTGGTCGTTTTATGAGGGGTCGCGATGTGCAACAACCGCAACCCTGACGCTCTGATGCTTTCTTGTTATACTGAAAGCTTATGTACAGCGAATTATTCGAGACTCTCTATCCCATCAACCTGCTCAAGCGCGAAAAGGGCGTGGTGGTATCGGGCGTTGACCCTTTTGCGATTGGCGAAGAAATCGGCATCGAAGTTGGCGACAAAATCCTGAAGGTCAATGATAATGAGGTGCGCGACTTTCTCGATTTTCAATACTTCACCGGCTCTGAGGATTTCGTCTCGCTCGACATCATTAAAAAATCCGGTGAGCCTGTGAACCTCGAGGTTGAAATCGGTGAAGGCGAGATTTGGGGATTGGATTTTGAATACTTCACGCCGCGTCAATGCGCCAACGATTGCATCTTCTGTTTCTGTAATCAAAACCCGAAGGGGGCGCGCGAATCGCTGTTTTTTAAAGACGAAGACACGCGCCTTTCGTTCCTGCACGGCAACTACACCACTATGTCTTCGATATCGAAGATGGAACTTGACCGCATCGTCAGTCAACGCTTGTCGCCGCAATATGTCTCGGTGCATGCGACCGACCCGGAGGTGCGCCGTTATCTGCTCGGACGTAAACGCCCTGATGATATTCTCGGCAAAATGCGCTATCTCAAGGAGCAGGGCATTGAACTGCACGCGCAAATTGTTCTGTGTCCGACCATCAATGATGGCGAGGTGTTGAAGCGCACAGTCAATGATTTGGCGGAACTCTTTCCTGAACTCAGCTCGGTTGCAGTGGTGCCGGTAGTGTTTACCAAATTGCATAACTATGCGCATTTGATGACTGCCGTAACCCCTGAGTTTTGTCGTTCGCTGATTAAAGAAGCAGGTCGTTGGCAAAAAGAATTTCGCCAACGCCTGGGTTCGACCTTTGTATTCTTAGCGGATGAATTTTATTTGCGCGCCGGACAGCCTCTGCCTTCGCGTAAACATTATGGCGAGTATCCGCAGATTGAAGATGGCGTCGGCATGGTGCGGCGTTTTGTTGAAAGTTCTAAGAAAACCCTGCAAAAAGCGCGTCCATCATTCATCAAACGCGGCGGCTTATACGGCACCGTGGCGACGGGCGAATTGTTTTACCCGATTCTTTCCCGGTTTGTTGATGAAATGAATGAGCGTTGGCAGACCCGTTTAAAAACCGTTCCGGTAAAGAATCATTTTTTTGGTGAAGAGGTAACCGTTGCGGGACTCCTGGCGGGCGGCGATTTTCTCCAAGCGAAAGATAATGTCGCAGGTGAATTTTTAATTGTTCCCGAACAATCTTGCTTGAAAGCAAATCATATTTTTCTTGATGATTTAACCCTTGAAGATTTAGCGCGCGAATTGAATCTTCCGGTCGTTTCAGGCGGGGCAACGCTGATGGATATGGTGGAAACCGCTGCAAGCCTTGGCGACCCACAATAGCCTCAAGTTGATGACGCGGCTTTTCACAACCCGGTTTATTAATCAATCCGTATCCAATTTTTCGTAGAGCTATCCAGATTTTTGGAGAAATTCCTTGTCTTCGGGTTTCCGAAAGATTGCCAATTTTTAGCATTAAGGGTGTTAGCTACAGCGATTTTGCTGGCATATCTTTTGCTGGTTTGTAGTTTTCCATTTCTTTCGTAAAGCAATCAGAACTCAATTTACATAGGCGGAATGTATCAGTCTCCTGATGATAAAGTCTCCGCACCAGTATTATCCAATCGGTTTTATATCTATTAAGGAGGAAAGTATGAAGCAACTTCGCAAAATGAAGATGTTGTCCCGGACAACACTATTTCTCATCGTTGCAACTTTGGTCTTTCCCTTTACCACCCTGTCGGTAATGGCGCAGGCAACAACGGGTGGACTCACGGGTTCTGTGATGGACGCCAGTAACGCGGTCATTGCTGATGCTGATGTGACGGCAAAAAACGTCGGCACCGGAATTGAAACCAAAACCAAAACCAACAGCGATGGTATCTATAATTTTCCGAGACTAGCTCCGGGCATCTATTTGCTCACAGTTGAAAAACAAGGGTTCAAACGCCAGGAGTTTCAAGAGGTCACTATCAACGCCGGTCAGGTAGCAACCATTGATGCCAATCTGCAAGCCGGTCAAATCACCGAAACCGTATCGGTCACCGCTGAGGGGCAAGAGTTGATTCAAAAAGAGCAGGTGCAGGTTTCTTCAACTTTTGAAAGCCGCAAAGTGGCGGAATTACCGAAAAACGCTGTAGGCGCGGGTATCGACACGCTGGCGCTACTTGCACCGGGTGTGGTTCCCGGCTTTGGTAACGTCAACTCCAACGGCGCGACCCTTTCAGTAAACGGCAACCGCGCGCGCTCCAATAACTTTACGATTGACGGACAGGATAATAATGACCTCTCTATCGGCGGGCCCAATTACTTTGTCAATAACAACGAAATCGTTGCCGAGTTTCAAGTGGTCACCAATAATTTCTCTGCCGAGTACGGACGCAATCAAGGCGCGATTGTCAACGTCGTCACCAAGAGCGGCACCAATGATTTGCACGGCAGCCTCGCGTGGTTTCATAGAGATCGAAAATTATTTGACACGATGAACAACCTTGAGCGCCGTACCAATAATCAGGGCAAAGGCGAAGCCAATCCATTCCTCAATAATGTTTACACGGGCGCGGTGGGCGGCCCAATTAAGAAAGACAGACTCTTTTATTTCGGCAGCTATCAGTTGGTCACTAACCGACAGACTGCAAACCCTGGTTCCAATTCACCCACCATTGCTCCTGAAGAACTGAGCCGTTTGAAAGCCGATTTTCCGAATAATGGCGCGATTCAGGCGCTGGCGAATTTTTCTGCCTTTGCGCTCACTGATGTGGGCACAGTAACTGAAAATACCGACTTGAAAAACTTTCCGAATAATGAAAGGGTGACCATCGGTGGTAGAACTTATCGCCTGGCATACCCCGTGCGCACCGTGCCCATCACTTCCGACCAGCACCAATTCAGCATTCGCGGCGATTACAGAATCAATGACAAGCATTCGTTCTGGTATCGTCATCTCTATCAGACGGTAGATAATGTGAATGCTTTGGTGAGTGTAGACGGTTCAACCGGCAATCAACCGGCTTCAAGTAACCTTGGCGGATTGCAGTTTACCAGTCAGCTTTCAAACAGCGCCGTCAATGAATTTCGTTTTGTGTTCAACCGTTTGGACGTCATCTTCGGTGGCGGTTGTGAAAGTGTTAAGAATTGTATTCCCGACCCGGCAGACATCGGCAATACGGTCACCCGTATTACCTATGGTGGTCTAATTAGCAGTCTGACCTCACGCTCTTTATTGGCTATCGGTCCGGCAACCAACCTGCCACAAGGTCGTATCGTCAGCATCTATCAATTCAGCGATAACTTCTCAAAGACTCTCGGACGCCATCAACTGAGATTGGGCGCGGACGTGCGACGGTTGACCAATACCGTTCCCTTCCTGCCTAACGTGAATGGCTCCTACGCCTTCAACACGGGTGCTGCGGTTGCCAGCGGAACGCCAAGCACCTTGACGGTGGCTGCCGGTACAGTGCAAATCTCCTATGACGAAACCGATCAATTTTACTATGTGCAGGATGACTGGCGTATTCGCGACAATCTCACGCTTAATATCGGCGCTCGTTACGAATACACCGGGCAGCCGATCAACACGCTTTACAACCTGACCAAAGATCGCGAGTCAGACCCGGCGCAGGCATTGTGGAAACAATCATTGCCGCTTGAAGCCCGCATCTTCCCGAAGATTCCGGCTGATAAAAACAACTTCGCCCCACGACTTGGTTTTGCCTGGCGTCCCGGATTTACAGGGCTGGCGGGTAAACTGTTCGGTGAGGGTGACAGCACGGTAATCTCCGGCGGCTATTCCATCGCCTATGACCCGGCGTTCTATAACATCATGCTCAACATCTCGACTTCGGCGCCAGGTGTGTTCTTAAATACGCTAACCAGCCCAAGCATCGGTGTGCCGTTGAATCCGGTGGGTTCTGAAGTTTTAGCAGCCGCTTCCAGTTTGTTGCAAAAGAATACCTTTGATCCGAGATTTTTGGCATACACCAATGTCTCAGGCGATTTCTATTCACCCTATTCGCAACAATATTCTTTGCGTTGGCAACGCGAAATCAGCCGCCGCAATGTGGTTGAAGTGCGTTATGTCGCCACCAAAGGAACCGGATTGTTTATGACCACCAATCGCAATCCGCGCATCGACCGTTTGATTAGCGGTTTCACCGCTCCCGTCGTAATTGGGAGGGTTCCTATAACTAACGCGGCTATTACTCAAAACTTCACCTTCAAAGGCTTCCCAAATTTTGTGCCGCTTGGTGTCACACCGCAAACCTGCACCGACAACCCGGCAACCCCGGATAGAGACCAAGATTGTCAGGGGCGTGTGCTGAGACAAAATGTCATCCGCACCCGCGAAAACGGCGGCAGTTCGATTTATCACGGATTGCAAAGCCGCTGGCAGGCGAATTTCTCCAATCGCTATATGGGTAATGTCAACTTCGGCATGTCCTATAGCTGGTCAAAAGCGCTTGATAATGCCAGCGAAATTTTCTCATTCTTTGAAGCCATCGGCGCGCAAGACCCATTTAATATCGGTAGAGCCGAACGCGGTTATTCGGGCTTTGATCGCAAGCATTCCTATTCGCTGAATTTCATTTGGGATGTGCCGGGATTCAAAGACCAGCAAGGTGTCGTCGGTCGCGTGCTTGGCGGGTGGCAATTCAATGGCACCTATCTCCTTGCCAGCGGTCAACGCTACACACCGCAAATGAATGTAAACACTTTCTTCTTCGGCAACACCTATATGGATAGAACCTGGGAACAGACCTTCCTTGGGGTTGATACCTTCCGCCCGTTTGCTGGCAACCTCAATGCGCCGCGCAATGCCATCGGTATCAATCAGGTTGATGCGGCATTGCTGTTTGCCAGATTCGCGGCATTTGTTACCAGTTTCATTCCGATTCAAGACCCGAATGGGTTCTATTCGGTCAATGATTTGAATAATGGAAAGATTACGGTTGTGACCAAAGACCAGGTGCGTTATATCGTCAATGGTCCGGGCGCTGCACAGGTCTTCAACAGTCCTTATGGGACGGCGACCCGTGGCGAAGAGAAGGGGCCAAAACTCAATAACCTGAACCTCGGTCTTTTCAAGAACATTCGCATCAATGAAGGTATTCGTCTGCAATTCCGTATGGAAGCCTTCAATGCCTTGAACCATCCCAACACCGGTGTGGGCATTATCGAATCAGGACGTGTACCTCCGGTGAATATTCTCACTGCCGGACAGCGTGACGGTTATGGCGATTTCACCGCCATTAGCTTTGCGCGACGCGCTGTACAGATGGGTTTGCGATTGACCTTCTAATCGGCAAATTCATTCAAGCAGTAAAGCAAAAGGGGAAGAGCTTTCAGGCTCTTCCCCTTTTTGTGCTTGGATGGCAAAGCAATTTCAACGACCCCTCAAGTTTTGCGGTTGCCTTTACTCAAAGCCTGCTTTACCGCTGTTGGCGGCACAGCCGCAAACCGACGATTACCAAATACTGCACGCCACTAGAGCGGTTTGCGATTGAGTTTACTCAGCCTCGGTTGAGGAAGCGGTCTTTGACCGCGTATGACGGGAAACGCGGTCAAAGACCGCTTCCTCAACTTGAGTAAATCGTTTTGCAAACTGCTATATACAGGCTTTGATAGCGATTCATTTAACGACGCGGTCAAAGACCGTTCACTCAACATCGATTAATTGCCAACAAAGACCACGCGCCCCACAATCTTTGCCAACCGCTTTAATTGACCACCACAAAATCCATGCTGCGCACGATGGTTTGCGCTTTTTTATCCGCCAGCCCATCCGTGATAGTCAGTGTCAGTGTGTAGCGACCGGGTTTTACGCCGCCCAGTCCCAGTTGTCCAACCTTAATCAATTGTCCGCCGCTTGCTTCAAGCGCTATTTCCTCTTCTTTAAAAATCTCTTTGCCATTGTGACTGATAGTGAGTTGCGTCTTAACCTGTGGTTTGTTGTCTTTCACTTTGGCGTTATAGATAACCACTGCATAGCGCAAATCGCTTTTACGCGAAATCTGCCGGTTGCCATTGATTGGCACAGGATTAACCGCTTTCATATCATTGGCAGGAGCCGCGCCCAGCAGCAAAGTGCTTGCCGTGAGCCGACCTTTGGTTAAATCAGGAACCTCAATGTATCGCGACAGGGTGCCAATCTTGCCGGTCTTGTTGTCGCGCACAGCGATGCGGATTTGGTAAATGCCAGCCGGGAGATTGGTGTTGGCAGAATAAGCGATGCCGCCTTGATTTAACTTCGCCATATCCTGTGGCAAAACCCCGACCGCGACATTTTCACTGAAACCGCCACGCAATTTGCCGAGTTCATCGAAGACAAAACCGGCAACTTCCAAATCTGCCTTCTGTTTATCTTCACTGGTTTCAAACTCGACTTTCCTGGGGTCAATCGCCAGATGAATATCAATCGCGCCGGTAGTCGGCGATGCCGATTTGTAAAGCAGCATGGCGTCAATATCAATATCGCGTCGGGCAAGCGGCGCTTTGATTGCCGCAAGCAACTGTTCCTGTCTGGTTGCGGGCGCTCCCGTGGGCGCGTCGGCGCGCGCCATATAGCCCCGACGACTATAAACTTTCAAGCCTTCGCCTTTGACTTTGATTTCAACCTTGCGAAACTTGTTATCGAATTTCGTATCCATTGGCGTATAAGCCAACAGATAAAAGCCATCGTTGGCAGAGATGATTTTATCCAGTCCATCAATGAAATTATTTTTTTCAAGCACCGAAATGCCGCCGGTAGCTGCCGAGAGCGTTTTAAGTCCCATATGCCCTTCCAACTGGTCGAAAGGATTTTTATCGCCGAACTGGGTTTCATCCGGCACTCGTCCAAAGCCTCCGGCGGCTCCTGTACTGCCAACACCCGCAACCGCGCTTCTGCCTGGCGTCATATCGAAACTCGCGACTCCCGAAAACGCCTGCAATCCGCGTACATCCATCGTGTGAATGGCAACCCCCGCGCGCGTCGCATTATCGGAAAGCCTTTCGAGAAAGTAAGAGACATTGCCGAGGGTTTTGCTGGGATTGGCGCTCAGAATCGGCAAGCCGCCGGAAAACAGCACCAGCGATTTGCGTCCCGGCAACTGGGTCATGCTATCGACAACGAAATTTGCGGTTCCAAGACTCATCAAGGCGCGCAAGGCTTTATTGGTATCATCCTGCGGGCTGTCAATATCAATCTCTTCGCCTGAAGTCTCTGTCGCGGAACCGGCAGTCGCGCCCGCCGCACCGGGTTCGGCAACTAAATCATTCAATTTTATTGGCTGAATATCTTTGTCAAAAACCCGGAAAGCATGAGTGGTTGGCGTAAGCGATGCAATGGCGCGTTTGAGAAGGTTTTTGTCCGTCGTGAATTGTTGCAATAAACCTTTGCCGCCGACGGTTCGCACAATGGCGATGAGGTCGCCCGGCTGCATACGGTTTTCAACAAAATTCAAGAGCATCTGTCGAATGAAAATCAAATCTTCAAAACGAATGGTTAAATCATCAACCACAAAAGCAAAGATGCGATTGACATCGGCAATCGTAGTCTCGGCATTCAGGGCAGCGGGTTGTGTCGGTTTGGCGGTGTCGGTTGTGACTTGCTGTTTTTTAGCGACATCAACAAACTCAAAAAAACCGATTTGCTGCTTTTTACCATTCTCAATAATCTCAAAGTCCTCTTTCTTCAACCCGTTGACTATCCGACCTGCTTTATCGGTGACCACAGCATCAAGTTGAATCAAATCGGTGCCGATGCGAATGATTTTTTCGTCATCGTTTTTGGGGTTGGTTTGCGCGAGCGCAGAACAAGTCAGAAGAGCTATTGAGAATAAAGAAAAAATTTTCCTTCTCATAATCTGTGCCTCCTTGATGGGTCGTTTCAGAAGCTGCAATGGATGCTTGGCATTATATCACCAAAGCAATTGGTGCGAATAAAGAAAAGCCGCCGCTAGAATTTTTCCTGCAAATCACAAACAAAAAGGCTTCGCCGCAATGGAGATTTCCAATTTTTCGTAAATGATTCCAGAAACATGGAAAGATTAATGCCGCGGGCATCCCAGAGATTTTAGTTAAAGGCTTGAAAAACCACAGGTTGAGTTGTGTGGCACATTGCGGCATTGCGATTGCCTATGTAAACAGTGCACATCCTTAGAATCTCTACCATTCTGTTCTGAACTTGGAGAGGGGTCGCCACCCGGGCACGGTTGCGACCTCTAATTTTTTTGTCCATTCAGAAAAAATCATTTGGCATTTTCGGCTTCAAGCGATTTTCCCCACACCCCCAAAAAACCAAGGTCGCGGGTTGCGCGCCGCGAACGCAAACCTAATTCTCTGGTTCGGGTCTTGTCATCGAGTTGGCTTAAATCAGCTTTAAAGGGGTAGCCAATGGCAATCATCGCCATCGGCGTGTAACCTTCGGGAATTTGAAATTCGCTGCGCGCGCGTTCGGCATCGTAGCCCGCCATTTGATGAGCCATCAAACCGAGTTCAACAGCCTGCAAGACCATATACCCGGTTGCCGCGCCGGTGTCGTATTGGGCGTGGCGATTAGGCGCGCCATTATGCGAGAAATTTTCTTTGGCAACTGAAAGCAATAATAACGGAGCCTCGCGCGCCCAGGCATTGCCTTCCATCAAACACTGGCGCGCGCGTTCAAACGCCGCCGGGTCTCGCTGGTCAAAGACCAGATAATACCAGGGTTGTTCATTGAAACAGGATGGTGCCCAACGCGCCGCTTCCAGTAAGGACATCAGTTTCTCCGGTTCCACTGTGCGCCCTTCTTCAAATAATCGCGGACTCCACCGCTGTTTAATCAATTCATTGATGGGATAATCGTGGTTTGCCGGTTTTTCGGGATAGGTGGTTTCGCCAGGGTGTGTGCTGGTTTTCGACATCATCTCCTCCTTAGGATTAAAATGATAATTCGCTCTACCATTTATTTATCGCACGCCTTTGGGCGCTAGGCAAAGTCAGGTCGGCGAAAGCCGACCCTGCCGCGCTTGACTTGTTCGCTGCTGGCTCATAGCATTCGCCAAGAAACTCGAAGTCGAGGAAAGGCAAAAGGCAAAAGTAAAAAGGCAAAAGTATAGCGCGAGATTCGCCATCCGGTTGTCAATTTACAGCAACACAAAACCTGAGCATTTCACCTCAGTGGAAGAAATCATCACTTCAACAAATCTCAAAATCATAGGGGTCAACGATGCAATTCGGTTTAATGAACTTATTCAGGCAAAAAATTTTTCTCAGTACAATTTTGATTCTATTTGCGACGGCGATTTCCAGCTTCGCGCAAGGCGGCACCCTTGCCGCAAAGACCGCTAACCTGCAAAAGCTTGATGGCTATATGCCGCTCTATTGGGACGCGACCAACGGCAAAATGTTGATGGAAATTTCGCGCTTCAATAAAGAATTGCTTTATCAAGTTTCACTGCCAACAGGCGTTGGTTCCAATCCGCTCGGTTTAGATCGCGGCGAACTCGGCGGTACACGCATCGTCTATTTCGAGCGCATCGGGCAGAAAGTTTTAATGATTCAACCGAACTATCGTTACCGCGCCATCACCAATAATGCTGCCGAACGTCGCGCCGTCGAAGAATCGTTTGCGCGTTCGGTCATCTGGGGTTTTAAAGTCGAAGCCAGCGACGGCGAAAAAATTCTCGTCGATGCGACACCATTGTTTATGCGTGATGCGCACGGCGTGCTTGATGCTTTGCGAGGCACGCGACAGGGAACCTATCGAATGGACGAATCGCGCAGCGCATTTTATTTGCCGCGCACCAAAGCCTTTCCGAAAAACACCGAAGTCGAAGTGATGTTGACTTTCGTATCCGATGGCGAAACCGGCAACCTGGTGCGCGGCGTAACCCCTACGCCACAAGCCGTCACGGTGCGCCAACATCATTCGTTTGTCGAACTCCCCGATGATAATTACCAGCCGCGTAAATTCGACCCGCGTGTTGGTGTAAACGGCATGGATTTTCATGACTACGCCTCGCCAATCACCGAACCCATAGAAAAGAAATGGGTGGTGCGCCATCGCCTTCAGAAAAAAGACCCCTCGGCGGCGATTTCCGAACCCATCAAAGCGATTGTTTATTATGTTGATAACGGCGCACCCGAAGCGATTCGCAACGCCCTTGTTGAAGGCGCGTCGTGGTGGAATCAGGCATTTGAAGCCGCCGGTTTCAAAAATGGTTTTCAGGTCAAAGTCTTGCCCGAAGGCGCAGACCCGATGGACATTCGTTACAACATGATTAACTGGGTGCATCGCTCGACGCGCGGTTGGTCTTACGGCGCAAGCGTGGTTGACCCGCGCACCGGTGAAATCATTAAAGGCAATGTCACACTCGGCTCATTGCGCGTGCGCCAGGATTATACGATTGGCACAGGTTTGATTCCGTCTTACAGAGACCGCAGTCAAGGACAGGGCGACCCGTCATTTGCAATTGATGAATGCGATTTTGCAATCTTGCCCGATGCCGCATACTTGACGGAAACCGCAACCGATGCGGAAGCCATGTCGCTGGCGCGCATACGCCAACTTTCGGCGCACGAAGTCGGACACACCCTGGGACTGGCGCACAATTTTGCGGCAAGCAGTTATGGACGCGCCTCGGTGATGGATTATCCTGCGCCGATGGTCGAAATTAAAAATGGCAAACTTGATTTATCGCAGGCTTATGCGGCAGGCATCGGCGACTATGACAAATTCGCGATTCGGTATGGCTACGCGCAATTTGCTACGGGGCTAAACGAAGCCGCCGAACTCGAACGCCTGTTAAGCGAAGGCGCGGAAAAATATTTATTCATTTCAGATTCCGATACGCGCCCGCCCGGCGCGGCACATCCGCTTTCAAGTCTCTGGGACAATGGCGATGATGCGATTGCCAATCTGCGACACGAAATGAAAGTCCGCGAAATCGGTTTACAGGATTTCGGTTTGCAAAGCGTTCCCACAGGCACGCCGCTTTCCATGCTTGAGGCAAAGCTCTTGCCGCTCTATTTGCACCATCGCTATCAACTGACGGCGGCAATCAAATCTCTGGGCGGAGTTTATTACACCTACGCTGTGAAAACGCCGAGTGGCGCAAGCCCTGCGCGATTTAATGAAATCGTTCCGGCGGCGCGTCAACGCGATGCCTTGAATGCTGCGCTTGAAACTCTTGATGTGCAGGCACTGGCAATTTCGCCAAAACTTTTAGCGATGTTGCCGCCACGCGCTTACGGATATGGCGGCGGCGCGACCGAGCTATTCGAGAAGCGCACTGACCCGACGTTTGACCCGATTGGCGCAACGACGATTGCCGCTGATTTTGCCGTTTCGGGTCTGTTGCAATATGAACGCGCCGCGCGCCTCATTCAATTTCATTCGATGGATGCAAAGAATCCCGATTTTAAAGAGGTGATTGATGCGCTCATTGCGAAAACCTGGAAAGCGCCGACGCCGAAAGACGCTTATCATGCGGCAATTGTTCGCGCCGTGCAGAGTCTGGTGGTCACGCGACTGATGGACACGGCAGCCAATGACAATGCCTCGCCGGAAGTGCGCGCGACCGCCACGGAAGCTTTACGTGAACTTGGCGCGATGTTGAAACAGCCGGCGCGGGTTGCGGCAGAGCGTGCCCATCGCCGCGCTGTGCGCGATGACATCGAACGTTTCCTCACGCGCCCCGATGATAATCACAAACGCACCGCGCCGCTACCGATGCCACCGGGCGACCCGATTGGTTCACCAGGTCACAGCCGAAGTAATTAACTACTTTGTAAAAGCTCAGGAAGATAACGGAACAGACGAAAATAACGGAACAGATGGAAAGGCGATCAAAAAATATTTCTGTTTGTTCCGTTCATTCCGAGTGTTGCGTATTCTTTTTTTACTTCGATGAAAAGCGAATAACTTGGGTGAGGGTTAAGAGATTCGGTCATCTCAAAAGCCTTGCGCCATCAAAATACCTGGTAGAATCGTCGGCAGAAAAATTTGATTATTGGGAGAAGTAAAACCATGTCAACACCACCGAAAACCCGACTGACAATGGAAGAATACATTGAGTTGGACAAAGTTTCCGAAGAGAAATTTGAATATTTCGATGGCGAAATTTTTAATATGAGCGGCGTGCATCCCAATCATGCGCTACTTGAAAGTCGTTTGATTACCACACTCAATAATCAAACGGCTAAACGCGGATGTTTTATTTACCCATCGAACCTGCGCGTCAAAGTTCCAAGTATGCCGCCCTATCGATACCCGGATTTATCGGCGTTATGTGGCAAGCCGGAGTTTGAAGAACACAGCGGCTTGCTCTGTTTAACCAACCCCGTGCTGCTTGCAGAAATTCTTTCACCGTCAACCGAAGCCTTTGATCGCGGCGACAACTTCACTCATTACAAATCAATTCCCACTTTTCGCGAATACCTGCTCATCGCACAGAACAAAAAAAATATTACCCATTATTTAAAACAATCGGCGCGCCTGGTTGCAGACCGAATATAGCGCGGGAGAAATTTTGCAAATCGTTTCGCTTGAATGTGAATTGGATGTTGATGCCCTATACGACGGAATTAATTTTGAATCGGAAACCGGTTTTTAACCCTCACGCGATTGGGTAAACCCTACGTCTGCTTATAAAAAATGCCCGGAAAATTAACAGAAATTTAATGCGCCTGCCGATATGATGGTTTTAGAAATCTTTCATTAATGGCTTAAAATGATTCTCACTCAAGCAGTTGATATTGACTTTTTCCATTTCCCCGTTCTACTTGAGTTGAAAGAAACCGAAATAGAATGAAGCAAAATGTTTAATCAGGATTTAACCCAACTGCGCGATAAGCTGCTGATGATGGGCGGGGCGGCTGAACGAGCGATTGCCCAAGTAACCCGCGCCCTCGTTGAACGCGACGCTGATTTAGCCGAGCGCGTCATCACCGAAGACGACGCCATTGATCAATTTGAACTGGAAATTGATGCGATGTGCGCCGAGATGCTTTTAAAAAAATCGCTCACCTCCGCTGAACTTCGGTTGGTGCTGACGATTGCGCGCACGGCTCCCGGCGTTGAACGCATTGCCGACCACGCCGTCAACATCGCCAAACATGGGTTGGTGATTAATAGTGAACCGGAATTGGAGTTGCGAATCGATATTGCAAGGCTTGCGAGAATCGTTCGTGAAATGTTAATCGCCGGACTTGACGCCTTCACCTCAGGCGACATCGAACGCGCCCAGACAACCATTGCGCGTGATGATGAAGTCGATTCGCTTTACGATATTTTTTATTCTCAGGTCATTGACACCATGCGGCAGGACGCGATGAATGTCAGTCGCGGAGCCGAATGGCTGTTTATCTTGAAACACTTTGAAAGAATTGCCGATTACGCCACCAATATATGCGAACAGACAGTCTTTTTAGCGAGAGGTCAAGTTATCAAACACACGATATGGTAACTCACACAGATGACAGCAAAGTCCGCAGCATCGTTATTGTCGAAGACGATGACGATATTGCCGACACCATTAAATATAACCTGGAACGCGAAGGGTTTCGCGTGCGCACGGCAGCCACCGGCGAAGCGGCGCTCAATATCATTTTGGAACGCACCCCCAATCTGATTTTGCTCGATTTGAATTTGCCGCAGATGAGCGGGTTTGAATTGTGCCGTCGGTTACGCGCCGAAGCCACCACTGCGCGTGTGCCGGTGTTGATGCTCACCGCCCGCACGGATGAATCCGACAAAGTGCTCGGACTCAATCTGGGCGCAGATGATTACATCACCAAACCGTTCAGCGTTCGCGAACTCATCGCGCGGGTGCGCGCCGTGTTGCGGCGCACCGAAGGCAGCGACACTGGACAACAGGTTTACGATAACGGCATTCTCCGAATCGACCCCTCGACATTTGCCGTTACCTGTCACGGCAAAGAGGTGAAACTGACGCGCAAGGAATTTGCCCTGTTGCAGGAACTGGCGCGCAATGAAGGACGTGTGCTGACGCGCGAAGTTCTGCTCGACCGCGTCTGGGGAATGATTTATTACGGTGACTCGCGCACTCTTGATGTTCACATTCGTCGCCTCAGACAAAAACTCGGCGACCCTTCGCTCATTGAAACTGTTACAGGCATCGGCTATCGTCTCATCAGTCAGTAGTCGGTAGCTGGTAGCCGGCAGTCGGTAGTTCTTAGCTGGTGGCGCTGAAGGATTCGCCATCGACGGTTAATATCTACTGACTACCGGCTACCAGTTACTGACTGTCGACTACCGACTAAAGATGAATAATCTGGCGAAAAGAGTTTGGATAGTCACCTTTGCAGCGGTCGCTTTATTTGCGGTTTACGAGACTGCAAAAACGCTTCTGTTTCCGCACATGACCGTCGTGGTATCGCATGTCGTGACCACGATTGTCGTAGGCATTATCAGTTTTTTTATTTCGCGTTATGCGCTTCATCGGTATGGTATGGCTCTCGCGCAGATTGAAGAGCAAAAAGAATTTTCCGAAGAAACCAACCGCCTGCTTTCGGGTGTGCTCGCAACCATGCGCGAAGGCGTCGTCATCGTCAACCGGCAATTGGAAGTCGTGCTCTATAACGATGCCGCAACCCGTATTGTCAATCTGCAAACCGACAAGAGCTTGCTGCCGACGCGCAAACGTTTGATTGAAGCCACCCGCGACCCGCTGATTAATAACGCTTTTCGTGGCGTCTTAAATGATAAGCAACAGGTCGAGTTGCGCATTGAAATGGCAGACCTCGAAGCGCGTTGCTTTCAACTCAATGTCGCGCCGTTAGGGAGTGACCTCGCGGTCGGCGTCTTTTTCGACATCACCCAACTTGAAAAACTCGAACGTGTCCGCAGAGAATTTTTCGCCAACCTGTCACACGAACTGCGAACCCCGCTTACGGCAATCCTGGCTTATGCGGAAACCTTGCTGAATGGCGGTATCAACGACAGAGAAAACAGCGTTCGCTTTGTTGAAAAACTTTTCAAACATTCGGCGCGAATGCGCGATTTGATTTCCGATATTTCGGATTTATCGGCGATTGAATCCGGCAAAGTGAAACTGACGCTTGCCGCTGTGCGCCTCAAACATGTGGTCAGCGATGTCGTAACGCTTACGGAATCGCGCCGCAAAGAAAGCGGCGTGGTGTTTAATATCAATGTGCCTGAAACCATTCTGGTGCGCGCCGACCGCACCCGCCTGGAACAAATTCTTTATAACCTGATTGACAATGCCGTGAAATTCAATCTACCGAATGGCACAGTTACGGTGACCGCGCAGGAGAGCGACAACCTGGTGACGATTACCGTTGAAGACACCGGCATCGGCATAACCGAAGCCGACCTCACGCGTATCTTTGAACGCCTCTATCGCGCCGACAAATCGCGTTCACGCAAAATCGAAGGCACAGGACTTGGACTTGCCATCGTCAAACATCTGGTGCAGGCGCACGGCGGCGAAATCTCTGTCCTGAGCGAAGTCGGACGCGGCTCGCGTTTCGTTTTCACTTTGCCGAAAGCCATCGCGCAAACGGAAACACCGATTGAACCTGCAACCGATAAATCCCTTGAGCCTGAAGTCGCTTTATCAAGTATTGAACCTTAAACACCTTTTCATCTGTTCTGCACGCCACATATAAAATGTCACTTGCTTGCTCTTCATCTTTATTTTGTTTTGTACTATCCTTCGCAGAGGGATTATAAGGTAATGAGGTGTTCGACATGGCGGTTAATGAAGATTATTACAAACAAGCTATTGAAGCTGTGAAATATCTTTCGCCGGAACAAAGGCAACAGCTTATAGAAGAATTGTCTGAGCAGGTTGATGATTCCGTCATCCCGCTTGCCTTAGTTGGCACCTGGCAGGGAGTGTCGTTGAGTGAAGAGGAGATTAACGAAGCACGCCGTGAGTGCTGGGCAAGCTTGGGAGTTGATGAGTGAATCGCTACGTAACCGATACCCATCCGATGATTTGGGCTTTGAGCGATGACCCTCGATTAAGCTCACCAGCGAAATCTGTTTTTGTCGAGGCTGATACTGGCAAGGCAATCATTATCATCCCGCCAATCGTCATCGTTGAGATGATTTATTTGAGTGAAAAAGGTCGCATTCCTCTTCACCTTGTAGATGATTTCATGAACAAAATTGCACAGCTTGGAAGAAGCTACCGTCTGACGCTACTTGGCAAAGCAGTCATTAAAGCTTTGCGACAAATCCCGCGTGACCAAATCCCTGAAATGCCTGACCGCATCATTGCTGCAACTGCCAAAGCTTATAATTGTCCCTTGATTACTCGTGATGGAATGATTACAAGTTTTGGCGCTGTGGCGGTGCTTTGGTAAAAGAAAAGGAGTCGCTGAATGTTCAATCGAATACTGATGAGTCTGGCGCTGATTTTTGCCTTTGCGTTGATTGCCTGCGGGCAGAGTGCCACGCCGCAAACCCCGCAAAAACCTACAGCGTTTTTAAATCAACTGCCGCCCGATATAAAAGAAAAAGCCGCAACCTTGCTCAATCAGGAAGAAGGTGAATTGCGCCGCGTTCGACTGGTCGGTGAAATTGCCGCGAAAAATACCGATGCGACGCGCGATTTTCTCATCAGTGTTTATGACTCGGAAAAATCGGTGCGCATCAGGCGCGCAATTGTTGATAGTCTTGGCAGAATCAACCACCCGAAAATTCGCGAGTTTCTTGAGCGCGCGATTTTAAATGACGCCGATGCGACCGTATCAAGAGTTGCGCTTGAGCGATTGCGCGTACAAAAAAATATCGAGATGCGCGAAATGCTGATGCGACGTTTGGAAACCGCCCGCGCGCAAAATGATGCGGAAGGTTTAAAGTTACTTGCCGAAGAGCAGGAGCGTTGGATTGCCTTGGTTCGCGGCGCGATGCTGCCTTCGTTTTTACGGCGTCCGCCCGAAGTCTTTTCCGTGAAAGCCGAAAACCAGCCGGTTCGCGTGCTGGCATTCGGCGATTTCGGCACCGGCTCGAAAGCCCAAAAAGAAACGGCAGCGGCGATGCTCGCTTTCCATCGCAAAACCCCTTTCGATTTCGGCGTCACGCTTGGCGATAATTTTTATGACGCGGGGATGGCAAGCCCTGCGGATGCGCGCTGGAAAATCTGGTGGGAAGAGTTGTATACGCCGCTCGGCATAAAATTTTATGCGTCGCTCGGCAATCACGATTGGGGATTGGCAGACAGCCCCGCCGCAGAAATTCTTTATTCAAGCGCATCCTGGAAAATGCCTGCGCTCTATTACACCTTTACTGCCGGAGCCGCGCAATTTTTTGCGCTCGACACCAACGAAATGTCCGAAGCGCAACTCGCCTGGCTCAAAGACCAACTCGATAAAAGCAAAGCGCGTTGGAAAATCGTTTACGGGCATCACCCGATTTATTCGGATGGCGAGCACGGCGATAGCCTCGTGCTCGCGCAAAAACTTTTGCCGGTCATCGAAGGCAGAGCCGATATTTATTTAGTTGGGCACGACCACATCATCGAACACCTCAAACCCTCGGACAGTAAAATTCATTACCTGATTGCCGGGGGCGGTGGCGCGACACTTTACAAACTCAAAGAGAGCAAGCGTGCCTATTTCGCTGAGTCAGTGAATGGCTTTGCGGTGCTCGAGGCGACCGCCGAAGAAATCAAAGTTCGCTTTATCGGCGTGGATGGCAAACAATTGTACGAATACCCGATTCGCAAATAATTTGCAAAAGCGCGGTGATTTACTTGACACCGATACTCCCACAGGAATAAACCTTGCTCATACGAGAGAAATCTCTTGCAGTAAAAAATGAGCAAAGAAATATCACATTACAGGCTTGAGGACGAACTCGGTCAAGGGGGCATGGGGCGTGTGTACAAAGCCTTCGATACGACGCTTGACCGCACGGTTGTGTTAAAACTGCTTGCGCCTGAACTGGTCGCCGAAGAAGCATCAAGGCAGCGATTCCTGCGTGAAGCGCGACTCGCGTCATCACTCGACCACCCGAATATCTGCACGATTTACGAAATTGCCGAAGCCGACAAACAGTATTTCATCGCCATGCAATACCTGCCGGGTAAGACCTTGAAAAAACTCATCGGCAGTAAAGCTTTCAGTCTGGATTCGGTTTTATCTATCGGATTGCAGGTTGGCGATGCGCTTGCCGCCGCTCATGCGAAAGGCATTGTGCATCGCGACATCAAATCCTCGAACATCATTATCACCCCACGCGGGCAGGCAAAAGTGCTGGATTTCGGACTGGCGAAATTGCTCAATGAAAAAGGGCGCAACCATGATAGCGGCAATTTACCGAATGATGATTTGACCAAACTCGGCGCGCCGCTTGGCACCCCGACTTATATGTCGCCTGAACAGGCGCGCGGCGAACGGGTTGACCATCGCAGCGATATTTATTCGTTCGGCGTCGTGCTTTATGAAATGGCGACCGGGCGGTTGCCCCTGAAAGGCAACACCACCGTCGATACCATGCACGCCGTCTTGCACAACACGCAAAAGTCCGCCAATGAAATTAATCCCAACGTGCCGCAGGAACTTTCCGACATCATTGACACGGCGCTTGCGAAAAAACCGGGCGACCGTTATCAAACGGTGCAGAAGATGCTCGAAGATTTACAGCGTGTGAGCCTGAGTCTGCATTATGGCGGGCAGGGCGTCCCCGATGGCATCACTGTGCCGTATGTTGCGCCGCAACGGGCGGGCGGAAAACTGACAAAATTTTTCGGGCGACTGTTTGCGCGTGACGGCAACCTGGAAACCTTGCGCGCGCCGTCGCCGATTCAACCATCGGTTAACCGGGAAACTGTTAAACGGGAAACCAATCAGGATTTTTCCATTACTCAGGGCGCGAAAAAGTTTTTGGCGGTTCTGCCGTTTCGTAATCTGAGCGGCGACCCGCAATCCGATTTTTACGGACTCTCGCTCGCCGACAGTTTGATTACCGAGCTTGCCGCCACCAATCAGGTCATCGTCACGCCATCGAGTCGCGTGCTGCAATATCAGAATCAATCGGTTGACCCGGCGGATGTGCGCGCCGAACTGAATGTCGAAGTCATCCTGATGGGCAATTTTTTGAAAGCCGGCGACCGGCTTCGCGTCACTGCCCAACTGATTGATGCAACCGGCGGCGGCATCCTGTGGAGCGAAAAAATCGATGCCGATGCGACCGATGCGCTCGCCATTCAAGACCGCATCTGTGGGCGAATCATTGCCGGACTTGCAGGTGGGCAAAGACCGGTTGACCCGACGCAGCTATTAAAAGATGAAGACGAAATGATTCGCATCGACGCGGTGCGCACCCTGGAATTTTCGCACGACCCGCGCGCCCTTTCCGCACTGCTTGATGCGCTCCGGGATAAAAGTTTGAAAGTCAAAGCCGAAGCCGCGCGGGTGATTGTTAAATTGCGCGAGCAGGCGACCGGGCCATTGATTCGACTCCTGAATGACGCGGTTGATGAAGGCGATAATTTGACAGCGCGGTTTGCCGCAAAAGCCTTGGGACTGATTGGCGACCGCAGCATCGCCAACGTCCTTGAGATGTTGCTCACCAGCGAAGATAAATATGTCGCCTGCGAAGCGGCGCTGGCGCTCGGACGATTGAAAGACGCCAAAGCGGTTCCCGATTTAATTCAAATGCTCGAAGACGCCAACGGCAATGTGCGTTTTGCCACCGCCGAAGCCTTGGGGCAAATCTGCGATGTGCGGGCGATTGACGCATTGACCGCGCGGCTCAAGGATGAAGATGAAGGCGTGCGCGCCAAAGCCCGTTGGGCATTGAGCCGTTTGAAAAAAATCAAACTGAAAGCGACCAGCACAACGGCTTAGGATATAGGATTCAGGATTCAGGGAAAGGAAAGTATGAAGTAGGAACGATGAACGATGAACAAAAACGTTTTGCAGTTGTTCATCCTTCATATTTCAGCCTTCATCGTTTCTTCTCCCCTGAATCCTGAATCCTGAATCCTGAATCCTGAATCCTGAATTAAATTATGTCCACCGAAGAACATCTTTATATCGGCTTAGACGTCGGGCGCACCATTCGCGGCGCGTTAATCAATAATGCAGGCGCGATTATCAAGCAACAGAAAGTCGTCGCCGAAGTCAAAGACCCGCGATTGTTTGTCGCGCAACTCATTGAGGTCATCAACGGGCTGCGACTTTCCGATGAAGCCGCAGAGCGCGCGGCTGCGGTTGGCATCGGTTGGGCTGGCATGGTCAACCACAAACAACAGCGCATTGAAATCACCCCCAATATCGTTGATGTTTCGGTTTTCGATTTGCACGAAGAGGTGCAACAGGCGACCAAACTGCCGGTGGTTTTTGATAATGATGCGAACGTTGCGGCATACGGCGAGTGGCAATGCGGCGCGGCGCGGGGTTATGAAGATGTTTTCTACATCACCATCGGCACAGGCATCGGCGCGGGATTGATTCTGGGCGGCGAATTGCAGCGCGGCAGTCGCGGATTTGCCGGCGAATTCGGACATTTCAAGATTGGCTTTGATGGATTGGAATGCGCTTGCGGCAGCACCGGGTGTTTGGAAACCGTCGCCTCGGGTCCCAATATCGTGCGCCGCGTGCGTGAACAATTATTCAGTGACCCGGTGTTTTCGGTGTCGCAACTGGCGCGCGATATGGAAGGCGTGTTGACTTGCGAGCGCGTCTTTCAAGCGGCGATGGAACGCGACCAATTGGCGGTGCAGGTGTTAAAAGAGACCGCGAAAATTTTAGGCGCAGCCATCTCGAATGTGATTAATCTGCTCAACGTCGAAGTCGTGGTGATGGGTGGCGGCGTGATGTCCGCAGGCGAGTTGGTCATTCGTTACGTGCGAAAAGAGATTCTCAAAGACGCCATCGCGCCCGCCCGCGAAGCTTGCCAAATCCTTCCCGCCAAACTCGGACAAGACGCCGGCATCATCGGCGCGGCGCTGCTTGCCCGCGATTCCCTGCACGAATATGAATAGAGCGGAAGAAGGGGAAGGCGGAAGAAGGGGAGACGGGGAGAAAGGGAGAAGAGGAGACGGTAAATTATCTACATTTTCCAGAGCATTCTATGAATCTGATTTTCAAAGATTGATTTTCGATCTATGAATGAAAGAATAAAAAAGCGAAAAAAAGTCATTGCTGTTTTAGCAATAATTACGTTTCTATTGTCTATTTCTGCGCTGTGGACATATACAACTCGCTGGACAGTTGAAAAGGTAGAAAAAATTATAAAAAAAGAAACACCTCTTGGCTCAAGTAAAGAATCCGTCGACGCACTATTAACCAAATACAATTTTGAGTTTTCTTCATACGTTGAGGCATTAGATTCAGGGAATTTTGACGACAAACCAAATACCCTTAAAGGAATTGCCAAAGGATATATATCCGGGTTCAAAAAGAATGTAGGTTGGAGTTTATTAATTCGTTGGGACATTGCAGTCAGATTCTATTTCAATGAGAAGGGCGAATTGATTGACCATACAGTCAGAAAAATAGGAACTGCCCCATAGGTTATTTGCCCAACAATTATTTGTAGATGTGTGTGTAGTATTCGGCAATATTCAATTATTAAGTCAGCTCCTGTCTCCCTTTCTCCCCTTCTTCTTTTCCCTTTTTCTTTTTGGAACTTTTTTCCCGCCCAAGGTGAATAATAGGTGATGCACGAGGGATAATTCGCTTGTAAAGGTTTTCATGGATTTACGCAAAGAAGCCAGCGACGTCGAATTACTGAAACGAATGCTTGCCGGAGAAGAGCGGGCATTCGTCTCGCTCTATGCGCGACATCAGGCGAAGGTTTATAAATTCGCCTATCAAATGAGCGGGTCGCCTGCGTTAGCCGATGATGTCACCCAGGAAGTCTTTATAACGCTGATGCGCGATGGCGCAAATTATGACGCGAAGCGCGGCGCGGTTTCGGCTTTTCTTTACGGCATCGCGCGCAATTTTGTTTTAAGGAAACTTGCGAAAGAGAACCGCTTTGTGGCGATTGATGAAGATGATAAAAGCCTGTTGGCAATAAATGGCAAACCGCAAAATTTTAATGACCCGCTTCAGGATTTGACCCGCAAAGAAACCCTCGATGCCTTGAGGCAAGCCATATTAGCTTTGCCCGCGCATTATCGTGAGGTAGTGGTGCTTTGCGATTTGCACGAGATGAGTTACGCAGAGGTTGCCGATGCGTTGGAATGCGCGATTGGCACGGTGCGTTCGCGATTGAGCCGCGCGCGCACGTTGCTTGCCCAAAGGCTTCGCGGCGCAGAAGAGGTGAACGCGCAAAAAAAAGCGATTAGCGCGGAAAGGATTTTTATATGAACTGCGAGAAATTCGACCAGTCAGTCACTGACCTTGCTCGCGGACAATTGATGGAAAGCGGTGTGCGTGATGAAGCCTTGGCGCACCTGAAAACTTGCGCCGCTTGTGAAGCGCGTTACGAACAGGAGCAAAACCTGAGTGTTGCTTTACGAGTGCTGGCGGTGCTTGATGAAAACCGTCAGGCAAGTCAGCACATTGAAGTAAATTTACTCGCCGCGTTTCGTCAACAGGCGAAAACCAATGCAGCCTCAAGTGCATCGGGCGGACAATTCGCTCAACGCGCATCGCGAAAAAATCTGGCGCTTTACTGGTTAGCGGCAGCCGCTTTGTTATTAATCGCGATTACGATTTTCGCTTTGCGCCCCAAACCGGTTTCTCCACAACCACAGGCGAGGGATAACGCCGTTCAACCGCCACAACCTGAAAAGCAACCGAACGAGGTTAGCCCTCAACCGAAGAACGATGCGCCGCAACGCGATGCGGTCGGATATGCGCCGAAGAAAAATCGTCGGGATATTAACCGGCAAATAGCGAACCACTCATCAACAACTGACAGGCGCAATAATCATCGGAACATCACCGGTACGGATGGCAAAACGAATGCGGAAATCGCTACCGATTTTATTGTGTTACACAACCTGCCGATGAATGAAGGCGGGCAACTGGTGCGCGTCGAGTTGCCGAGTTCGGCGCTCGCTTCGTTCGGGCTGCCGGTCAACTATGAAAATGCGAATCAGCGCGTGAAAGCCGACGTTGTACTGGGTAATGATGGCATTGCGCGCGCCATCCGCTTCGTGCGCTAAAAAGTTTGATTAAGAAAAATCCAGCAAGTTAATGATTAAGGAGATCAGTCAATGAAAAATCGAAAGCAAATGATTCTGGCGTTGGTGTGCGCTGTAACCCTGTTGTCATCAACCGGCGCGTCAATGGCGCAAACCGCCAAACAGGAAAAAGCCACTAAAGCGCAAGGCGAAAAAGATGTCGTTGTCGTTGGCGCACAGGCTCCGATGCGTGAGCGCGTCGGGGGTGTGACCTTTGTCAGCGGCGCGGATACTTTTACTTATATCGCATCGGAAGCGAGTTTCGGCGGTAAAATCGTCAAAGGCGCGCCCTATTCGGCGCAGGCTGTAACCGAAAACATTCAGGTCTTAAACGACGGCAACCGCATAATCCAAAAAACCACACAGGATATTTATCGCGACAGCGAAGGCCGCACACGTCAGGATCAAACCATCGGCGGCATCGGTCCCTTTGCCGCCGCAGGCGAACCGCCGCAAACCGTTTTCATTCACGATCCGGTTGCCGGAACCACATACATTCTCGACCAACGTTCCAAATCAGCCCGCAAAATCGCCACTTTCATTCGCGAAGATCGCCCAGAAGGTAAAGAGGGCGAAGGCGCAACCTTCATCTACAAACAGAGCGAAGGCAGCACAGTGCATTGGAAAAGTGCTGATAAAGTGGACGCCGAGATGAAGGCGAAAATTGACGAGAAGATGAAAGCGAGTAAAGAAATGGCGAGGACTGAAGCCGAATTTGCAGCCGGAGTCGCAGCCGGAGCCAAGTTTGACATCAGCGCCGACGGCTCGCACTTCCGCGTTGGAAAAATGAAACGCGAAGTTACGACGGAATCGCTCGGTACACAAAACATTGAAGGCGTCATGGCTGAAGGTAAACGCACAACCTTTACCATTCCTGCGGGTGAAATCGGTAACGAAAGACCGATTAACGTGGTGACCGAAGAGTGGTACTCACCGGAACTGCAAGTCGTGGTGATGCGCAAGCACACCGATCCGCGACAAGGTGAAATGACTTATCGCTTGACCAACATCAACCGTTTGGAGCCGGCGCGGTCGCTTTTTGAAGTGCCTGCGGATTACACGGTTAAAGAGTCCGTCTCGCCAAAAATGAAATTGGATTTGGAAAGAGAAATGGTGCGGGAAAAGGTCAAAAGGAATAATGAACAATAAAGTTTGAAAGCTACGGCATTGTTTACCCCATCCCGGGCGAGGCAAAATTTGCTTCGCCCTTTTTTTATTAGAGCCGTTTTCGATAGAAAAAATTAAACACCGTTTAGTGAGCGGTCTCTGACCGCGTCGTTGGGAAATCGCAATCACAGGCTGAGGGAGTGTTGAGGGAGCGGTCTTTGACGGCGACGCTTACGTGGCGGTGATGAGTAAAAGCAATCGCACTAGGCGTCTATTTCAGCAAGCGTTTCAAGCGTTGCGGTGACCAGCATATCCGAAAGCGTGTCATAAGTCGTTTCGCCCTCGGCGCACGAAGCTTCAGCGGGGTTGCCGAAATAAGCTTCACTTGCGCCCGCCTGGTTAAAGGTCGTCACGCCTTCACGAATTTTATCGGCAATCGAAATATTCACAGGCTCAAGTTGCTCGCGTATTGGTTCGCGCACCAACTCAGGCGCGGCAACCATCACCAACGAAGTTTCATAAGCGCCCGCGTGACAATCGCCACGCCGAAATTCTTGGGTGAGTTTTTCTGCAAAGCGGCGACGGCGTTTATCCGGGAAAGCCACTTTGCGCCGGGTTTCCTGTTCAACTAGGGCGATGGCTTCATTGATAGAGGCAATGTGTTCGGGTTCAAGATGCGAATTGGCGATGACCACGAGGCGCGCGCCCTGTTGGTATAACGACACGCAGATGTCGCGAATCAACGCCGTAGCGGTGGCTTTGCGGATTGAAATGGTGCCGGCAAAATCGCTGCTGAAATCGGTGACGCTGTAAGAAAGTGGCGGCAGCACCAGGGCGTCGATGCCTTGTCGGGTGAGTTTTTCGGCGGCGCGTATGGACATCTCCTCAGAAATAATCACATCGGTTGCAAGCGGCAGATGCGGCCCGTGCGCTTCGGTTGACCCGACGGGCAATATCGCCACCACACCGTTTTGCAAACGTTTTCGCGCTTCTTTCCAGGTTAGCTTTTGAAATGCTGTCATACCTGTAAATCAAAATCGAATCCGGCGCGTGTGTCAAATCAATCAGGGTCAATGGCTTTTGCGTGAGCGAGTGGTCATCAAACACCTTTCGATTTGGAAAAACAATCTGTCTTGACGCGACCTTGCGGTTTCACATAGTTTTCGCATCGTGAAGACACAGAAAATCAGAAAAATTATTTGGCGGGCTTTGCGGTTGAAATGCCCCGATTGCGGTTGCGATTCGCTTTACCGGCGCATTTATCAAATCAAGCACCACTGCGAAATTTGCGGATTGATTTTTGAGCGCGAGCAGGGCTATTTCGTCGGCGCGATTTATATCAATGTGCTGATGACCAATGCGCTGATACTGGGAACCTTGATTACTTATATCGTCGTGACCGGAACCGTGAGTCAGAAAATTTTACTGGTTTTGTTCGCGATGGGCGCAACCTTGCCTTTTTTATTCTTCCGTCACAGTCGCAGTTTCTGGATAGGCTTTGACCATTATTTCGACCCGCTGAAAGAACGCTTCGATTTGCGCGACGATAGTTTTTAGAGAAGTTTACAAAGTTATTTTATGAAGTTGAACAAGCGGTCTTTGACCACGAACGACCGGAAGACGCGGTCAAAGACCGCTTGTTCAACGGGCGCTGAGGAAACGCAATTGCAAACGCCCATGAGTTCGATGTCCTCAAAGTCAGATTATGGAAATAAGGTCACGACAGTAGTCATTCGCGCCGTTTTTTGCGCGCTTCGAGCAAACGGCTGGATAAAGGCTTCGCGGTTTCGGTTTGTGCGGCAGTTGCTTCTTTTGCGGTTGCCGGCGTGGAAATCCGGGTTTCTTCTTGTGCAGGTTTTTCACTCTCTTTTTGACGGATGATTTCAATTCTTTCCTGAGCGATGAAAGCGGGCGGTTGAGTGGATTTTGATTCGCCAATCGGCACAGGTGTCTGGGTGGTCGTTTCATCTTCGCTCAAGCGCACACGCGACCGCGATTTTTTTAGCTGGGTGTGCGCAAGCGTCGCTTCATGGGTTTCAACTGCAACCTGACGACGCAATTTCGCTTGTAACCACTCACGCGCCTGCGCCAGTTGTTCGCGTGTAAGGTTCACGCGGCGAATGCCGACATCAAGAGGTAAAAGCAAAACAGCAAGCAACAATAGACTTTCAAAAATTTCTCGCGGTTTGGTTTTGTCTGTGCGACGTTCAAATAAATTCGCTTGACTGGTTGTTTCGTTTGTCTGTGTATCAGCAGTTAATTGAACGCCGCCGGTCGCTTCGCTGATTTCGGCAAGCAAATTGGTATCGGCATTGGTGATATTGAATTCGGGTGAATAAGAGTTCACCGATCCGGTGACCGGCGCAACCGCGCCGCCCGCCTCGGTGACACTAACGAGATATGCGCCGCGCCCGGTTGCCGTGAAATCGCCTTCATAACGCCCCGATGAAGTCTGTTCGAGCGGTACATCCAAAGTCGTAAAATCGGGCGTGACGATATGCGCGTTCAGGCGCAAATTATTTTTGAATCCGCCCTCCGGCGTAACGGCTTCAACCGTGATGTGACCTTTGCCTGCGTTAATTTCGACGCGCGGTTGTAAATCGCTTGCGCCTTGCCTTCTTAATGTATCGCGCAACACCTGCGTCCAGAATTGCCCGAACCCTGACCAGTTCAACCAACTCGCAGCCCAGCGCCCTTTGGCATCCGATGTAAATGCCGCGGCGCGACCCAACCCGTATTGCCAGACCGCATAAACCGGGTCGTCTTTGTCAGACACCAGCGAGGTAATCGCAGGAGAGTTCAACGAATCGCGCTCGGCGGTTCCGACATAACCGCCAAGTGGTGGTGATTGCGTCCAATCGACGCCTTCGGTTGCCTGCGTTGAACGCACCAGTCGCGCTTGAAAAGGTTCTTCGATAATCGTCGAACGCGAGGCGAGGAAAGCTTCGCGGGTGAAAATCTGCGGCAAAGTTTCGGCGCGGTCGGTGAAATAAAAACGCCCGCCGCCGATTTTGGCGATGGTTTGCATCCCGGCTACATCCGCATCATTACCGACAGCGATGGTCGATAGCGTCATCCCGGCTTGATTCACGGTTTGCGCGATGTCTGCAAAATCGCCCGGTTCGCTTTGCCCGTCCGACAAAACAATAATGTGTTTGATCTGCGCGTCACTGGTTTGCAGGGTCTCGAATGCCTGCTTGATTCCGGGGTACATCACTGTGCCGCCGCCCGCTTGAATGGTTTGAATGTCGCCGATGATCTTCTTTTTGTTTTCGACTTTGGTGAGCGGAACCACCGTTTGCGGTTCGCTATCGAAAGCGATGATCGTCACTCCGTCGCGTTCCGATAAAAAATCAACTGCCGTGGAAGCGGCTTCCAGAGCCAGTTCCAGCTTGTTGCGCCCACCGCCCTCGACCTGTAACATCGAACCCGATTTATCAATTACCAGCGCCAGCGCCAGCGCCGGAAAATGTTTTTTCTGCCGGACATCGAGTGAAACCGGCAAGACTTCTTCGACAGGAGTTTTGTAATACCCGCCGGGTCCAAAACTCTGTTCGCCGCCAATCATCAGAAAGCCGCCGCCCAAATCTTTGACATAAGCCTGCGTCATGCGCATCTGCTCTTTGGTGAGTTGCGTTGCCGGAAGATTATCGAAAATCACCAGGTCATAATTTTGAAACCCGGCAAGTGAAGCGGGCGCGGCGCGGCTCAGGTCGGCAACGAAATTGCCTTCGCTCAGCACCCGCATCAATGCCGATGAAGGTTGCGCGTCGCCCGTCACATAAAGCACTTTCGGACGACCTTCGACAAATGAAAAGGCTTCGCGGGAATTGTTCTGCACGAAGGTATCGACGTTCGGTGATTCGATTTCGGCGCGATAGGTATAAAAGCCTTTCTGTTCGATGCGCTCAGGCAATACAAAAACATTTTCACCGGCGGCGGTCAGTTGCACTTCGCGTTCGGCAATCAAAGTGTCATTGCGAAAGACTCTGAGTTTTGCTGCCGTGTCAACTGTGCTGTCAACCGTGGCTTTCAATTCAAATGCTTCGCCTTCGGCGAGTTGTTCGGGGGCGGTGAGTTCGCGAACTGCGATTTCACCTTGTTGTGCGGCAGTTTCACTCGTGGTGCTCACCAGGCGCGTGTGAACTTCGATGGATTCGGCTTTGAGTAGCTTGGCTTCGGCAATCGCGTTTTCAAGGTTTTCATTGCCATCGGAAATCAGCACCAATCGCCCGACCGCTTCATCGGGAACGAGCGCCGCCGCGAGTTTCAAGGCACCCGCGACGTTGGTGTAATCACGCGCGGGCGCGGAACTGATTTCATTCAGTTTCCATTCGCCCAAAATTTCTTTGCGAGTCGGCGCAAGTTCCACCGAAGCGTCGCGCCCGAAGACAATCACCCCGATGAAATCACGCGGCGCGGCACGAGCGACCTCGCGGTTAATAAATTCAATGGCGCTTTGGTGCTGGTTTTGCGCGACACTTGCCGAAACGTCAACCAGAAAAATCAACGCCAGATCACGCGAAGTGGTGCGCACCCGCAAGCCCGCAAGCGCCAGCGTCAGTAAAACGAGAATCGCAATGCGAACCCCAACGCTCCAGCGCGCCCGCAAACGCGAGAGATTTGCCAGGCTATGTCGCGCCAGATAGATTGCCGCCGGAATCAGCAGCAATAACAGAAGCGCGCTTGGATTGGTAAATTCGATTCTCATGAGGGCTTTCAGAGATTAATTTGGAAAACCAGAAAAAATCCATTGAAATGATGTTTGAGTTTAAAGACTTTGAATTGTTCGAGTTGGGTTTTATTGAACGCTCGCTTCATTTTCTTAATGGCGATTTCTTCATCTGCCTGTGAATGACAAGGTAGCACTAAATTCAATGTGTCCTCTGCGATTTCGGGATATTTGGTTGAGTTTAAAATATTGCCTTCGGCTTTGACCTCTGTCATCACACGGAAACGAAGTTTAACGGAAGCCTTGTCCACAGTTCTCACTTTGCTGAAACTCTCTTGTTCCGAAAAGGTTGTGATGAGTAATTCCTTTAAATCTTCGTCAACTGCTATTCCGCTTTGTTTTATACGTTCCTCAAGAACTTGCGAAAAAGATTTGCTTATCAATTCTTCGGTGTTGATAGTTTCAAAAAAGCTGCCGTGAACCAAAGCAACTTTAACCTTGCCTCTTTTTCTACCGCGCACCAGATAAAACACTTCACGCACAGGCAAACTATTGATGTCATCACCGGCAGTTTCCATTTGTTGACGAATGATGCTGTTCTCGCTTTTAATGACTTTTGCAATTTCTTTTTTGCCTGAAGGAATCGTTGAGTTGAATGACGAAACCATATAGCTATCGCTGTCTTTCAGTTCTATCAACTCACCACCTGTAAATAGTTTTTCACCTTTGTTGAGTTTGATTGCCATATCAGGAAACTGACCGGCATTTTTGCAAGACAACAAACTCTCATCAAAAGGAAAAACTTCAAGCTTGCCACTTTCCTTGAAGCGGGATTTTTGATTAAAAAGAGATTTGAATAAGTGGTAAATGGAATTCATTGGTTGTCAAATAGAGTTGCAATTTGTTTTTTCTTTTTGGGTTCAATAGCGTCAATCTTGCCGCCCCAAATTTCTGCCAGGTTGTCTGTATAAAGATATTCTTTGTAAAGCGGGTGAATGGAATCGGCGTCGCGCAAATTTTCCAGACGCTCTTTAATGCACGCCGCGTTTTTCGGGTCTATCTCGATGCTGATGGATTGACGATGCGTTTGCAAAGCGGTGACTGCCGTTGTTCCTGTTCCTGAAAACGGATCAAGCACCGTATCGCCCGGTGAAGTTGAGGTTAAGATCATTCTGAGCAGCAAAGCGATTGGCGATTGCTGCTTGTGAAAGCGTTCACCATTTTCCAGACGCAAGGCTTCCGCTCCTGCAAAATAACCCGATGTCAATTCACGAATATCATCCCAAACGTCGGTGACAAAAATGCCGCCTTCACGGTCGTATTTGTAATTTGCCGGAAGAGGCGGCGTGATGCGCAGTCGATTAAAAACGCGCGGTTTCGCGCCTTTTGTGGCATAAGCGATGATCTGATATTGCTTGCCGTATCTGCCTTGCACGGGAACCGCCGAGGTTTTCTTTTTCCAGATAATCAGGTTTTGAAATACCCAACCGGTCTCGCGCAAACATCGCAAGACCTGTTCGCTGTTTTTCTCGCGCTGCATGAAATAGATTGCGCCGCCGGTTTGCGTGAGCCGAAAAACCGCATCGCAAACCTCGCGCATCATTTGCCAGTAAGCTACTTCGGGCATAGCGTCGTTGTGCAGCGCGTAATCTTTCTGCTGATTAAAAGGCGGGTCGAGAAAAGTCAAATCAACCCGCCGGTCAATTTTGCCGGACTCAAAAACCGCCAGAGCGTTGTCGTTGAAAATTTCGTAGTTCATAAGTTTTATCGAAAGTTAAAAATTCTTTGGCTACGTTAGCTCTTCGCTTTTTTCTTTTCAAGCTAAGACATTGCTAACATCCCTGCCGGAAATCAGACGGCGATGCGTTTGTGATAAATCCACCATTCCAAACTTAACAGGGCAAGCACGGCGACGATTATCCACATCCAGATTTCGCGTTCGGCGCTGAAACTTTGCGACGCGCCGCTTACGCTACCGGCGCGCGTTTGAATGGCTTCGCGCGGCGTCGTGTTGGATTCACTTTCGTTCAATAAACTTACGGCAAAGCCCGGCGCATCTTTCACTTCGTATAAACCAACCTGCAAAGTATCGGCAAACGCTGCCGTGCCTTCGCGTAAATCAAGGTCTATTGAATCACCTGCGGGCGTAGTGATTTCGGCTTGGGTATTCGCGGCGCGAATGGTTGCCACGCCTCCGGCGCGAATCGCCCGTTCTTCGTTTAAGCTCTCGCGACCGGCAAGCCACGAAAGCGAATTCGCCAGGAAAATCGGAAATTCGACTTTAAGCGGCAAATCGCTTTTGGTTAAATCAAAACCGAGCATCACCACACGCCGTTTATTTTGTTCGCCGGCGAAAATCAATCCGTCACCATTATTTGCGGCAATCGCTTTCAACCAGGCAGCGGCTTGGCGTTTGGCTGCGGTTTCGATATGCACATCGGCATAACTTAAATAGCTATTCGCCGGGTGGGCGCGGTCGAGGGTGTTTAGCGCCGGCGCATCAAGTTGTCCTGTAGTTTGCCAGTATCCTGAAACGTCGAGCGGATTGATGGCAAGCAGCGGTTTATTGGCTGCAAGGATTTCCTGCGAAATCGCGCCGTCAGTGACCACACAATCGAACCCGTCAAGCGGCGCAGAAGCGGAATTCAATTTGCGCGCTTCAACCGCCGAGTTGACCGCGATGGCTTGCAAGAGAAATGGATTATCGCTTACCACAGCAACCCGCACGCGGCGCGAATCTGCAAGCATGGCAAAAGCGAGATTATCCGCGGCGAGGTCGTCTTCGTCGCCGGTGATTCTCAGTTCCGCGAGTCCGCCGGTCGCGGGCAGCGTGTCAAAGACCATAGCGGCTCTTTCATTGGCGGCAATGTTTGCGGTGCGCACATCCGCGAGCCGGTTTTCAATTTTAAGTTCGAGATTGACGGTCGCTGCCTTATCGCTGAAATTGGCAATCGAAGCGAAGAGTTCCTGTTTGCCGGTTGCCTGATTTTGCCGCGTATTCATCGCCACAATGCCAAGGTTTTGGGCGCGTTTGCCGACGCTCACCAGACGGGTTGCGGTTGCGCGCTGAATAGCTTGCGCGCTATTGAAATTGTTGGTTGTGACCACAGATGAACCGCCGCCATCCGAGATAACCACGATACCGGCGTCGCGTTCGGCTTTGGCTAACTGTTCGGCAAGCAGTAAAGCGTCAGCGAGGTTTCCCGCCGCATCGGTTGGCTGAATCTGATTGATGGCTGAACGCAGCGCAGCATGGTCTGATGTCAATGTCGAACGCACCGTCACTCGCGATGAACTTTCGATAATCGCTGCGCGGTCATTGCCGCCGAGACTCGCAATCATGTCATTGGCTAATTTTTTCGCGCGTTGAAGACGTGTATCGCCGTCTTCGTCACGCGCACTCATACTGGCGGTCGAGTCGATGATGATGATCGAACTGCCTGCGGCAAGCGCCTGAGTTTTAATGAGCGGTCGAGCCAAAGCGAAGACCAGCGCGGCAAGCGCAAGGAGTTGTAAAACGAGCAGCAGACTGCGGCGTAATTTTCTGAACGGCGCGTTGGCTTCGATCTCTTCCAAAGCGCGTTGCCACAAGAAGACACTTGAAACCACACGCCGTTTGCGCTTGAGTTTAAGCAGGTAGAAGAAAATGATAATGGCGCTGATGAGCAACCACCACAACGCGCTTACCGATAGAAATCGCATAACACCTTTACGGACAACTGCCTTTCACGGTTCCTGATTTGAACCGGCTCACAAGTTTTAACTTGAACCGCCAGAATGCCAAAGCGCCAGGAAAATTTTTTCATGGTTTGGCGTATTTTGCGTCCTGGCGATTCAAATTTTTTTGACTGAGAATCAGCAAGTATTGCATAGCCGATTGATTGACAGCCAACTCAGGCAACCGGCTTTGATGCGGGTTTGCGGCTGGATGCCGAAAAAGTTCCTCTGGGATTTGATTTTTAATTGGGGTATAAAATTTATATCGGGCAAAATTTATCAATAGATTTTCTGCATATGTCTGAAACCCTTATCACCAAAGAGAATTCATCAACACTCACGCCACGGCAACGCAAAGCCTTGTACAAACGAAAATCCACCTGGGCTTTTGCGGTCTCGCTCATCATCTATGCGGTGCTTGCGGGGTTTGCGTTTATTCATCCGTATTTCGGCTGGGATTTACGTATCGAAAATTTTGTGCAGACCATCAGCCTTCCGGGTTTTCGCGAATTGATGCTCTTTTTAACCCTGCTTGGCAATGGCTGGACGCCGTATTTAACGGTGATTATCGCCAGTATTTTTTTGCGAATGCTGAAACGCAAACCCGAAGCCTTTATCTGTCTGGTGGGCGTGTCTGCGATTGCCACCGTGAATCAGTTGATGAAAATTGTGATAGGCAGACCGCGTCCGAGTGGTGAGTTGGTCAATGTCTTCTCAGGCGTTGACCATCATAGTTTCCCGTCGGGGCATACGATTTTTTTTACCGTGTTTTTTGGTTTTCTGCTGTTTTTAACCTATGTCTTTCGCTTGCGCCCGGTGTATCGCTGGATACTGACCTTGCTTTTCGGCGGGATGATTGCGCTCATCGGGCTATCGCGTGTTTATCTTGGCGCGCATTGGCCCAGCGATGTCATCGGCGGTTACATTGTCGGCAGCCTCTGGCTTGCGGTGATGATCCGGGTTTATGCCTATATGAAATTGAAAGAGCAAAAGGGAACAGTTGAAACCATTGATTGACCTCGGGGCGCGGTTACCGGTTCTTTGACCGCGCTTAGCTGGGCAGTTATGATTTTCGCTGCAAGAAGCTGTTATGGCGACAACCGGAAGAAAACGAAAAATCTTGTGGCGGACCTTCATGTCCTTCCTCGATAACAACCTCACAACATCGGCAGCGGCAATTTCTTATTCGTTAATTCTCGCACTGTTTCCGAGTCTGCTGTTTTTACTGACCATCGGCAACAGTCTGATTGGACCGGAACGTGTCGAACGTTACGTGCTCAAACAGGTGCTCGATTTTTTCCCCGTCGCTTACGGGTTTATTCGTAACAACCTCGAATCGCTCTCGTCGCTTTCGACGCGCCTGATTATCACCTGTTTTATCGGCATGCTGTGGGCAGGGATGGGCATATTTTCGGTGATTGAAACGGCGCTCAATCGCATTTACGGAACTTCGCCGCGCTCGTTTCTGCACGGGCGCGCAGTCAATTTCGCGATGATCAATCTGGTCTTCGCGCTGCTCGGAGTTTCGGCTTTGTCAACGGCGGTGCTCACCGGTTTACAATCGACAGTCGGTTCATTGCCGATTAAATTGGGTGAAAAGGTCGCGGCGTTTTCGGGGTTTGTGTGGCAATCGTTATTTGTTCTGGTGAGTATGGTCATTACCATCACCTTGTTTACCGTGATGTACAAATGGTTGCCGAATACAAAAATTTCAACCCGTGAAGCGTTGACCGGCGGCATCATTGCAGGCGTGTTGTGGGAATGCGCAAAATACGGATTTTCTTTTCTGCTGCCTTTTTTCAATTACGATTTGTTGCACGGGTCAATCGGCGCAGCCGTGGCATTGCTCACCTGGGTCTATACCTCAAGCGTGATTATGTTATTTGGCGTACAGTTCACTGCTATCCTGCATCGCGATCATTTGTTGCATGCGGTGGATGCCAAAGCCGTTCCGGTGGTTAATGAAACGCCCATCGGCGTCAGCGAATAAAAAAGGCAAAGGTTAAAATTGCCTTCGCCATACTTTTAACTTTTGCCTTTTTACTTGATAGGTCTTTTCACGGTCGGGCTACTGATTCATTGTTCAACCCTGCGCCGGTTTGGTTAAAAATTTGGTATCCACATTATTGCGTTTGAGCATGGATTCAAAGGTCGCCTTATCGACAGCCTTCGCGTAGGCTTCATCAGGTTCGACGAGTTTCTTACTGACCAAATCCATCAAAGCATCATTGAGCATGACATTGCCGTTGCCGCGATTGGTTTGCATCATCGACGGAATCTGAAAAGTTTTGGCTTCGCGTATCAAATTACTGATTGCCGGATTGACGATTAAAACTTCTAATGCCGCCACGCGCCCGCCGCCTTTTTTCCTGAGCAGAGTTTGTGAAATGACGCCGCGCAAGGATTCCGAAAGCATGATGCGAATCTGGGTTTGCCGGTCGGGTGGAAACTGGTCAATGATGCGGTCAACCGTCGAAGCCGCCGTCGTGGTGTGCAAAGTTCCGAAAACCAAATGTCCGGTTTCGGCGGTTTCAATTGCGATGGCGACGGTTTCGAGGTCGCGCATTTCACCGACCAGAACAATATCCGGGTCTTCGCGCAGCGCCGCCCGCAAAGCGTCTTTGAATGACGTGGTGTGGTTATGCACTTCGCGTTGATTGATTAAACATTTTTTATTTTCGTGAACGAATTCAATCGGGTCTTCGATGGTGATGATGTGGTCTGTACGATTGCGGTTGATGTAATCAATCATCGCGCAAAGCGTCGTGGATTTTCCCGAACCGGTCGGCCCGGTAACTAGAACCAATCCCTTATTCAAATGGCAAAGTTTCAAAATCGCTTGAGAAAGTCCCAAATCTTCGGCGCTTAGAATTTTATTGGGAATCACCCGAAACACCCCGCCCATGCCTTTGCGGTCGCGAAAGATATTGGCGCGAAAGCGCGCGAGGTCGGCGATTTCGTAAGCGAAATCGGTATCATTGCGCCGCTCAAACTCCTCACGATTTTTTTGCGGCATAATCGAAGCCAGCAACTGCTTCATCGCTGTGGAATCAAGCGCCGGGTAGGTATCAGTGAGCGGCACCATCTGTCCGTCTTTGCGAATCAGTGGCGGCATATTGGAACTCAGATGTAAATCCGACGCGCCGGCTGCGACCATTGCGCGAAACAGGTCATCCATTTTGGAAGGTGAAGTCGAAGCCAATGCGCCCGAAGGAGGTCGCGTCACCGTCGTCGCCTGACCGTTTGGTCTTGGCGAAGTGAGCGGCGCTGTTGAATTGCGCACGAAAGGTTGAGCGGCAGGTGAAGTGGTGGTCATGCGCAATTGCGGTTGACCAGGAACCGCAGGGGACGCCACTGCACCCGGCGCGAAACTAACCGATAGCCCGCCGGTCAGTCGCCGAACTTTTACACCGAAATTACCCACTCCCGGACATTCATAATTGAACTCGATTTCCGATTGCGTAGCTAAAAGGTTTCTGACCGGGTCAGGAATAATCGGAGCAATCGTGCTTCCCACATCACCCTGGGTCAAAGGGGTTTGCGACATATCGAAAGTGCCTGCGCCGGTAATCAGTTTGATGCGATGCCCGACATCCATTTTGAGTTCTTGCCCTTTCTGGTTGTGCAGAATGCTCAATAAGCTATTGATATTTTCCATATTTTTCCCTTGATCGTTAGAAAGGTAAAACGTCTATGCAGAAGTGAGGGGGCAGCGGTCATATGAAAATCTTTATCGGGATGCCCATCTTACAACAGCAAAATTGCCAAATCTATAGTTACTTACTTGGGGCGTTGCGAGTAGAACGGCTACAATAGCAACGTGTTGGTATCGGATTTCGATTTTCATTTACCGGAAAAATTAATCGCCCAGGAACCCGCTGCAAAACGTGACGAATCGCGCTTGCTGGTCGTCAGTCGCGCCACCGGCAAACTGACCGATGCAGTTTTCAAATCGCTGCCTGACTTTTTAAACCCGACCGATTTACTGGTGCTCAACGACACGCGGGTTTTTCCCGCGAGGCTCCTGGGCAATCGTTTGTTGCCGGATGGCGAAGTTGGAGCAAAGGTCGAGATATTTTTAGTGCGCGAAATCGAGCCGCTCGTATGGGAAGCCTTGGTGCGACCCGGCAAAGCCATGCAGGTTGGCACTCGTGTGCGATTTGCGAGCGATAAACTTTCTGCCGAAGTCGTTGAATGGGGCGAGATGGGCAGACGTTTGATTCGCTTCACGACCACAGGCGATTTCAATCAAATCATTGATGAAATCGGGCGCGCGCCTTTGCCGCCCTACATTAAACGCGACGAAGCTTTGCGTCTGGACGCCGAGCGTTACCAGACCATCTATGCCAAAGAACGCGGCGCGATTGCCGCGCCGACTGCCGGATTGCACTTTACCCCGGAAATTTTCGCGCAATTGAAAGCGCGCGGGATTGACCGGGCGCAAGTCACCCTGCACGTCGGTTACGGCACTTTTCAACCGGTGAAAGTCGAGCGCGTCGAAGACCATCACGTCGAAGCCGAGCGTTTCAGCATCAGCCAAGCCGCAGCCGGGAAAATTAATTCCGCATTGCATGAAAATCGCCGCGTCATCGCTGTCGGCACGACGACCACCCGCGCGCTTGAATCAGCGGCAAGGCGTCAGGAGTCAGGAGTCAGGAGTCAGGAGTCGCAGGAAAAAGATGCAGCTAAAGAGTCGCCTCTTCACCTCTTCACCTCTTCACCTCTTCAAGCAGTCGATTATCAGCAGACCGAATTATTCATCTATCCGGGATACGAATTTCGCGTCATCAATGGTCTCCTAACCAATTTTCATCTGCCGCGCTCATCACTCTTGATGCTGGTTGCGGCATTTGCCGGGCGCGAATTGATTATGGAAGCCTACGCGCACGCCGTGAAAAATGAATACCGGTTTTATAGCTACGGCGATGCGATGTTGATTTTGTGATTCACAGATTCAACTGGGTAATTAAAAAGCGACGTGTTGCACCATGAGCCGGGTGTGAAAAACGAACTGTTACAACTCAATCATCAAGCGCTCTATGCGGCGTTTGACAGGTTTCCTTCGCGTAAAGGCGCGGCGGTTCATATCAATCAGATGGCTGGAACACTGTTTGACGCGGCAAATGGCGGTCTGCTTTTTGTCCTCGGCGATGACGCGCTTCCGGCTTATCAACGCGAAGACCAGGTGGAAATCGTACGGTTTTCAAAATCGATTGCCAATTTTCTTGACCGCACATTGGCTTATGGTCGGGCGCTTAGGAAATTATTAAAAGCGCAACGTGACACCTTAAAACTCTGCCATTTCCGCGATGTCTGGAGCGGCATTGCGGTTCTCGAAAAGAAAAATTATGTGACCGTGTTTGAAGTCAACGCCTTGCCTTCAATCGAACTGCCATACACTTATCCGAATCTCGCGCCCGCGACGCTTGATAAAATTCGCCTCGCCGAACAGTTTTGTTTTGTCGCGTCCGACGCCATCATCACGCCTTCACATTCTTTGCAAGAAAATTTGATTAAGCGAGGGGTTGATGCGGATAAAATCACGGTGATTGCCAACGGCGCAACTATTCAACCGAAACCACCACGCCCCGCGAATGTGCCTGAACGTTATTTGATTTACTTCGGCGCATTGCAACGCTGGCAAGGTGTCGAGGTGTTGCTGAGAAGTTTTGCGCGGCTTGCAGACCTCACCGATTTGCATCTGGTGATTTGCGCATCCACGCATCCGCGCACCGCCAGAGCGTATCAAAAGCTCGCAACAAAACTTGAAATTGCCGAACGCCTGCACTGGTTTTTCGCATTGGAAGAAGACGAACTCGCGCCGCTTCGCGCACACGCGCAGCTTTCCGTTGCGCCGCTTATCGAATGTTCACGCAATCTCGAACAAGGCTGCGCGCCGCTTAAAATTCTTGAATCAATGGCAGCGGGGGTGCCGGTCGTGGCTTCCGACATGCCCTCGGTTCGCGAAATCATCAATGACAAAATTGATGGGAAGTTGGTTCGCCCAGACCGCCCGTCGGATTTGGCGAGAGCCATTCGCGTAATGCTCGAATACCCTGAAACTTTGCAGGCGATGGGCGAACGCGCGCGCCGACGGATTGAAGAACATTTCACCTGGGAAAAATCTACAGACGAGTTGCGCGCGCTTTATCATTCGCTTTGTCCTGAACTCACTGGCAAATCTATTGCGTAAAGCGAATTCTTGTAGCATCCTTCAACGCGAAAGCGAGGATGATTGGGATGAATCTCTGGAAGGCTTTGCAGGCGCAACAGGCGCTCACCCCCGAACAGAAACTTTTTGTTAAAGAACGAATGGTTGAAGGAACCACAACCCCCGATGACTGGCTGGTGTTGTTTGGCAAAGTCGCCGAGTACGATTCGCTACGCGATTCATCATCGAAAACGGTTGGTTGGATGGGATGCGGTGGTTGCGCGGGGCTTGTGCTGCTGTTCATCCTGGGCGTCAGCAATGTCATTTTGTTTCCCATCTTTGTCATTGCGCTGATTATCTTCATCGGCGTCAGTGTGATTTTGGGAAAACACCGCAAAGATGTGCCGAATCATTTGCGTTTATTCGTGGTGCCCTTGCTTTCGGTTTTGCGTGAAGAGATGCGGCGCGGCGAGTCACTGTATTTGCGCCTGGACCTGCGCGGCGGTACGGTAGCCGATAAGCTGCACAGCAATCAGTTATCAAAAAAAGGGCAGCAGTTGCAGGCATCCGGCAGCAAAATCAAAGAAGAATTTTTTCAAGACGTGTGGCTCACGGGAAGCGCGCGGCTTGCCGACGGGACGCAATTGCAAATGCGCGTGGTTGATCGCATACGCAAACGCGAAGAAGGTAAACGGCGTTCGAGCGGTAAATACAAAACCAAGACCAAACATAAAATCAAATCCCGATTGGAAGCGCGACTGCAATTCAAGCGCGCGAAATACACTTTCGACAAAACCGGTTTGAAGGCTGCCACCAATGAAAAAGTGAATGTGCAATCCGACACGGGCAAAGATACGGTGCGCCTGCGTCGCACAGTGCTTTCAACGGATTTGAATAGACCCGCGAAGTTATATGATTTTTTAGATTTGCTTGCCAAAGCTTACAAGCAGGTCAAACCGGTTTCGTAAAGGAGGAAGCAATGCAACCCATGACCGGGTGCGCAATCAAGCGCGGTTTTTTTGTTTTGAGAGATTGTGGCAACGCCGCATATCAGGTCTGTCAGTATTGTTCGCGCTCAGTGTGCCAGGAACATCTTTCAATGCGCGGGCAAATCCTTGCGTGTCTGGATTGTCAGGCGCGACAACAGCAAATGACCGAAGAAGACCAAACTAATTTGATTGCCGGTGAAAATGCCTTCGGCAGAAGCGGCATTCACAGCTATCGCCATAATTATTATGCAAACCAGCACTACGCGCCGTTTTATACAGGACTCTATTACAGTCAGTATTACGACAGCTATGACACACGGGCTTTCGATAAGCGCGCCGCGCCGGAAGGGTTCGATGATGAATCTCTGAGCATGGGATTTTTAGACAGTTAGAAAAATTCAAGCAGGGATAGACAACCTGAACAGGAATTTTATTCATTATCCTGTTTATCCTGTCTATCCCTGTTAATTTCTGTAATGAACGACCAACGAATTTCACAGCTTCATCTGCTCTGGCTGACGGAAAATTATTTTCCGAGTCGCGGCGGGATGGCTGAGTCCTGTGATCGCATTGTGCATTCATTAAGGCAAGCGGGCGTGAACATTGATGTCGCGCATTTTTCGCATCGCACAACCAAACTTAAAATCGAAAATAAATCAAACGGGCGTGATGTGGTGTGCCCGCTTGGCGATGATGCGCCGCACGCCATGAATTTATTGTGGAATTTTCTTGCCGAACAGCAAACCGGCTATTCGCATCTGGTTGCTTTCGGTGGCACAACGCCGTTAATTGCCGGTTCGGTTTATACAGCGTGGTCGCGGGTGCCGCTTGTCACCTTGATTCGCGGCAATGATTTCGATGCGGCAATCTTTTCCGTAAAACGGCAGGATGTGTTGCGCGAAGCTTTGAAAAAATCGGCGCAGGTTTGCGTGGTCAGCCGCGATAAAGCGCAAAAGATCAGGGCGTTGTTTCCTGAGATTCAACCCATTTGGATTCCCAATGGTATTGATCTGGATGAATGGGAACTGTTGCCATCGCATAGCGCGCGCGCAGCGCATTGGCGCAGTGAAAATGTTGCGGCGGGTCGTCGCGTACTAGGCATGTTCGGGCACATCAAACAAAAAAAGGGTGGCTTGTTTTTTTTAGAAACGCTTTTGGATTCGGGACTCGCGGATAAATTTCATCTGCTTTTTGTTGGCGAACTCGACGCGATGGTCATTGAATTTTTACAAACCCATGAAAGTGAAATTGCCCACAGTATTTTTCCATTTGTTGACCGTTATGAATTGTTGCCACATTACGCCGTCTGTGACTTGGTAGCTATTGCGTCGTTTTATGATGGGTTGCCGAATGTTTTGCTGGAAGCGGCGGCGCTTGCTGTGCCGCTCCTGGCTGCAAAAGTTGGGGGAATGGCTGACGTGTTGACCGACGCCGAAAACAGCCTGCTTTTTTATCCCGGCGACGCACACCAGTGCCGCGCGGCAATCGAACGCGCCGCAACCGTCAGTGATGAAACCTTAAAGCAAATGGGCGAGAGTGCCCGCTTGCTGGTGCAAACCCGACTCACCAGTGAAATCGAAAGGGAAAACTATTTGCGGATGTTTCTGGAAACGCCGGGAAATTTGCCCGCTTATGATTTTGCTGATGAAGAAAATCTGGTGCGCGAAGGATGATAATTTATTACGCCGCAGGAGGTGGGCTTGGGCATTTGACGCGGGCGCGCTCGGCGATTCATTCGCTGAGTATCAATGAACCGGTTGCGCTAGTCACTGCTTCACCGTTTGCTGCGGACAACCGCATCGTTGGTGACGCTCAGGTTATTGGCATTCCGCAAAACTTTTCCGGTGATCTTCAAGGTTATCAACAATGGCTTGAAAAAACTTTTATTGAATACGCGCCCACAGAAATTTTTCTCGACGCTTTTCCCTGCGGAATCCTCAGTGAATTCGGCAATTTCAATTTTCCCGGGAACGCGAAACTTATTCACCTCGCCAGAAATTTGCGCTGGTTTGAGTATGAAAAAGTGATTCAAGGCAAGCCGCCGTTTTTTCAGCAGGTCTATTTTGTCGAAACTCTCGAAAATGAACAGCAGGCATTTTTACTAACCAACACCGAAGCTATGAGCTTTCTCGAACTCCAAGACCCGCCGGTTGATTTAAGCGAAGAAGAAAAAATTATTGTTCGCACATTTCAAGAAAGGTTTACTCATGACCCGCGACCCTGCTGGCTCATCGTCCATTCAGGTTCCGCCGAAGAGATTGCCGAACTTCTCGCTTATGCCGGCGAGATGAGTGAACAAGAGCAAATCAACCCTCGGCTGGTTCTGGTTGCGCCACAAAAAATTGATTTGCCCAATTTGAAAAAATTGTCGAGGTTGCAACCCGGAGATTCACAACTCCAGCAATTGGATTCCGACGCGCAAACGTCGGACATCGAACACCAGACGCCAGACGCAAAGTTCCAGACGCCAGACGCCAGACGCCAGACCGTTTTAGAGCGAATTGATTTTTATCCTGCCTCAGCACTTTTTCCGTTTGTTCACCGCATCATCACGGCTGCCGGATTCAATGCCATGCGCCAGACGGAAAATTATCGCGAAAAACATCGCTTTCTGCCGTTTGCGCGGCGATTCGACAATCAGTTTTTGCGAGCCGCGAGGCGACACGCAACTGAGTCTGCGAAGCAAAAATTTGAAATTTGAAACCCATCCCTCTATGATTGGCGCGACGTTTTTGGAAAAGAGTAAGCCCGGATGGAATTTAAAACCGCAACTCACGAAAAAGTTTATGAAAAAACCCGGCAGTTTCTCTTCGAGATTTTCGGCGAAGTCAATGTGACGGTCATTGACGATACCTTTGTTTTGCAGGAAGGTTCGACGTTTGTTTACGTGCGGGTTTCAGCGATTGGCGAACGACAAACCTGCGTTGAAATCTTCTCTTACGTGGTGATTGATATCGAGGTCAACGAAGCTTTGATGTGCTACCTGCTGGGTTACAATTTGAAACTGGTGTTGGGGGCATTTGGGCTGTCGATTGATGACAGCGGCAAAGGCACCATCGTGTTGACGCACGCGATTTTGGGCGACACGATGGATAAAGAAGAGTTGTACGCCAGCGTGTCGGCGATTGCGCGCGTCGCCGATAATCTTGATGATGAAATTGTTAAAACCTTTGGCGGCAAAACGGCGCTCGATAAATTGAACACGCCGATTGCGCCGGTTGAATACTGGGAAGAATAAGCGCCTCGCCCGACCGTCAGGGAAGGCAGGTGGAATCAGAGAAACGTTATGTTGAAAGTGGGACTGACAGGCAGCATCGCGGTTGGCAAAAGTTATGTGGTGTCGGTGTTTGCCGAACTCGGCTGCGTCACCTTTGACGCCGATAAAATCGCCCATTCGGTGATGGAACCGAATGCTTCGGCTTACAGGGATGTGATACGCGAATTCGGTGAAGGGGTGCTTGCGGAAAACAAAACCATTGACCGGGTGAAACTTGGCGCGATTGTGTTTGCCGATGCCATACGAAGACAACGGCTCAATGAAATCGTTCACCCGCGCGTCATTGAAGAACAGAACCGCTTGCTTAGCGACATCGAAGCCGCCAATCCCGAGGCGATTGTGATTATCGATGCGGCATTGATGATTGAATCGGGCGGCTACAAACGCTTTGACAAATTGATTGTGGTGTTTTGCGACCGCGAAACTCAGGTCGAACGCTTGATGAAGCGCAATCAAATCAGCCGCGAAGATGCCGAACGCCGCATCGCCGCGCAAATGTCATCGGATGAAAAACGCCAATACGCCGATTATGAAATCGATACCACCGGAACGATGGAAGAGACCCGCGAGCGGGTCATAGCGGTTTACGAAAAATTGAAAGCCTTACTCAATTGAAAGGCTGATTCAGAAATCCGGTTTATCTGAATTTTCCAAATCCTTCTGGTTCTTCCAGCAACGAAAGCATATTAAGTTCACCATATCGCCAATCGGTTTGTCGGGCGCAAATTCTTTGTACCAGGCTTCCAAATCTTTAACTTGCAAATGAAAAAGTTGTCCGCAGATTGGGCAAGTGGAATATGGCATAGCAACCGAATTGCTCAGACTGTTTCAATCAGCCGTGTAACCAAGGCGGCGCGACGCGGAATGTCGCTCAGGGTAATGTGTTCGTGCGTCGCATGAGCGCCTGCTCCGTCAACCCCTAAGCCGTCCAACACCGGCACCCCCATCGCCGCAATGAAATTACCGTCAGAGCCGCCGCCGACCTGCCCTTCCTGTAAATCGTAATCAATTTCGGCTGCTAAATTTTTAGCATGCGCAAAGAGCGTGGCAATCGCATCAGTGCGTTCAAGCGGCGGACGATTGATGCCGCCTTTGATTTCCAGTTGCGCGCCGTCGATAACCGGGGTGAGCGCGCGCATGGCTTCTTCGACACGATAGCCCTCTTCGATAACATTGAAACGCATATCAACCGCAGCGCGCGCTTCGGCGGCGACAACGTTTGAAAGCACGCCGCCTTCGACGACGCCGACATTGAGTGTCGTGCCGCGCGCAAAATCGGCAATTTTATTGATGGCTAAAATCTGATGCGCGAGTTCGGTGACGGCGCTGATGCCTTTATGAATATCATTACCGGCGTGCGCCGAACGTCCGCGAATCGTGAGTTCAAATTCGCCGACACCTTTGCGTCCGGTCTTCACGATGCCACCCGGAATTGGCGGTTCCAACACCAGGGCGGCGTGCGCGTTTTGCGCTTCTTCTTCAATAACGGGACGGGAAAAATGGCTGCCGGTTTCTTCATCGCAGGTCATCAAAAAAGTGATCGGGCGTTGAGTTTTACGCCCTAATTCTTTGAGCGCCAGCATCGCAAACGTGGCAAGCGTCACCCCGGCTTTCATGTCGAAAATACCCGGGCCATAAGCTTGGTCACCTTCGACGCGATAAGGCATTTTTGCAAGCGTGCCGATGGGCCAAACGGTATCAAGGTGTCCGACGATAAGCAGTTGTTTGGCGCAAGGGTCAAGGGTGTGAAAGTAACGGGCGCGAAGCGTCGCGCCGAATTTTTCATCGCGCAGCAAATCGACGGTTGCGCCGTGCGCGCTCAATCGCTCGGCTAAATTTTCAGCGATGCGCGTGGTCGCATCAGGCACTCGCGACATGGATTCCTGTTCGACCAGCCAGCGGATGAATTCAAGAATTTCACTTTGTCTTTCGCTAAAGTAAGAAAGCAATGCTTTGCCGGGTTTTTCACTATTTGACATCACAAGAGTTTTACCAGAGCGGCAAACCTGCCTACAACCTTTGCGGCAACAAAAAAGCCGACGCTGGATAGTCGGCTTGTGAAAAAATTTCTGCAATAAGGAGGAGAGCGTTTGATTAGAGCAATCCGTCAATCAGGTCGCTGATGCTGTTGATGAAAGCGGCGTTCGGATTGAACCCGCCGCGCGGTTGGCCCGCGACATTCCCCGCCTTGTCTAAAATCACGATGGTTGGCAATTGTTTTCCACCAAATTGTTTGAACGCTGCCCGGCTGGCGTCGCGCACCACTTTAACGGAACCTGCGGGACCGCAAGGCGCTTTCAACTCGGCGTCGGAAACGCTTGCCGGTGCGTCTATGCTCACCCAGAAAACCGCGACTTTGCTATTGGCATATTTATCTGCAAGCGTCTGTAAAGCTTTGAATTCTTCGCGGCATTGTGGGTCAGAAACGCCGCCGAAAACCAGCACGACAACTTGTCCACGTAGCGTACTCAATGAAATAGTTTCACCCGCAGGCGTTGTAAACACGGCGTTTTGCTGCGCGTTGGTTAAACTGACCAGTGCCGCAATCATTAAACTGGTGATAATCGTTTTAGAAATTCTGTTCAAGTTGAACACCCCTTTAGCGTTTGCTAACTTCTCAAACTTGAGATGCTTTACCCGGCGCAAAAGTTCGATGTCTGCTTGCTTGCGCCGGACTGCACAATCGAGATTCGCAACGCTTGACGAATTCAACTCTAACAGTCCGTTCAAAAGATGGGCAAACGACTTGCCAAACCTGAAGCGGCAATTGAAGCTATAGATGACAACTGCTTAAACGTTAGTATGGGATTTGGTGAGCAAAAAATTTTATGATTTCAGCGATACTGTTAGCCGCAGGCGAGTCGCGGCGCATGGGCGAGTTCAAACAACTTCTACCGTTTGGCGAAAAAACGTTTGTCGAAAGTTGCGTCGATAATTTACTCGCCTCATCAATTGATGAATTGATTGTTGTGACCGGACATCGCGAAGCCGATGTGCGTCGCGCGCTTGCCAAGCGACCAATCAAAAGCGTTTTCAATGCCCAGCACCGGCAAGGCATGAGTTCATCCATTCAATGCGGTGTTGAAGCCGCAAGCCAAAATGCGACGGCTTACCTGATTGCTTTAGTTGACCAACCGCAAATCAATATCGCCATCATCAATCAACTGATCGAGGCTTACCAACAAACCGATGCCTTGATTGCCATTCCGGTTTATCAGGAAAGCAGAGGGCATCCGATTCTATTGTCGGCAAAACTTAAAAAAGAAATCCTCAGCATTACTCCCGAAATCGGTTTGAAAGCAGTGATCACGGCGCACAGAAATGAAACGCTTTATGTCAAAGTCACTGACCAGGGTGTGCTTTTAGATTTTGATTACCCGGAAGATTTTGAGCGGATAAAGCGATAATCATTGCGCAAATCAAGGAAAATTAGGTGAAGAGTAAGCAAAATTAGTAAGCTTTTGACTACAGATTATCCAGACAAATGAATACTCACTATCCGAACATTTTATCCACCAGAAAAAAAGGCAAGAGATAGTTGTTCTACGGGGCAAATTCACATCTATCAAACGGCAATTTTCTGTTCCTGACTCTCACGGGCAGCGATATGTTCCTGAATCGAAATGACATTGGCATCATTGGTGGGCATGGCGGATTCCAGAAACTCCAATGCTTTATATAACATCATGGTCGATTCAAAGCTTGATGCCAGCACATAACTGTTGCCGCCACAGCGGGCACATTTGTCGTAAGCATTTAAGAAGGTTTTAAGCGGTGCCTCGTCTTCGCCGGCACAATCGCCACAGATAATTTGAACACCAACCAGTTTAATCAGATTTCGAGGTCGTGGAAGCGGTTCGGCGGGTATGCCAACCCTTTTGCGAAGAAGAAAATATGTCAACAGTGCGCCTGTGAAAAGCGAAACCAGTGAACTCAAAATAAAGGTAAACATAAACTACCCCCGCTTAAAAAAACATTGCCGGGTCGGGTCTTATTTCTATTCAGCGAAACCTAGTGCAACGAATATGCCAAGCAATTGAAATGTGCAATTGAAATTTAAACGGATTGAAATAATTCATTCCTGATTTAGGGAATGCGTAGTGAGTTTGGATAAACGCTAGCGATTGGCAAAGCAGGTGTAGTGTTGAGTCTGCGGTGGTTTTCTCAGGGCAAACTTTTCCGCAAGGTAGTGCTGTACCCTCAAGATAATCTGCCCTAAGAGCCGCTACGTTTGAGGTACATGCGACTCGCCATGGTGCGAACCACATCGGGGATATTTTTATTTGCAGCCAAAGCCCGCATATCACGGGTTTGAATGCGATTGAGGAAGTTCAAACTGAGCGCCACAGGGGTTCTCGGATTGCGCACCAGATTGTGAATGACTACATAGGATTTGGTGTAAGCGCGGTTTTGTCCGATTTGTCTCAGCACATCTTCGGGAACCGTGCGAATCGCCGCAATGCCTTCGACTTCGTTTTCAGTAATGCGCGGGTTACGCAACACCGCACAGGCGACGATGCGATTGGGATCGCGAATTAAAATCATGCGGGCTTCACGAGTGCCTTTAATCGCCAGCATCACACGTTCTTTGACGCTCATTATGGCGATTTGCTGAAACATCGCTTTGCGGTCAACCGAGATGTGTGATTGCGAAATTTCCGCAGCCGCATTCTCATCGTCGAGCACTTGACCGATGATGCTTTCAAGGTCGATCTGGTCATATTCAATGACCGGAGCCGCATCCAAATCACCGACCTCTTCTTCATACTCTTTAATGATGCCTTCGTAAACTTCTTCTTCGATGCCCTCTTCGACAAGCCCCAGGCGAACCAAATCTTCGAGACCGCCGATAAGAATTGATTCGTTGGCTTTGCGGGTTTGTTCTTCGGCATCGGCTTTGACGCGCTTTTCTTCGGCAATCATCTGGATGCCGAAGGCTTTTTCAAAAAACTCTTCGCGAATTTCTTTGGCGCGGCGTTCGGCTTCAGGAGTGCGTGCCGGATTATTCAAAATTGCTTCGATGATTTCCGGCGTTTGAATCAGGTTCTGTTGCTTGAGCGAGATGGCTTCGAGAATTTGCGCGTCGCGGGTGGTTCCGGCAAGCCGGGCAAGCGCCAGGTTGGGCGTAGCGCGATTGAAAATGATTTGTTCAAGAATTTCACTCGGCGTTTTTTTCCAGACGCAGAAAAATCCTAAAACCTCAGGCGCCGCCTCTTGGTCAGCAGCCAGGTGTGCGAACGATTGCGGATCAAATTTATCAACCGTGGTTGCTGCGGTGAGGCGTATCTCTTCATCCGCATCCGCCATCAGCAGCACCAGCACTTCAAACATTTCATCGTTGCTGAGTGGAAACAGTCCCTTGGCACCCGCCAGTTTTGCACTGTGTGGCGCTTTGCCGGATTTGATTGCTTCTAAAATTTGACTGGGGATAGCGGTGTCCTCTCTAACGTCGGCTGCGATGCGGGGCACTTCATCAGGGGACTGATGAAGCGAGAGTACAATAGCAAAAATGTGGATTCAATAGTTTGTTTCGGGAAGGTGAACCGCGTTGAATGAAAATCCGGAGTACGCCATGAGAATAATTTTCTCAGAGCAAACAGGAACTTATTTATTTGAAGAATTTTTAGCGAACCACTCCGCTCTGTTAATTTGGTACCGAACAATTGGCTTTTTCTCGCCGTAATACGCTCCTCTTATCCAGCGAGTTAATAAGCCACTGGAAACTATGGTCATCCCATTTTTTTCCATTACCCGCCTTGATGCACGATTATCCGCAAAACATTCGGCAATAACCCGCTCAACATTATGTTTATGAAAGCCGAGCCTTAATAGTTCACCGGCAGATTCCGTTGCATAACCTTTGCCTGTATATGAACTCTCCACATGCCAGCCAATGCCAGTGTTTTCATAACCGGCGAGTGTGCCACTAATTGAACAGGTTCCAATAATCGTTTCTTGTTCCTTTAATACTATCGCAAGAAAATAATTTAAACGGGGATTTTGCTCTTTAGACAGAAAGCCGCTTTCAAAAGACCGTTGAATATAGTCATCGTTTAATTGAAAGGAAAGAAAGTTGTTTTTTACGGAAGAGTCGTTATGGAGTTCAACAAAACGTTGCCAATCGCTTTCTTGAAAATCACGAAGTATTAACCGTTCGGTCGTAACCAGGAAATTTTGATTTTGCATTGCCGTTGGGGAGAAGAGCTAAGAAGTAATTAAACAAAAAGGCAGCAGGCAATCGAAAACTATCAATTGTCTGCTGCCCGTTATTACAGTTCAATTATTCAGCGCCGTGGCATTTTTTGTACTTCTTGCCCGAACCGCATGGGCAAGGTTCGTTGCGCCCGACGCGCGGCTCTTTATTGCGAAACGGTTTTGCTTCTTCCTCTTCACCCGCTGCAAACGCCGATTCGTTGGCTTTCGTGAAAGCGACGCGTCCGCGACGTTGACGCCGCCGCCGTTCAAGCAGTTGTTGCTCGACCGATTCTGTCACCTGCACCTGAAAGTTGAACAGATAACGCACCGATTCGTTGTTGATGCGATAGAGCATATCCTGGAAGAGGGCAAACGAATCGCGTTTGTATTCAACCAGCGGGTCTTTTTGCCCGTAACCGCGAAGCCCTATGCCTTCTTTCAAATGGTCGAGCGCCAGCAAATGATCTTTCCACTGCGCATCAACGATGTTGAGCATGATGTAACGTTCAAGACTGCGCAGCGCCTCGGCTCCCAGTTGCACCTCTTTCTCGCCGTACTTCTTCTCGATTTCAGGCCAGAGTTTTTGCCGCACCTCTTCGATGCCCATGTTTTCGAGATGCCAACCTTCGCTGTCCGCATCATAACCAAAAGTGGCGCGCAGTTGGTCTTTGAGTCCCGTAAAATCCCATTCATCCGGGCGCATATCTTTCGACAGGTACTCGTCAATCATATCATCGAATAACTCATGAGCGGTTTCCAGAACGTGCTCACGCTGATTGTCATTGCGCTCTTCGATAGTTTCGCCTTCAAAGCCCATCAACAATTGACGACGCATCGCGTAAATCGCTTCACGCTGTTTATTCATCACGTCGTCATATTCAAGCAGATGTTTACGAATCGAGAAGTTGTGTCCTTCGACGCTCTTTTGTGCGGCTTCGATGCGTTTGCTGACCAGCCCCGATTCAATCGGCACGCCTTCATCCATACCGAGTCGGAGCATAATGCCTTTGATGCGTTCGCCGCCGAAGATGCGCATCAAATCATCTTCAAGTGACAGATAGAAACGCGACGAACCGGGGTCGCCCTGACGCCCTGAACGACCGCGAAGCTGATTATCAATGCGGCGCGATTCGTGGCGTTCGGTGCCGAGTATGTGAAGCCCGCCGAGTTGAATGACCTCCTGATGTTCGGTTTCGGTAATGTCCTTGGCGCGTTCAAGCGCGGCGTTCATCTGTCCTTCGGTGGCTTCTTCGGGATTGATTTCTTTCTCTTTCAAAAACTGTTTAGCCAGGAATTCGGGATTGCCGCCAAGCAGAATATCCGTACCGCGACCCGCCATGTTGGTGGCAATTGTGACCTGTCCTTTGCGCCCGGCTTGCGCGACGATGTCGGCTTCGCGCCCCGCGTGTTCGGGTTTGGCGTTTAATACATTATGCGGAACGCGCATTTTTTTGAGCTTATCGGAAAGCACTTCAGAATTTTCAACGGAGACTGTACCGACGAGCACCGGCTGGCCTTTTTCATGAAGTTGTTTGATCTCTTCGGCAGCGGCATTCCATTTTTCGCGCTCCGTGCGATAGATGACATCCGAAAAATCCTTGCGTTGATTTTCGCGGTTGGTTGGAATGACCGCGACATCGAGTTTATAGATGTTGGCAAATTCCGATGCTTCGGTTTCGGCTGTACCGGTCATGCCTGCGAGTTTCGCGTACATACGGAAATAATTCTGCAAGGTGATGGTTGCAAGTGTCTGGTTTTCGGCTTCAATCTTGACGTTCTCTTTGGCTTCAACGCCTTGATGGAGTCCATCGCTCCAACGACGACCGGGCATCACACGCCCGGTGAATTCGTCAACGATAATCACTTCGCCGTCTTTAACGATGTATTGTTTGTCAAGATGATAAAGGCTGTGAGCTTTGAGCGATTGTTCAACACAATGCAGGAGTTCCATATTCGCAGGGTCATAGAGATTGCCGACCTGACAGAATTTTTCCGCCATATCCACCCCTGATTCCGTAAGCGTCGCCTGATGCTGCTTCTCATCGACGTGATAAAGCAGGCGCGGGTCTTGTTTCAAATCGACATCGCCTTCCTTACTTTTAATTTCAGCAACCAGTTTGCTCTGTTCAGCTTTCATGCGCACGATGCAATCATTGGCGATGTAATATTTTTCGGTTGAATCTTCCGAAGAGCCTGCAATGATGAGCGGGGTGCGCGCTTCGTCAATCAGGATGGAGTCGACTTCGTCAACGATGGCGAAATTGAAATTGCGATGCACCATCATGGTCGGGTCAAATTTCATGTTGTCGCGCAGGTAATCGAAACCCAGTTCGTTGTTGGTGCCATAGGTGATGTCGGCTCCGTATGCGGCTTTGCGTTCTTCATCGGTCATATCGTGTTGAATGCAACCGACAGTGAGACCGAGAAAGCGATAAATTTTGCCCATCCATTCGGTATCGCGTTTGGCAAGGTAATCGTTTACGGTGACGATGTGAACGCCGCGCCCGGCAAGCGCGTTGAGGTATGCCGGAAGCGTCGCGACCAGGGTTTTACCTTCACCGGTTTTCATTTCAGCAATCATGCCGCGATGCAAAACCATACCGCCGATTAACTGCACATCGAAATGGCGCATGCCGGTGGCGCGGCGCGACGCTTCGCGGACGATAGCGAAAGCTTCGGGCAAAATTTCATCCAACGCTTCGTCAATCGCCCGGCGCAAAGATTGTTGTCGCTCATCGGGAGAGGTGCCGCTGATTTCGGCTTCGGCAAGTTGACGCTCGACCTGTTCGCGAAACTCTGCGGTGCGGGCGCGCAACTCATCATCGGTCATTTTTTGCACTTGTGGTTCAAGGGCATTGATTTCATCAACAATGGGATAGAGGCGTTTGAGCAATCGCTCGTTGGCGCTGCCGAATATTTTGGTTGCCACTTTATTGAAAATCGCTGTCATATTATCTCTCTTTTCTTATCGCAAATTTTAAAATTCAGATAGTTGATTTTTGCATTCATTAAAGACCATTTAGCCTGTTGACTAAATCTTCTACGCCGCAGAAGCGATAAAAGATTCGGCAAACAGGCCAGGGGGTAAACGTTACGATGCTCTAAAAATCCGCTCACGAAAAATTTCTCACAATTCACTGCGCTAAAAATTCTATTGATATAAATTGAGCGCGTCAAACCGCCGCCCGTTCGTAGATTTTTTGCGACGGGACTCCTTTGATTGAAACCCGAGCGTTGGCGCGCGCAAGCGCCTTTGCGTCAGTCGGGCAAAGGTTTTGTTAGATTGATAATACCGCTACTGGAGAAGGGTAGCTTGCTGAACAGAATTGGAAAAAAGCCTAAAAAAGCCGGTATTTTGAGGACAAAAATTAACCCCTGATGGTTGCGGAAAATTAGTGTTGACACCTATGGTGACGGGTGTTAGAAATGACTGCGTTGGAAGAAGTGTCAATTTGATGTTTGATTCGCCTTAAAGTAAATGTCAGGACATCACGCGCCAGCAGGTCATTTCCGGCAAATGACATTTCTTTAATTCGACACCAAACATCGCCCCTAAGCACCGCCCCTTTTAATCTGACGACAATTCAAAATTTCAGAATCACATAGCCCCTAAAGTTCAAGTTGAAAATGGCGTTGGTTTCCGAGTCTGCAAGAAACCGGAAGCGCAAACAGCCACAGGGGAACGCTATGTTAGAAGGTTTGTTCGGAAATAAACAAAAAGGCGTAGTCGGATTAGATATCGGTTCCACCGCGCTCAAAGCCATTGAACTCAGACCTGCACGCGGCGGTTATGAACTCATGCATATCTCACATCAGAATCTGCAATCGGATACCATCGTTGACGGACACATCATTGACCTCAATCACGTAAGCGACACCATCAACCGCGTATGGATGGAACAAGGCATTAAAACCAATCAGGTCGCCACCGCTCTTTCAGGACACGCAGTCATCGTTAAAAAAATTACTATGCCGGCAATGCCCGATGAAGAACTCTATGAACAGATTCATTGGGAAGCCGAGCAATATATTCCATTCGATATTAATGACGTCAATCTCTACCACGAAGTGATGGGGCGCGACAGCACCGGGCAAAGCATGGATGTGTTACTGGTTGCCTGCAAACGCGACAAGATTGCCCAATTTACGCAGGTCATTTCGCAGGCGGGCAAACAACCGGTCATCGTTGATGTTGACGCCTTCGCATTGCAGAACGCTTATGAAGTCAACTACAACCCGCCGCCCAATCTCACGGTCGCGCTTCTGGACATCGGCGCATCGGTGATGACTATCAATGTGGTGCGTGGCACGACCTCGATTTTCACCCGCGACATCTCGGCGGGCGGCAATCAATATACCGACCTGTTGCAAAAAGAGTTCAACATGACCTTTGAACAAGCCGAGGCGCTCAAACGCGGCATGGCTTTTGGAATGGAACACTCGGTTGAAGACGCCATGCCGGCGATTGATTCGGTGACCGAAATGCTCGCTTTGGAAATTTCCCGCACCCTGGATTTCTTCCGCGCCACCGCAGTCGATTCGCCCAACATTGACCGGATGCTGATTGCCGGCGGTTCATCGAAAGTGATGAATCTGGTGAACTACCTTTCGGAAAAATTCCAGATGCCCGTCGAACGCTTTGATGCGTTTCGTTCCATCCGGTTCGACCACAAGAGATTTGATGAAGAGTATATGCGCGAACTTTCACCGAATATGGCAGTCGCTGTCGGTTTGGCAGTTCGTGTTGCGGAGGTGGCAAGATGATTAGAGTAAACCTGCTCGAAGGCACAGCCGAACAACGTGTAACCATTCAAAAGACCAGAGTCGCAGCCAAACACGGTCAGCAGATTTTCATGCTCATCAGCGCCCTGGTCATCGCTTTGCTTGCCATCGGCATTGACCACCTGTGGACAACCCGCGCGCACGCCGATGTCAAAGCCGAATTTGACCGCGAACAAGAGCAAGCCAAACAACTCGAAGCCGACATCAATCGCAAGAATGAGCTTGAGAATGAATTGAAGCAGTTGGAAGAGCGCATCAAGTTGATTAAACAACTGCGCGCCGAACAAAAAGGTCCGGTCGCCATGCTTTCGGCAATCAACGAACGAATGCCGGGCGGCAATGCCGATTTCAAACTGACGACGATTACCCAAAAAGGCAATCGATTGCAAATCATCGGCACTTCGATGAATGAACAGGTGGTCGCCGATTTTGCGCGACAGTTGGAATTCTCGAACGGACTGTTTACCAACGTTATTCCGGTGATTGAAGGGACGGAAGTCAAGATTGAAGAGGCTGACAAGAAAGAGGGCGATGATAAAGATACTGCCCGGGTGTTCAAATTCACCATCAACTGTGACTACAACAAACCTCGCGCCGAAGGCGAAGAGAAGAAGGCAGAGACTAAATAGGGGGAAATGATTATGGCAGCAGCAGTAGCAACCATTACAAAATCGGAAGAGGGTGGCAACTTTTTTACACGCCTGGCGTGGTATTACCAGATGTTGATTTTGCTCGCCCTGGTCGCGCTTTTGGTCTATGCCGCAGACACCATGCTCTACAGCGATACCCGCGCAGAGACCCTAAAGATTGAACAACAGGTGCAAACTTTGAAGGCGAAAAATGCCCAAGCCAGCATCATCCGGCAAAACCTGGCAGCCGCCGAAGAGACCCTGCGTCAGAAACAGGCGGAAATGGACAGCCTGCGCGATTTGCTGCCTGACCAGGTGGAAATCACCAAGGTTTTCGACAGCATCAAGGATTTAATGAAATCGCGTAAACTCGAACTCCGAAGATTCGCGCCGTTGTCGGTGACGCCATCGGAAATTTATACCGCGCAACCCATCCAAGTTGAAGTCACCGGATCATACGATAACGTTGGCTTGTTCCTTTCCGACCTGGGATTTTATAAACGCATTGTCAGCGTTGCCGATGTCGATATCAAACAGGCAGAAGACACCGCGCAAGTTGCGGGTCGTTCCATCAATACGTCATTTGTTGTGGTGGCATATTACATATCGCCTGAAAATCTCAACAAGTTGACCAGCAAAGGCGGCACGCCGCCAGCGGGCGCTGCGGCTCCGCAACCCGGACAGCCGACGCCTCCGCCAGCCAATCAACCGAAATAACCATGAGCCTCAAATATGGAGTAGTGTGATGAATAAAAGAATGGCAAATGTACAATCGCAGGTCATTGCCCGAAAAACCGCAAACGACAGAATAATAAAATGGACGGTTTTACTGGCAATCACCGGTTTACTGGTCTTTTCGCTGGTTTTGCAAGCCATCGCTCAACAACAACCGCAACCGGCTGTACAGGCGACGAAAAAAGAGTACCTCGGCCCGGCAAGCGATACCATTAAACCTTATGTTCCGGCTAACAAAGACCCGTTCAAAAAAGTGATTAAACCGAAACCCAAAGAAGGTCCGGGCGGCAAACCCAAAGAACCCAAGCCGGTCGGTTTCCCATCGCTTGAAGAACGCCGCGCAAAATTCAAAATGCTGGTTGATGAATATGTCGACAAGGGGATGGCGGAACCCAATCCGGTCATGCAATACCTGGTTTCAGAACTTGAAATCATCGGCGTATTTCGCGATGACCTCGGATTTGGCGCATTTGCCAGAGCCACACCAACCGGCTCGACTTTCTTTATACGAAGAGGTTCGCGTTGTTATAACGGCGAGATTTTAAGAATCGAAAGTGATACCAGCGATTCAGGGGCAAGGGTCACTTTCAAACAGGAAACTTATCAGATAAACCCTGATGGCAAACAAATCAAACTTGAAAATATTGTTGCCAAACAGCCTAGCGCGACGTCTGGGCCAAAAGTCAACTAAGCGATACTGACAAACTCAACGAAGCGGATGATCGTGGTGGTTGCTCCCTCAATCCCGCGTCTTCTTCATTCAAAACCGAGAGGGGAGATAAAGTGTATGATAGCTAGGAGGTTCGTAACTTCTATATTGCTGCTCACCGTGGTTGCCAATACCTGGGCATTTGCACGACCGAGCCATAATCAGAGAGTTCCGCAAGAGGGAGCGACTTTCAATTTAGTTGCGCTCAAACACGAGACCGTTGGAGCAGTAACCCGAATTGCCATCGAGTCCAACTCGCCACCTCTCTATACGGTTATCAAACCGACAGACAATTTGATTGTCGTCGATTTTCCGGGCGGGGACGGCTCGCAACTGACGCCCTGGTACGCCGTAAAGAGCGCGGGCGTCGAATCGATAACGGTTCGTAAATCGCAAGCTACATCGAAGGCGACCAAATTCATCGGCACCAATCTTGAGATTAAAGTTCAAGGACAGGTGAGCGATAGATCGATACTGCAAGGCAATACTTTGATTATCGAAATCGCGACTGAAAAACCGCTCGCTCAAGATGCCAGGAAAACCAACACCAAACCCGGCGTTTATGTCGAACCGGCACCGATTGCCGGAAGCGCGGTCGTTGAACCGACGCCGGTAAAAGCCAGTCAACCCGTAACCACGAAACCGGCGGCAACACCGGCTGCGCATACGGAAAAAGCCGACGCGGTAAACGCGAAAACCGATTCGCTAAACGCCGCGAAACCTGCAACCTTGATTCGCAACGTGCGCAGTGAAGCCGGCGAAGGCTTTGCGCGCATCATCGTTGAAGCCGACGGCAACGCCCAATTCAAAGATTTTGTTTTAACCAATCCTTATCGCATCGTGCTCGACATCACAGGGGTTCGCAATCAAGCGGGCAGCAAACCGATTACGGTCGGCGCGGCAGCGGTTGATAAAGTCCGCGTCGGACAACCCTCTGCCAATGTGGTGCGCATCGTGGTTGATGCGAAATCGCAGGTGGCGTATCAAATTGAACGCGAAGGCGCATCACTCGTCATTACCATCGGTGACCAACTTGCGGCGCGCAATGAACAAGCCAAAGCGAAAGCCGAAGAAGTAAAGGCACAAGGGGAAGCCGAAAAAGCGACGCTTGAAACCCGCACAGATAATGCCGAAGTTAAAGTTGCCGGTCAGCGCATTGAAAACGAAGCAGCCAAATCGGCAACCAAGCCTGCGACCACGGCGACCAAACCAGCTTCGACAACCAACACAACGCCACAACCGCCTGCACCGAATAAAACGACGGCGCAAACCACTCAACCGAGCGTCACGGTGAACTCACAGGTGGCTCAGGCGCAGAAGACCAACCCGGATTCGCAAGCCGCAAAACAGAGCCTGAACAATGCGCCCGCCGCCAAACCGGCAGTTGCGGATAAGAGCACACAAACTGCCAAACCGAGCGTTGTCGATACCAATACTCAGGTTGGAAAACCGAGCGTTCCCGAATCCTTGTCGGCGCAAGCCAGAAGAAATACGCCGGATTCGCGACCGCGGGTTACGGCTCAGCCCGTAAAGACATCTGCCAAGCCTGTAACGGTTAATCAACCGGGCGTTTCACCGACAACCGTGGCGGATACGCGACCCGCGCCGTTGCCCAGTGTAGCGATGCAAACGCAGGCCAGACCGCAAGCGCCGCAAGCTTTGTGCGACAGTGATTATCGAGGCGGTTTGATTAGCTTTGACCTTCGCGCAGGCGTCGATTTGCGCGATATGTTGCGCTTTGTTTCTCAACAATATGGCATCAATTTCGTTGTCGATAATTCCGTCAAGCAGGTTCCCGTAGATATTCGCGTAAGCGACCTGCCGTGGAATTATGTGTTGAATTCCGTGATGCGCGCCAATCGTCTGGGTTGGGTTTGCGATCAAGGAAACATCGTTCGCATTGCAACTTTGGATGCGATTGCTCAAGAAATAAATGCGGAAGTCGAGCGGAAAAAAGCAGAATCCTTAAAGGTTCCGCTGGTCACCAAGATTCTTCACCTCAAATACGCCCGCGCTGCCGGAACCCTGGGTGCAGGCGTTGGTTCATCCACACGCGGTGGCGGTGGTGGCGGATTAAGCAGCGGTGGCGGATTGACCGGTGCCGGCGGTTCGCAGGGTGGGTTACTTGCCATCGTGCAAAAGCGACTCAGCCCACGCGGCACCATTGAAATGGATGCGCGCAGTAATAGCCTCATTGTTTCGGATTTACCGGAATACCTTGTAGCCATCGAAGACATCGTTGCCAAACTCGATAAACCCGAAGCGCAGGTGGAAATCGAAGCTCGCATCGTCATCGCCAGCCGCAATTTCCTGCGTGATATTGGTGTTGAACTGGCGGCGGCGGCTTCAGGCTCAGGTGGCAAAGCGGGGCTGTTTGCCACCAGTCCTGTGCAGTTCATACCCGGCTCTGGTGTCAACCGACAAACAACGACCAGCGGCTCAGGTAGCGGCTCAGGCAGCGGCAGCGGCAGCGGCTCCACCTCTACTCCGACCAACTTGATTGGGCCAACGGCGACCGGCGCGTTCTCTGCAACCGCAGGGACGGTGCTCAGTCTGACAACCGGTATCTTCGGAACCAGCATCATCTCCGCAGCTTTGAGCTTACAGGAAACCAAAGGTCAGATTCGCACGATTGCCAGTCCGCGCATCACTGTGACCGACAATCAACCTGCGGAAATCGTCAACGGGGTGCAGATTCCTGTGCAAACCGTATCGAACAACACCATTACCACAACCTTTGTGACGGCAGCGTTGCGCTTGCAAATCACCCCGCAAATCGTCGAAGAAAATGGCGAAGTGCAGATTCGCGTGATTGCCGAAAACAATACTGTGAACTTCAATTTAGCCAGCCAATTCAACAATGGAACGCCGGGCATCAACACGCAATCGGCTGAATCAACCGTGCGCGTGCCCGATGGCGGAACGACGGTGATGGGCGGCATCAACATTGATAACGAAGGTCATACGATTGTTCGCACTCCTGGTGTGTCGCGCATTCCGGTGATTGGTGAATTATTCAAACGACGAACCACGCGACGTGACTTTGATGAAATTTTGTTCTTCATCACGCCGCGCATCATTCGCAATGACAATCTCGTCAGACCGAAATCGATGGAGTCGAATGCCTTGGCACCGCTCGACGGCAGAGTCAAACCGGATACGCCGCCGACCAAAACCAATCCGCCGAAGCAATAACTTTGTCGGATAAATCTTTGTGGTTAGCCGCCAAGTTGGATTAGCTTCAGGCAAGTGCTAATCTAAGTTTTCGGCTAACCACAAACCATTTTGAAAATTCTTGCGAGGGTAAATTGAGTTTCCACAAAACCTTAGAAACCATTGTCAATCAGGTCGAAGGCGGCGCGGTCGCCGTGGTGCTCGGTGTTGACGGCATCGTTATCGAACGGGTTGTGAAAGATATTGACCCGGCGCTTGACATCGATTTGATTGCCACGGAAATGACCACGCTACTCAGGCGCAGCATGCACACCGCAACCGATACAGGGCTTGGCGAACTGCGCGAGATGATGTTTGTCACCGATTTAATGACCTTTTTGCTGCGTTCGATTACCTCGGAATATTTTCTGATTTTTGCGGTCAATCCGGGGGGCAATATTGGACGCGCGCGCTTTGAACTGCGCAAAGCGCAACTCGCGCTCGAAACCGAATTTGTCATGTAATCGCTATCGAATCTTTATTTCCTCAAACTTTAATCAAATTTAACGGGCGCAAACGTTGCGCCCTTTTTTATTTCTCGCTTGCCTTGTTTGCCGATGAATTGTGAGCTAGCCTACTTGCACCCAAAACCTAAAAGTCGAGATGAACCGATGAACAAATTGTTCTTTACGATTTTGCTGTTTTTAATCATTGGCATGATGAATGACACCGCGGCGCAAAATTTTAAATCCCAGCAACAAAAATTTCCGCGCGTCCAAACCGCATTTGCCGAAAAAGAATCGACGGTTAGAAAAATGTTTGCGGCTAAGCAACTCACCTACCCGGCAAGAGCAATTTTTCTCCGCGCCTTCAAACGCGAAAGCGTGATTGAACTCTGGGTGCAGGAAACCGGTCAATTTCATTTACTGAAAACCTATAACGTCTGTGCCGCATCCGGCGGTATCGGACCCAAACGTGAGCAGGGTGATAACCAGGTGCCTGAAGGTTTTTACACGATTGACCGCTTCAATCCGGTAAGCAGTTTCTATCTTTCTCTGGGACTCAACTATCCGAATGCTTCGGATAGAATTTTAGGTGCGCGCGGCAATCTCGGCGGCGATATTTTCATTCATGGCAACTGCGTATCCATCGGTTGTATGGCGATTACCGACGAGCAGATTAAAGAGCTTTATTTGATTGCCGTCGAAGCGCGCGCGAGTGGACAAACGCAAATCCCTGTGCAGGTGTTTCCACTCAGGATGAACGAAGCCGGAATGAGGAAGCTCGAACAGAAAGCGGCGGGTAATGCGACGCTTCTTCGGTTCTGGCGCAATTTAAAAACCGGCTATGATGTTTTTGAAACTCAACATCGCTTACCTGTCGTTACAGTGGATACACAGGGGCAATACGTTTTCAGATAAGAAGCGAAATTCATTCGCTCAACAAAAGCGGCTGTGTTGTTTGCAAAATCAGCGAACCGCCAAGGGGCAAAATACGCCGAACTCGTTTGGCGATTTGGCGGTTGAATCATTATTCCGAAAAACCAAGGAGAGAATCTCATGTCAATTAACAACACCAGCATCATTAAACTCATTACGATTCCAACAGCCATTACGCTTGCCATCACGCTTTTGCGTTTGATTGGCGAATTGAATAACTGGACGCCTTTTCTGTTCAGCAAACAGGCGGGCGGCGGCGGCGCTTTGCTTGGCATTTCGTGGCTGCCGCCGATCTTCGGCATCTGGTTCGCGTACAAATTAATCAAAGCGAATGAGACGCCTGAGACGAGCAGCGGGCGGGTCATCTTGCACGCCATTGGCGGCATCGTGTTGTTTGCGGGCGGCGGCGCGTTAATGGCTGGACAAAGCCCCGAAAATTTCTCGCCCGTCAAAGCGTTTATCGGGGTTTTGCTATTCGTTGCCGCGACGGCGATTCAATTTCCGGCGTGGCGCAAATTCTTCAAAACCATTCTGGCGTATGGGTTCGCGGCGCGCGTTCCGGTTGCCATCGTGATGTTCATTGCGATTTATGGCAATTGGGGCACGCATTATGATGTCGCGCCGCCGAATTTTCCTGAAATGAGTTGGTTTAACAAGTACCTGTTAATCGGACTGATGCCGCAAATACTGTTGTGGATTCCATTCACTGTGCTGACCGGTTCACTCACCGCCGGCATCACTGCACTCGTGATGCAAAGAGGCAAAGCGACTGAAGCGGCGGAAGCGTAATAAGAAGCCCAAGCGTTTGCATTGCGCCTTGCTGACGCTTGGGCTTTTCAAATTAAAGAATCCTGATTGCCGTCACTGGCGAATTAGGAGGATGTTCAAATGAGTATAGGTAAAGAAAAATTAGCGCAGTCGGTCGGTAAATGTAATCTGTGTGGCGACCGATTCAATAAAAGAGTGATGAGCCGACACCTGCAATCGTGTCTGAAGAATGTGGTTACGGCGAATAAAAAAGCTTCGCCGACCAAAACCTTTCATATTGCGGTTGAAGGAAAGTATTTGCCCGAGTATTGGCTGCATCTGGAAATCCGCGCTGATGCGACGCTTGACGATTTGGATGAATTCCTCAGAGACCTCTGGTTGGAATGCTGCGGGCATCTGAGCGCCTTCACGATTGACGGCATACGCTACGATAAAATCGAAGA